>DROT01000030.1 GCA_011321775.1 Gammaproteobacteria bacterium | reverse complement strand
GTGACAAGGTCTTCTGCGAGCTGATCCACGACGACGAAGTGCTGGTGCCCTACCCGGTTCTCGACATCAGCGTGGCCGGACTGGCCATTCGCGTCGAGGAACTGAAATATCCCATCGAGCCGGGCATGATGTTCAACAGCAGCCGCCTGATCCTGCCCGACGAGGACTCCGGCCTGGTCAACATCGAAATCATGAACCAGTTGCCGCTGAAACAGGACGAGCCCGACGCCGGACAGCGTTTCGGCTGCATGTTCCACAACCCCAGCAGCGACATCGCCAGCAAGATACAACGCTACATCTATGAGATCGAACTGATGAACCGCCAGACCCGGGAGTAATCCGCCGCCACGGCAGCGCCTGTTGCGCGCCTCCCGGCAACGGCACATAATTCCGCTACACTGCCGTTCGCATTCCAGGAGCCAACCATGTCAGAGGAAAAGATCTACCCCGTCCCCGAGAATATCGCCGCCCGGGCCCACATTACCGAAGAGCAGTATTTTCGCCTGTATCAACAGTCCCTCGACGATCCGGAAGGCTTCTGGGCCGAACAGGCGCGTGAATTTCTCGACTGGAACAAACCCTGGGACAAGGTCCTCGACTGGGACTACAAGAAGGCCCACATCCGCTGGTTCGAGGGCGGCAAGCTCAACGTCAGCGTCAACTGTATCGACCGCCACCTGGCCAGCCGCGGCGATCAGGTGGCCATCATCTGGGAAGGCGACGACCCTTCCGTCGACAAGAAAATTACCTACAACGAACTGCACGAACAGGTCTGCAAGCTGGCCAACGTGCTCAAAAGCCGTGGCGTGAAAAAAGGCGACCGGGTCTGCATCTACATGCCCATGATCCCGGAAGCCGCCTTTGCCATGCTCGCCTGCACCCGCATCGGCGCCGTGCACTCGGTGGTCTTCGGCGGCTTCTCGCCCGAGGCGCTCAAGGATCGCATTCTCGACTCCGACTGCCGGGTGGTAATCACCGCCGACGAGGGCGTGCGCGGCGGCAAGCGCGTGCCCCTGAAAGCCAACACCGACGAGGCCGTGGCCAACTGCCCCAACGTACACACGGTGCTGACCATCCGCCATACCGGCGGCGAAATCGGCTGGGACGGGAAGCGTGACGTCTGGTACCACGAACTCATGCAACAGGCCGACGGCGACTGCCCGGCCGAGGAAATGGACGCCGAGGATCCCCTGTTCATCCTCTACACCTCCGGCTCCACCGGCAAGCCCAAGGGCGTGCTGCACACCACCGGCGGCTATCTGCTGTATGCCGCCATGACCACCAAATACACCTTCGACCTGCACGACGGCGACATCTTCTGGTGTTCCGCCGACGTCGGCTGGGTCACCGGCCACAGCTACACCGTCTATGGCCCGCTGGCCATCGGCGGCACCACCCTCATGTTCGAGGGCATCCCCACCTATCCCGATGCCTCGCGCTTCTGGCAGGCCGTGGACAAGCACCAAGTCAACGTCTTCTACACCGCGCCCACCGCCATCCGCGCCCTGATGCGCGAAGGCGACGCGCCGGTGAAAAAGACCTCCCGCGCCAGCCTGCGCATCCTCGGCACCGTGGGCGAACCCATCAACCCGGAAGCCTGGGAATGGTATTACCACGTGGTCGGCGACGGCCGCTGCCCCATCGTCGATACCTGGTGGCAGACCGAAACCGGCGGCCACCTGATCACTCCCC
>DROT01000029.1 GCA_011321775.1 Gammaproteobacteria bacterium | reverse complement strand
TCCACGGCCAGCGCCAGCGCCTCCTCGGCCACCTTGAGGTCGGCGCGAGCGGTATGAAGCGCCGCCTCGGCGTCGTCCACCGCCTGTTTCGAGGCCGCCTTGTTCTTGTAGAGTCGCAGGGTGCGCTGGTAGGTGCGCTCGGCGTCGACCACCCGCGCCTGTGCGGCGGCGACATCCGCCCTGGCCTTGCGGATATCCTCGGGGCGGGTGCCGTTCTCCAGACGCTCGACCACCGCCTTCTGGGTCGCCACCCGCGCTTTCGCCGCCGCCAGTTCCGCCGCCATGCGCTCATTGTGCATGGTCGCCAGCAGCTGCCCCTTGCGCACCCGGTCGCCCTCCTGCACCAGGATACGGTCGATGTGTTCACTGTTGTTGAAGGCGAGGTCGACCTCCCGAATATCGACATTGCCGTACAGGACCAGGGTGTCGGTCGCATTACCCTGTTCGCGGTGCGTGTACCACCAGCCGCCGCCGGCGAGCGCGAGAATCAGCAGGATGACAACCGGGCGAATGATCTTCTTCTTTTCCATGATGGCTCCGAAAAGGGGCGGTATTCCTTACCTGCATGGTAGCATATATGGAATTACATATGTTGCCGGCTTATGCCTGTGCGGCAGCGGTTTCCAGCCTCATGAGTATTAGCCACGGACGACACGGAAGGCGCGGAAATGCTTCACCTGCCTTTTCCGTGTCTTCCGTGGCGATCGACTCCCTCTTCAAACCGCGGCAGCGAAGCGCAAGCTGCCCCCCGCACAAGCTACCTGGCACACAGCTTTTTCCCTGCTGCGACGATATCCGAAGGCCGCGGGATGCTGGCCGCTTCCAGGCTCGCATTGAAGGCAATCGGCAGTTCACGCCCGGCGACCCGTTCGGGCGCCGCGTCGAGATCGAAGAAACATCGCTCCGTCAGGCCGGCGACGATCTCGGCGCCGGCGCCGGCAAACCGCGAGTCCTCTTCCACCACCAGCAGCCGATGGGTTCTTTTCAGGGATTCGGCACAGGTGTCCCAGTCCACCGGACGCAGGCTGCGCAGGTCGATGACCTCCGCCTCGATCCCCTGCTCCGCCAGCCGGGCCGCGGCCCGCAGCGACAGGTCCACCATGCGCGAATAGGCGACGATGGTCAGGTCTGGGCCGGCGCGCCTGCAGCTCGCACGGTGCATGGGCGGCGCCTCGGCGGTCTCGTCCAGCGGGCCCTTGCTGAAATACAGCAGTTCGTGTTCCAGCAGGATGATCGGCTCGTCGCTGCGGATGGCCTGGCGCAGCTGCCACCAGGCGTCCTGCGGCGTGGCCGGTACCGCGATGCGCAGCCCCGGCACGTTCATCAGCGTCTGCTCCAGGCGCTGCGAGTGCTGCGCCGCCAGCTGTTTGGCGACACCGCCGGGCATGCGCACCACCAGCGGCATGGGGAACTGTCCGCCGGACATGAAGGGGATCTTTGCCGCCATGTTGATGATGGCGTCCAGCGCCAGCAGGGCGAAGTTGATGGTCATGATCTCCACCACCGGGCGCATGCCCACCAGCGCCGCACCGACGCCGAGGCCGGTGAACCCCCCTTCCGAGATCGGCGTGTCGCGCAGGCGCCACTCGCCATACCTGGCGTACAGCCCCTCGGTGACGCGGTAGCTGCCGCCATAGAGGCCCACGTCCTCGCCCAGCACGAACACCGCATCGTCGGCCGCCAGTTCGGCGTCCAGGGCGCGGTTCAGCGCCTGCCAGTAGAGCACCTCCCCGGCCATCAGATCAGCACCTCGGTGCCGCGATTGCACTCCAGTGCCGCCACCGCGTCGGCCATGGTCGGTTCCGGGCTGTTGGCCGCGAACTCGACCGCCTGCTCCACGATCCGCCCGATCTCCGCCTTCATGGCCTCGAGCTGGTCGGTGGACAGGTGGCCGGCATCGTTCAGGTGCTCGGACAGGCGCGCGATGCTGTCGGGACCGGCGGCGGCGATCTGCTCCTGGCTGGGATAGGCCGGCACGGTCTCGGCAATGGCGACCGTGATCGGGTCCTCCTGTTCGAAGGACTGTACCTCCACCTTCGAGCGATACAGGCCGGGATCGGCCATGGAGTGGCCGCGGAAGCGGTAGGTCTCGAATTCCAGGAACTGCGGTCCGTTGCCGCCGCGGATCTCGGCGAGGGCGGCCTGCGTGGCCTCGTGTACCGCCAGCACGTCCATGCCGTCCACCCGGTGCGCCGGAATGCGGTAACCGCAGGCGCGCTTGTAGACTTCCGCCACCGCCGAATGACGGTGGATCTCGGTGCCGATCTGGTAGCGGTTGTTCTCGCACACGAACAGCACCGGCAGCTGCCACAGGGCCGTCATGTTCAGGGCTTCGTGGAAGGTACCCTGGTTGACCGCGCCGTCACCGAAGAAGCAGATCACCGCCTCCGGCAGCTGGCGCATGGCCACCGCATAGCCGATGCCGGCCGCCACCGGGAAGGTCTCGCCGACGATGGCGTAGCCGCCCATGAAGCGCCGCTCGCGGTCGAACAGGTGCATGGAACCGCCGAGACCGCCGCTGCAGCCGTCCTTGCGGCCGAACAGCTCGGCCATGAGCACGCCCGGCGGGATGCCGCGCACCAGCGCGTGCACGTGCTCGCGATAGGTGGAGACGATGTAGTCGGACGGCTCGGCGGCGTGCAGCACGCCCACCGCCACCGCTTCCTCGCCCGGATAGAGGTGCAGGAAGCCGGCGATGTTGCCGCGCGTATACTCCTCGGCGGCGCGTTCCTCGAAGGCGCGCGCCAGCAGCATGTCGTGCAACAGCGCCCGCAGTGTGCGTGATTCCATCGCCGCCCCTACAGCACGGCCATCAGCCCCACCAGACCGAACAGGATCAGGTAGAAGGCCACGATGTAGTTCAACAGTTTCGGCCAGATCAGGATGGCGATACCGGACAGCAGCGCGATCAGCGGCGGTCCCACCATGAAGAAATCCATGTGCATCATCTCAGTTCTCCCCATCGTTACAATACTGCTTGCTGTCCGCTGCCCGATGGCGCGCGATCAGACAACATACATGAATGCAGCCAGCCACGGAACACACGGATGAACACGGAAAGAGATCCTTTGTTCCGTCCGTGTTCATCCGTGTCTTCCGTGGCCATTGATCATTTTTCGCCTTCCTCCTTGCCGGCGAATTCATCCAGCGCCTGAAAGAGCGGCGTCATGTACATGTAGGCCGGCCCGCCATGCATGATGACCGCCATGAAGCCCGCCTCCACGACCTCGTCCCGGCTGGCACCCGCCTTCAGCGCCTGCTCGACGTGGAAGGCGATACACCATTCGCACTGGGCGGCCACCGCCAGGGCCACGTTGATCAGTTCCTTCTGTTTCAGCGGCAACGCCTTGCCGGCCTCGGCCTTCTGCAGGAAGCCGAGAAAGGCCCCGGTCTCGGCAGGATAATCGGCCTCCAGCCTCTGCGTCAGGCTCGCGATCTGCTTCAGCTTTTCACTCATCTCACCCATTGTCCAGCTCCTTGTCCCGCGGCTGCCGAAGTCTCCGACATGCCGCCATGTCCCGTACGCTACAGGAGTACTCAGGCGGCCGACCCCTGGTCGATGATCCCGGCCAGTTCTGAAAGGGTCTGCGCCGCACCCGAAAGCACCTGCACCAGCTCCACGAGGGTGCGCAAGGCATTATCCGTACCGTGGAGATCGGAATAGTAGCAGCGACCACTGGCGTCCAGCGCAAACAGGGCCTTCCGCTCCCGCATCGCGGCCTGTATGCTGCTGCGATCACTGCCACAGGCAAGCGCGGAACCGCCACCGCCCTCGATGGCGTCGGCCACGGCCGGGCCACAACCGGGATCGTACAGGACGGTTGCCCCCGGCTTGCGCCCCAGCAAACGCAGTGCCACCAGCGCGCCGATCACACCGGGCGCCACCGGCTGTCCTCGTTCGTCGACCACGGCGGCGCGATCGGCATCGCCATCGAAGGCAAGACCGAAAGCGCAACCGTGCTTGACGACGCACTCGGACAGCCGCTCCAGCGCGCCACTGGCGAAGGGATCCGGGGAACGGTGCGGAAAGCGTCCATCCGGCTCGAAATCGATTTCGTGGCGCCACAGGTGCGGAAAATGGTCGAACACCCGCCGGGTATCGATACCGCCAACCCCGTTCCCGGCATCGATGGCCAGTTTCAGCGGACCGGCCCCACGCAGGAAGCGGCGGACCACGCAGCTGTAGTCGTCCAGGGGGCGACGGTGTTCGATGACCGGCGTGCACGATCGGTCGAAGGCAAATGGCAGGCGTACCCGCGAGCGGACCTGCGGCAGACCGTCCCTCGCCGTCAGCGGCAGCGCATCCCGGCCACAGAGTTTCAGGCCGTTGTATTCCGGTGGCCGATGGCCACCGGTGATCATGACGCTGCCGTCGTAGCCCCCTTCGGCACCCACCCAGCCGACCATCGGCGTGGTGCACAGGCCGATATGGGTTACGTGGTGCCCCCCGGATCGCAGGCCCAGGCTCACCGCCTCGGCCAGGGAGGCCGAACTGATGCGCGCATCGTGACCGACCACGAAGCGACCGTCACCTTCGTTGAGGCTGTCGCCGAAAGCGCGCGCGATCGCCATCACCCGTCCGCAGTCGAGTTCCTCGCCGCTGACGCCATGGATGCCATCGGCATGGAACAGGACCTCCAACGAGCGTTCTGCGTGTCCGTCTCTGGTCGCCATCTGCCGGCTCTCTCCTGTACACGGGCCGGCGATTCCGTCCCGGATATCCACCCTCCACTGAAACAGACGGCCGCCAGCCGTTCGTAGTGTTAGCCTAGCACAGCACCAGCCGGCCACTGTCACCTGCGTGACAGTCCGGTCGATCGAGTACGCCGGTACCCGGCGCACACTCATATTCGATTGATTTTCAGGACCGTTCTTCTATAGTCGGCGGACCATGGACAAGCGCTCGAGTCTCTATCATCACTGCCAGAGCAAACTGCGACGCTCACCGCTGTTTGCCCGCCTGCCGGAGACGGTGCTGGACAACATGCTGCGGGAATTCCGCTTCGAGACCTGGCGCAAGGGCACCCGAAGAACCCCGGGGCTGCTGGCAAGACAGTTCTACCTGGTACTCGAGGGCCGGGTCGAGATCACCCGCAGCGCACCCGACACCGGCAGGAGCATCACCCTGTTCCTGCTGGGGCCGGGGGACGGTTTCGATATCGTCACCCTGCTCGACGACCAGCCACACGATGCCGAACCATTGGCGCTCGACGATCTCGAACTCCTGACCGCGCCCATCCCCGCGGTACGAACCTGGATCGAACGCCATCCCGAGTTCAACCGCGAGTTTCTGCCCTATGTCGGGGAACGCCTGCGTTCCATGGAATCACTGGCCTCCGACCTGGCCCTGCACGACACGGCCACCCGGCTGGCGCGCCTGATCCTGCATCACACCCAGCCACCGGTGCCCGGATCCAATGGCGATGACCCGGCACCCGTGCGTCTCATCAGCGGCCTGACCCACGAATCGCTGGCCCGCATGGTCGGTGCGGCGCGCCAGGTCGTGAACCGACACCTGCAGGAGCTGCGCCGCGCCGGTATTCTGCACGGCGAACGCAACCACTGGGTGGTTCGCGATCTCGAAGCGCTCCGGGCACACGCAGGCGTCATCCTCGAGCGCTTGCAACATCACCGGACACGGCGGACGTGATCGTTCCGGACACGCCTGTCACATGGATGACAGACAGAACCTTCGTGCCCCGGGATAGTGCTCGCGGAGAAACGCACTGATGCATGCCGGCTGGGAAAAGGATGCGCGGCAGCTCCTGCAAAGACTCGAACATCACTGGCGTCCGCATTTTGCCGGTGAGGAGTTGCGCAACCAGCTCCGCGGAACCCTGCGGGCGATCAAACGCGCCCTGGCACGCGACAGCGCCGAAGCCCGCGAGGTGGTGAAGACCTACCGCCGCGTATTGCGGCGCGAGGCCGGAAAGGACGAGGTGGAACGGGCCAACCGGGCGCTGCTGCGCTTTCTCAGGGACATGGGTGTGGTCACCGTGGGCATCCTCCCCATGTCCTTCATCACGCTGCCGGCGCTGTTTGCGCTCGCGCACCATCTGGGCATCGAGCTGCTGCCGGATGCCGGCGATGATGGCGCCGGTAAAGACTGACAGGGAGACACGACGATGACGGAACCGAAGGATCAGCAAGCGCTTGCCGGAGGGCTCAGTTCCGCCGAGGCGGCGCGCCGCCTTCAGCAATATGGCCCCAACGCGCTGGAGGAAAAACAGGTCTCCGCGCTGCGCAGGCTGCTCGGTTATTTCTGGGGCCCCATCCCCTGGATGATCGAGGTGGCAGCCGTGCTCTCGGCGATCGTGCAGCACTGGCCCGACTTCTGGATCATCGTCGCCCTGCTGTTGTTCAACGCCGGCGTCGGCTTCTGGCAGGAATACACCGCGGGCAACGCCGTCGAGGCGCTGAAGAAACAGCTGGCCATGCGCGCGCGCGTGCTGCGCGACGGTCAGTGGCAGGAAATCGACGCCAAGCTGCTGGTGCCCGGCGACATCATCCGCATCCGCCTGGGTGACGTGATACCGGCGGACGTCCGGCTCACCGAGGGTGACTACCTCAGTGTCGACCAGTCGGCACTCACCGGCGAGTCGCTGCCGGTAACCAAGCGCAGTGGCGACGAGGCCTTCTCCGGTACCGTGGCCAAGCAGGGTGAAGTGATCGCCGAGGTGACCGCGACCGGCAAGAACACCCGCTTCGGCAAGACCGCCGGGCTGGTGGAACAGGCCCATACCGTCTCGCATTTCCAGAAGGCGGTGCTGACCATCGGTGACTACCTGATCTACGTCAGCATCGCCCTGGTCGCCGTCCTGGTGCTGTTCCAGCTCCACCGCCACGCGCCCTGGCTGGAACTGGTGCAGTTCGCCCTGATCCTGACCGTGGCCTCGATCCCGGTCGCCATGCCGGCGGTGCTGTCCATGACCATGGCCGTCGGCGCCATGGCGCTTTCGCGTCTCAAGGCCATCGTCACGCGCCTGGAGTCCATCGAGGAGATGGCCAGCATGGACGTGCTGTGTTCCGACAAGACCGGCACCCTGACGCAGAACCGGCTGACGCTGGGCGAGGTCGAGCTGTTCAGCGCCGCCGATCCGCAGGAGGTGATCCTGGCGGCCTCGCTCGCCTCGCGCGCAGAGGACCGCGACGCCATCGACCTGGCCATCCTCCAGGGGCTCGAGGATCCCAAGGCCGTCGACCGTTACCGGCAGACGGCCTTCGTGCCCTTCGACCCGGTGCACAAGCGCACCGAGGCCAGCATCACGGACGCCGACGGCAAGGCGTTCCAGGTGAGCAAGGGCGCGCCGCAGGTCATCATGGCCATGTCCGCGCTGTCCGACGAGGAACGCCAACGCGCGAACAAGGTGGTGGACGACTTCGCCAGTCGCGGCTACCGCGCGCTGGGCGTGGCCCGCAAGGCCGAGGGTGATGAGCACTGGACCTTCCTCGGTATCCTGTCATTGTTCGATCCGCCGCGGGAGGACTCGGCCGAAACCATCGCCCATGCGTGCGCCTACGGCGTCAAGACCAAGATGGTCACCGGCGACAACGTCGCCATCGCCCGCCAGATCGCGCAGCAGCTCGGTCTCGGCAGCAACATCCTCAAGGCCGACATCCTGCCGGTGAAAAAGGACGGCAGCGAGGATGCGGCCGGCGCCGAGGCCGTCGAGAAGGCCGACGGCTTCGCCGAGGTGTTCCCGGAACACAAGTTCGCCATCGTCAAGCTGCTGCAGAGCCGCGATCACATCACCGGCATGACCGGCGACGGGGTCAACGACGCCCCGGCGCTGAAACAGGCCGACGTGGGCATCGCCGTCAGCGGCGCCACCGATGCGGCGCGGGCTGCCGCCGACCTGGTGCTGACCGCTCCCGGGCTGTCGGTCATCGTCAATGCCATCGAGGAGGCGCGCCGCATCTTCGAGCGCATGAACGCCTACGCCATCTACCGCATCTCGGAGACCATACGCATCATGTTCTTCGTGGTGTTCGCCATGGTGTTCTTCAACTTCTATCCCATCACCGCGATCATGATCATCCTGCTGGCCTTCTTCAACGACGTGCCCATCATGACCATCGCCTATGACCATACCGGCCTGGAGAAGCAGCCGGTGCGCTGGAACATGCGCCAGGTGATCACCGTCGCCACGGCCATGGGCATCGTCGGCGTCGTCGGCAGCTTCGGTATGCTGCTGCTGGCCATGGACTGGCTGAAGCTCGACGTCGCCCAGGTACAGACCTACGTATTCCTGAAGATGGCGGTCGCCGGTCACCTGGTGCTGTTCGTGGCGCGCACCCGCGGGCACTTCTGGGAACGTCCCTGGCCGGCACCGGTGATGGTATGGTCGGCCGTGGTGACCAAGGTGGCAGCCACCATCCTGGCCGTGTACGGTTTCGGACTGATCACGCCCATCACCTGGCCGGAGGTGGCGCTGATCTGGGGCTATTCCATCGCCTCGGCCTTCGTTACCGATATCGTCAAGGTACAGGTCTACCGTCACCTGCAGCACCGGGTGCCGCGACATCGCGGTTTTCTGCAGCGACTCAAGCGGCCGTTGCACACCGCGGCTTCGCGGAGCTGAAACAGGAACATCCTGCAGACCGGAGGAACCGCATGCCTGCCAGTCCCGGCACCGGGGATCTCGCATCGATCCGCGTATTCGAATTCATCGAACACCAGGCGGTCGCTCGCGACTGGTCCGACTTCCTGGCACACCGCCGCGAGAGCGGGCGACTGTACCGTGTCGACATCGCCGAACCGGACGCCCGGACACTGAGCGGATATCTCGCCACCCTGCACCCGGATCCCCTGGTCGTCGAGCGCTGCCTCGATACCGAGGCCTTCTCCGGCGTCTACACCTACGACGGCATGGTGGCCCTGCAGCTCCCCCTGACCCTGGACTGGCGGGACTCCCTGCACCCCAAGCTCAGCATCCTCTGCTTCCCCAACGCGCTGGTGACGATACGCAACGTCGAACCCCGGCCCGACGACGAACTCGCACTGATCGACCTGAAGATGAAAGCAAGCGGGCAATCGGCCATCGAGTCGCGCCTGTTCGCCCTGCTGGACGCCATCGTCGATCGCAGCAGCGAACTGACGCTGCAGGCACGCCGCAGCGTCGACCAGCTCGAGACCGACATGGAACAGCCGCTGGACGAGGAATGGATCAGCAGACGCATACTCGCCCTGAAACGCGCGGCCGCCCATTTCGAGATCGCCCTGGAAGCCAGGCACCGCACGCTGATGGCGCTGCTGTCGCTGGACAGTCCGCTGCTGGACCTGCAGCGCATCCGCGAGCCGTTGCGCGACGTCGTCGCCCACATCGAGCACAGCCTGCGCTATCTCGAGCGCATCGAGGATCATCTCGACGAGCTCGACCGGCACTTCCTGCTGCTGCTCCAGGACCGCACCAACAACCGCCTGCGCGTCCTTACCATCATCTCGGCGATTTTCATGCCGCTGATGCTGATCACGGGCATTTACGGCATGAACTTCCGCCACATGCCGGAACTGTACTGGGAATACGGCTACTGGGTGGTACTGACGGTCATGCTGTTCATCGCGGCGGGACTGCTATGGTATTTCTGGCGCAGAGGCTGGTTTCGCTGACCGGCCCGTGGAGTTCCGTCCGCCTGCAAGCTGATATACTGCGCGTGCGTACCGATTCATTTCTACAGAGTCCTGCATCATGAACATCAAACTGAACTGCGTGATCGCCGCACTGAACCTGTCGGAAGACCTCCTCCCCCTGGCGGAGCGCGCACAGCAGCTGGCCGAATGCATGAAACTTCCGCTGCGGCTGGTCCACGTCGTCGACGACACGGCCGTCATCAACTATGCCAACGAATTCAACCTCAGCGGTGTGGTCGCGGGCGAATTCGAGCAGAAGGAAATCAACGACGAACTCCGGGCCCGTCGGCTCATCGAGCATCGCCTGGGACTTCCTGAAGAACGCCATTCGGAACTCGAGGTGCTCTCGGGACCGCGGGCCCGCACGCTGGAGCAGCACGCGCGCAGACTCGGTGCCCGTATCATCGTCGTCGGCCAGCCCGAGACCCATTTCGGCTCGGTGGTGACCCACCTGACGCGCCACGCCCCCTGCGACGTGCACATCGTGCGTACCGAGTAGTGTAACCGGCCGGCCGCCGCATGGACCCTTCGAAAAACGCCCCCGACAGCACCAGCCTGGCGCTCGACCGCACCGTTCTCGCCAACGAACGCACCTACGCCGCCTGGATCCGTACCGGTCTGGCATCGCTGGCCGCCGGTCTCGGCATCGCCCGCTTCATGCTCGAGACCATGCCGCTGTGGGGTATCCGCCTCATCGCCCTGCCGCTCATCGTGTTCAGCGGCATCGCCTTCTTCCTGGCCGCCTGGCGCTACGAACACCTGCACGTCGGCATGGCGCACCTGGACGTCAAGACCATCCCGCTGGCGGTGGTAAAACTGTCCAGCTATGTCCTGATCGGCTGTTCCCTGCTCGCCGTCGCCGGCCTGTGGCTGCTTAATCCCTGAGGCAGAAGCGAGCCGCGGGGCCTATTTCCCGGCCCGCACCACCAGCAGGTCACAGCGGGCGCGATGAGCGATGCCGGTGGCGGTCGCGCCCAGGATCTCGGACAGTCCGTGACGTCCGTGGCTGCCGATGACCAGCAGGTCGGCCCCCTCCCTGCCGGCATAGTCGACCACCTCGTGGGCCACCGAGCGGGAACTGAAGACCACTTCGGTCGCTGCCGTGTCGCAGCCGGCATCGATGGCAAGCTGCCGTAACTGTTCGCGGGCGCGCTCCATGAGGAAGCGGGCGGGATCCTCGTTCTCCGGCGCGATCAGGTCCACCGGCACGTCTTCGGGGAAATAGTCGATCACGTGCAGCAGGCGGATGCCGGCATCGAAACACTTCGCCAGCGCCACGCCCTTGCGCACCACCGCCGGCGCCTCGCCGGAGAAATCCGCCGCCACCACTATGTTGCCGTATTCGCTCATGGCTGTTCCTTTGTTCGTTCAAGGGGCCTAGGAGCCTGTCCGAGTAATGGGGACCGTAGCGAGAGCCAGGCACAGCGAGGCGGTTTTTGCGATCGTTTGAGGAGCATAGTGGTGACTATGCGACGAAAAGGATCGCGAAAAGCGGCCGCTGTAGCACGCTCGCAGTCGGTCCATCATTACTCGGACAGGCTCCTAGCAGCCGATGATGAGCGCTTGCCGGCCTCCGTGGTTTGACGCCGGTCAAGCGGGGCGCGGTCCGGCGACTCTCAGTGCTGCTTGAGATAGGTGCCCATCAATTGCGTTTCCGCGAGCACGTGTCCCTCCATGGCCGCCAGCAACGCCGGCTTGTCCGGCGTACCCAGATCCGGCAGGACGGTATCCAGCGCGTAGAGCTTGAAGAAGTAGCGGTGGCGTCCGATCGGCGGACAGGGACCGCCATAGCGGGTGCGCTTGAAGTCGTTGATGCCCAGTCCCGTACCTGCCGGCAGCGCGGCCTCGGTGACCGCCTCGGGCAGGCCCCCGGTGTCGGGCGGCAGGTTGTATACCAGCCAGTGCACCCAGGTCATGCGTGGCGCGGCCGGATCCGGGGCGTCGGGGTCGTCGACGATGAGTACCAGGCTGCGGGTGCCGGCGGGCACCCCTGACCAGGCCAGCGGCGGCGAGATGTCGTCTCCCTCACAGGTATACCGGCTCGGAATCGGCTCACCGGCTCCGAAGGCGGGCGATGTCAGCGTGAAATCCATGTTTCCTCCCTGCGCAGAGGCCGTGGTAAAGGCCAGCAGCATGCCGGCCAGGAACAGACGATGCAGTGACATGACTGTTCTCCTGTTGCTGGAACGTTCGCCGGGGCGGAGACCGCCTGCGGACGGGGTTTCCAGAATAGCATGGCGGAGACGCGAACGGCAGCCGCCTGCCCCGTCCCTGCGGACCTTGAAAAATTTGGCCTTCGACCCAACATCGAGCAGCACATACCACCACGGGTACCGATTCAGGGAGTAGCGTCATGAGTATCGAAGTCAATGGCAGGATCATCGAAACCGATGAGGAGGGTTTTCTGCTGAACCCCGACGACTGGGACGAAGATGTGGCAGAAGCGCTGGTGCGGGCCCACGAGGCCGCCGGGCACAAGCCCGTCACCGAGACCGGCTGGGAACTGATCCGCTATTTCCGGGAATACTACGAGGCCCACCAGGTCCACCCCACCATGCACAAGCTGCTGGCGCAGCGCGCAAGGCTGGAGGGAAAGCCTTTCCATGACGAGGAGAGCTACCGCGACTTTCTCTACGAGCTGTTTCCGCATGGACCGATTCCGATGCTGTGCAAGCTGGCCGGACTGCCCAACCCCAGCCTGGAAGTCGAGACCTGAACCCGGGCGTTCCGGTCACCTCACCGGCCCCCGGAACGCGCCGACGCGCCGCCAAGGGGTACATAGCCCGAACGTGCCGCCACGCGCTGGCCCGCCTCCGAGCGCACGTAGTCGACGAAGGCGCCCAGGGCGCGCGGCAACCCGGCACCCGGCGGCAGATTCACCGCAATCGAAAGGGTACGGCTCAGGGGATAACGCCGGCTGCGGATCGATTCCCGATCCGGCAGGACCGCCGCTGCACCGTCGGCGGTGGCCACGGCCAGCGCGCGTATGCCGGCAGAGCGCAGCGCGCTGCTGGAAAAACCGATGGCGCCGATCCGGGTAGCGACGGCCGATTCCACGGCGGCCGGTCCCGCGAGGGCACCGAAATCCGGCCGGAAATCGCCCCCGCACAGGGCGACCGCTCTGAAAACCCGCCAGGCACCGGTACTGTCGTCCAGGCCATAGGGGATAATGCGCAGCGCCTCGAGTCTACCCCCTAGGCCGAGTTGTCCCCAGTGCTCGATGGCCTGCTTCCCGCCGCAACGGCGGGTGGACGAAAAGATGGCGTCGAGTTGCGCCAGGGTGATTTCCCGCAGCGGGTTGAGGCCGTTCACGTACACGGCCACACCGTCGCTGGCGACCGGATAGAGTTTCGGCGGGTAACCGTAGCGCTGCTCGAAGCGGGCGCGCGCGGCCTCATCGAGCGGGCCGCCCAGCAACACCGCATCTTCACTGCCGTTCACGAGCGCGGCGATACCGGCCTGGCTGCCGGGGTCCGCAACGGTGACCTCGATGAGCGGGTAGCGACGACGGAAGTCGGCAACCCAGGCGCCGACAAGATCGGCAAGCGCAACCGATCCGCCGAGTTCCAGTGATCCCGAAACGGCTGCCTCGGGCACGCCACTGGTCGCTGCGCCCTCGGAACCCGCGGGAAGCAGCAGCACGGCGACCAGGGTCAACAGAATCATTCGCAGCTGGCGGTTTCGAAGGGGCACGGGTTCTCCTGTCCGGCTGATATCCAGATCGCTGCCGCCCAGCATAGGGGGGAAATGTTTCCGAATTGTGACCACCCTCCTCCGACCGCGGTTTACCTCCTCAAGGCAAGGTGGTGACCGATTCGGCGCCTTCCCAGCGAAGTTTCTGCACCCAGGCCTGGGGATCCTCGTTGCCGCAGCGGTCGTCGCGGTCGCAATGAAGAATCAGCAGGGTCTTGCCGTCCATGACCGCCTGGTGCAGCTCCTCCAGCTTCTCCTCGGGGATGCCGGCGCGGTGCAGGGCCGTGGTGAGGTGGGTGACGGCCGCGGCACCCGCCATCAGACCGGCACCGGTAGCCGCGCCGATGATGGCCTCGACCAGCGGTCCGGCGACCATCAGCGCACCCAGGCCCGGCACCACGATCAGGCCGGTGGCCCCCGCAAGCAGTCCGCCGATGGCGCCCCACAGTGCGCCGTGTTCGCCCCAGACCGACAGGCGTTCTTTCTCGTTCTCGTAGGTCAGGCCGAGAAAATCGTCGCCGGAACCACCGGCGTGGTGCAACAGGGACACCTGGTCCATGGGAAAATCCTTCTCCACCAGTTCCTCGACCACGGCCTGGGCGCGTTCCTTGTCGGCGAACACCGCCGTGACCAGGGGTTTGGGGTGAGTCTCGGTCATATCTGCTTCCTCCGCTTCAGGCAGCGGGCCGGCGCACGTAGGCGCCCGACCCGGCATACAGGGCCGCGCTGCCGAGGCGTTCCTCGATGCGCAGCAACTGGTTGTATTTTTCCACACGCTCGCCGCGCGCAGGTGCGCCGGTCTTGAGGTGGCCGGTATCCAGAGCGACCGTCATGTCGGCGATAAAGCTGTCCACCGTCTCGCCCGAGCGGTGCGAAACGAAAGCGCCCCAGCCGTGACTGCGTGCCAGGCGCGTCGCCTCGACGGTTTCGGTGAGGGTGCCGATCTGGTTGAGCTTGATGAGCACCGCGTTGGCGATGTCTTCCTCGATGCCGCGCGCGATGATCTGCGGGTTAGTGCAGAAGACGTCGTCGCCGACCAGCTCGATACGCGCCCCGAGGCGCTGGTTGAGCCGTTTCCAGCCGTCCCAGTCGTCCTGAGCCATGCCGTCTTCCAGCAGTACCAGCGGATAGCGCCCGGCCAGCGATTCCCAGTAGTCGACCATCTCTTCCGGGCTGAGCTCGCGGTCCTCGGCGCGAAGGCGATAGTGGCCGTTGTCGAAGAACTCGCTCGAAGCCGGGTCGCAGGCAATGCCGACGTCGCTACCGGGCCGCAGACCGGCCTTCTCGATAGCCTGCACGATCAGCTCGAAAGGTTCCTCGTTGGAACGCACATGGGGGGCAAAACCGCCCTCGTCCCCGACGCCGACCGAAAGGCCCTTCTGTTCCAGCACGTCCCGCAGGGTCTGGTAGATCTCGCTGCCCCACTCCAGCGCCTGGTGAAAATCGGCGGCGCCGAAGGGTGCGATCATGAATTCCTGGAAATCCGCACCCTGCCAGTGGGCGTGCACGCCGCCGTTGAGGATGTTCATGTGCGGCACCGGCAGACGCGTGGCCCCCGGCCCGCCGAGATACTGGAACAGATCCAGTCCGCTGGCGGCCGCGGCGGCGCGGGCCACCGCCAGCGACACGCCGAGCAGGGCATTGGCGCCCAGGCGGCCCTTGTTGGGGGTTCCGTCCAGTTCAATCATGGTGCGATCGACCAGCGCCTGCCGGCGTGCATCGACGCCCGCGAGCGCCGTGGCGATCTCCCCATTCACGTTACCTACGGCCTGCCGGACGCCCTTGCCGCGGAAACGCTGCTCGTCGCCGTCGCGCAGTTCCACCGCCTCGCGGCTGCCGGTCGAGGCACCGGAGGGCACCGCCGCCCGTCCCAGGACACCCGACTGCAGGCTGCATTCCACCTCCACCGTCGGGTTGCCGCGGGAGTCGAGTATTTCACGGGCGTGAAGCCCGGCTATGGAACAGTCCATGGCGATAAACCTCTTTGAATGAATACGCGGGCGCTGGCACCTCAGCGGCCGTCCAGCGGGCACAGGCCTTTCTTGAGCAACAGGCTGCTGCCGGTCATTTCTTCCGGCACCGGCAGGCCGAGCAGTTCCAGCACCGTCGGGGCTACGTCGGCCAGACCGCGGCCGACGCCGAGCCTCGCCTGCGCCTCGCCGATCAGTACCAGCGGCACCGGGTAGGCTGTGTGCTGGGTGTGGGGTTCACCCGTGGCCGCATCGACCATCTCGTCGCAATTGCCGTGATCCGCGGTCAGCAGCACGCGGAAACCCTGTCTGCGGGCGGCACGGATGACCCGGTGACTCTGCAGGTCGACGGTCTCAACGGCGCGCAGGATGGCCGGCACCACGGCCGTATGCCCCACCATGTCGGTGTTGGCGAAGTTGACCAGGATGAAGCGATACTGGCCACTGTCGATCGCCTCGATCACCCGGTCGGCCACCTCCGGCGCGCTCATCTCCGGCTTGAGATCGTAGGTCGCCACCGTGGGCGAAGGAATGATGTCGCGGTCCTCACCGGGAAAGGGCTTCTCCCGGCCGCCGTTGAAGAAATAGGTGACGTGCGGATACTTCTCGCGCTCGGCACAGTGGAACTGCCTGAGGCCGGCGTCGCTGATCACCTCGGCCAGCACCCGTTCGGGAATGACCTGGGGGAACAGCACCGGAAAGGGAAACTTGGCATTGTACTGGGTCATGCACACCAGCCGCCGGATGCCGGCGTCGCCGCGATCGAAACCGCTGAAATCCTCCAGGCCCAGCGCCGCGGCCAGCTGCCGTGCGCGGTCGCTGCGGAAATTGAAGATCAGTACCGCCTCGTCCTCCGCGATGCGGGACTCGCGTGGATCGCCCACGACGGTGGGCTGGATGAACTCGTCGCCTTCACCACGCGCGTAGGCGTTCTCGATGGCCTCGCGCGCCGTCGCCGCCTGCTGCCCCTGGCCCAGCACCATGGCACGCCAGGCCCTTTCGGTACGGTCCCAGTGCCTGGCCCGGTCCATGGCGCAATAGCGACCACTGACCGTGGCGATGCGACCACAGCCGAGGCGCTGCAGGGCCGCCTCGAGCTGTTCGAGAAACACCAGCGCCTCGCGCGGTGGCGTGTCACGCCCGTCGGTGATCATGTGGATTACCGGCTCCATGCCGGCCTCCTTCACCAGCGGCAGCAGCGCCAGCAGATGGTCGATGTGCGAATGCACGCCACCGTCCGATACCATGCCCACCAGGTGCAGCCGCTTGCCGGTGGCAACCAGGGCCTGCCATTCCGGAGTCGTCGTCAGGCTGCCGTCGTGGATGACGTCACAGATGCGCAGCAGATCCTGGTCCAGCACCCGTCCGGCGCCCAGGGTGAGGTGGCCGACCTCGGAGTTGCCGAACTGGCCGTCCGGCAGGCCGACCGCCAGCCCGGACGCCTGCAGGGCCGTATGCGGCCAGGTGGCGAAATAGTGATCCAGGTAGGGAGTGCTGGCCTGCGCCCAGCCGTTGTGACGCCGGTTCGGGTTGAGGCCGAATCCGTCGAGGATGACGAGCAGGACCGGTGATGCCTCGCCCTCGTTCACGCTGTTCTCCTGTAATAATGAGTGCGCATCGCTCAGGACGCGTCCCGCGGGGTGCTCGCTGAATCGCTGTCTCCGGTGTCCTGCCGGTGGATGATGGCAAGCACTTCCTCGCCGTCGAGCACTTCCTTGCGCTCCAGTTCGGCCGCCAGCGCGTCCAGCACCTTGCGCTTGCCGGTGATGATTTCGTACGCCCGCTTGCGCCCCTCCTCCACCAGCTTGCGCGCCTCGG
>DROT01000028.1 GCA_011321775.1 Gammaproteobacteria bacterium | reverse complement strand
GGATTCGGGCTGGTCTTCGGGCCGGGATGGAGCGCCATCCGGCATCGAGCGCGCCTGCGCCTCGCCGAGGCGGCCGATGGCGTCGAAATGCCAGTGCAGGTCGTCCAGCTCGGTGCCGCCGCTGATTACCGCCTCGACGCAGGCCCAGCCGAGCTGCTCGGCGATCGCCCGCGCCATCTGGCTCTTACCCGCGCCCGGCTTGCCGCGCACCAGCAGGGGGCGACCGGCGGCATGGGCGGCCCACAGGGCATGGCAGTCGGCTTCTTCGAACTGGTGGTACAGCGATCGCTCGGGGATGGAGACCTGGAGGTCTTCCGGTAGGAAGTCTTCAAGCGTCGGCATGGCGTGGCTCCTGGTACTCGAGTTCTTTGAAGAGTGCCAACTGGTCGAGCAAGTCGATCTGGCTCTCGCGCGTCGGCGGGCGATGACGCGGTGGTGGATCGTCATCGCAGACGACGAACAGCAGGCGCCCGGCCCATTGTTCCCGCGCCTTGGGATACCAGTCGGCATTGCGCAACTCGTCCATGAAGGACTTGCCGACGATGTAGTGGATCGGCGCCCGCCGCACCCGGTACTGAGTCTTCGCCCGGGTCGCGATCATTTCCAGCAGTTTGGCGCTTTCGTCCTTCTCCGGTTTTCTGCCGATCAGGTCTTGAAAAATCGTCAGCAGCAGGGTCTCGCCCACCGAAGCCCGCGAGGCGTCGAACAGCAGTACATCGTTAGCCTCACACGAGGGCTTGACGCGTTTTTCTTCGTTGTCGAACTCGTAGGATGGAGGAATCACCCGCTTGGCGTTGGCGGTTAGGCTGCGCGAGACCACCACCTCGCTGAAGCGGCGCTCTTCCAGCACCCAGGTGTGGGACAGCTTGCTGGCGTTCTCGCGCAGGATACGGCGGCGATTCTGGAACCACCAGTGCTTGTCGATGCTGTTGAGCAGCAGCAGCGAGCAGAGTTTGTCGGCCTGGAGATAGCATTCCCGCCAAAGTTGGGTGGACAGGCTGGGCAATCGGCGCAATGCCTTGACGACCCGGGTCACGGTGGCGACGGCATCGGCCGCTTCGTCTTGATCCAGCAAGGCTTCGGCAAGGCCCTCGTCCGATGACTCCGTGAGTTCCTCCTTCAGCGCAGCCTTCAGGCGCGGCGGCTTCAGTTCGGCGCACAGGACCTCGCGCAGCGCCGCGCGGAAACGCTGGTGTTCCTCGTCCACGGCCTTTTCCAAGGTTGCCGGCACGGCATCCAACCGCTGGCTCAATAGCTGCTCCGGGGCGGGATCGTGCAGGCCTGGTGTTTTTTTTTCCAGCGCCGGAGCGATGACGCCGTTCCACGCGGCCTCGATGAGTGGCCACAGCGCCTTTTTGCAGAGCCTGTCGTCGTCCGCCTCCGGCAGTTTCAGGTGCTTCGCCAGCAAGCCTCTTTCCTTGCGCGCCTCGGCGGTATCGGCGCGCCAGAACTCCCGTATCGGCTGTTCCTGCTTCAGGTCCATGTCTGCCGTCAGGCGCAGCGGCACCAGTTCCGTGTATTCTTCCCGCTGTTGGTATTCGTGCAAACGGATCAGTTCATACAGGCACCAGGCGGAGCGGAAATAACCCGGTGAGAGGAACAGAAACACCACCGGCATCGATACCAGGTCTTCCATGAAGTCCGTCAGGCTGTCGCCGTCCCCGGTGCCGTTTTCATCGTAGATCAACGGGTAGCCACGATCATCACACAGGCGTTCGAGGCTTACGCGGGCGGTCTTTCCGTCTTCGTTGTTGCAGCGGTAGGAGAGATAGAGCTGTATCCGTTTCTGCTGGCTATCGGTATCCATGTGAACTCACTCCTGAAGTAACAGCGATCCCCAGCGAGGAATTGTAATCACGAGACCGGGCTTCGCGATAGCATAACCCAGTCGGCTGCTTTACTGGAAACCACACTGTTGACCGGGACGAATTCGGGGTTTGAG
Organism: Gammaproteobacteria bacterium; assembly: GCA_011321775.1. Taxonomy (GTDB): domain Bacteria; phylum Pseudomonadota; class Gammaproteobacteria; order DSM-19610; family DSM-19610; genus Thiogranum. The sequence goes on along the minus strand of DROT01000028.1, from coordinate 104 downwards.
GATGCTCGAAGAATCCGGGCATCGCGGCAGCGCCGCAGTCGGACTAAAGTCCGACCCACAGGCAAGTATCAGGGACTCAACAGCGGGATCAGCTTAAGACGGGG
>DROT01000027.1 GCA_011321775.1 Gammaproteobacteria bacterium | reverse complement strand
GCGCGCGACCAGCTGCACACCGCAGCCGGCACTGCGGGCGATCTGGCCACCCTTGCCCGGCTTCATCTCCACGTTGTGCACCACGGTACCCAGCGGGATGTTGCGCAGGGGCAGCGCGTTACCGGGCTTGATGGGCGCCTCGCTGCCGTTGTGGATCTCGCTGCCCGCGGACACTCCACGCGGCGCGAGGATGTAGCGACGCTCGCCGTCCGCGTACAGCACCAGCGCGATGTGTGCGCTGCGGTTGGGATCGTATTCGAGCCGCTCGACCCGGCCGGGCACACCGTCCTTGTCGCGCTTGAAATCAATGATGCGGTAACGCTGGCGATGGCCGCCGCCGCGGTGCCGCGTGGTGATGCGCCCCTTGTTGTTGCGACCGCCACTCTTGGTCTTCTTCTCCAGCAGCGGAGCCCAGGGTTCACCCTTGTGCAGATCAGCACCAACGACCTTGACGACGAAACGGCGCCCCGGCGAAGTCGGTTTGGATTTTACGATTGCCATTACTCTGCACCCACGAAATCGATATCGGAACCCTCGGCCAGGGTGACGTAGGCCTTCTTCCAGTCGGAACGACGACCCACGGTCTGGCCGAAGCGCTTGACCTTGCCCTTGACGTTCATCACCTGCACGCCGGTGACCGTCACGTCGAACATCTTTTCCACCGCCTTGCGGATCTCGAACTTGCTGGCGTCCGGCAATACCCGGAACACCACCTGCCGGTTCTGGTCACCGATGCGCGTACTCTTCTCGGAGACCACCGGGCCAATCAGGATCCTGCTCATACGTTCGTTGTTCATGCGAGCTTCTCCTCAAACTGGCGCAGCGCCTCCGCGGTCATCATCACCTTGTCGAAACCGATCAGGCTGACCGGATCCGCGATCGAGCTGTCGACCACGTCCACCTGCGGTACATTGCGCGCAGCCAGGTACAGATTCTCGTCGGGATCGTGATGCACGATCAGCACCTTGCCGAGACCCATCTCCTTCAGCCTGGCCACCAGCTCGGCCGTCTTCGGCGCACTGACGGAGAAGTCCTCGACCACCACCAGTCGGTCCTGCCGCAACAGCTCGGAGAGAATCGACCGGATAGCCACCCGGTAGGCCTTCTTGTTGACTTTCTGGGAGTAGTCCCGCGTCGTGGCCGCAAAGGTCTTGCCGCCGCCGCGCCACAGCGGACTGCGTATTGTACCAGCACGCGCGCGTCCCGTCCCCTTCTGGCGCCAGGGCTTGGCACCGCCGCCGCGTACGGCGGAACGGTTCTTCTGCGCGTGGGTCCCGGCGCGGCCGGCTGCCAGGTAGGCGACGACCACCTGGTGCACCAGCGTCTCGTTGAAATCCTGTCCGAACACGGCGTCGGAGACGTCCATGCTGGAACCGCCATGCATGTTGATATTCATGGTCCGATCCCCCTCAAGCCTTGACCGCAGGGGTCACGATGACGTCGCCACCACGGGCACCGGGCACGGCACCCTTGATCAGCAACAGGTTACGATCGGTATCGACGCGCACGACCTCGAGGTTCTGGATGGTGCGACGGACGTTACCCATGTGGCCGGCCATGCGCTTGCCCTTGAACACACGCCCGGGCGTCTGGCACTGGCCGATCGAGCCCGGCGCACGATGTGACAGGGAGTTGCCGTGCGTGGCATCCTGCATGCGGAAGTTGTGGCGCTTGACACCGCCCGCGAAGCCCTTGCCGATGGTGGTGCCGGCGACATCGACCTTCTGGCCGGGCTCGAAGATGTCGACGCCGATGCTGCCGCCCACTTCGATGTCCTCACCCTCGCCCTCTGCGAGGCGGAACTCCCACAGCCCGCGGCCCGCCTCGGTGCCGGCCTTCGCGTAGTGACCCGCCATCGGCTTGCTGACGCGCGACGCGCGACGCGAACCGGTGGTCACCTGCAGCGCGCGGTAACCGTCGCGCTCCCCGGTACGCACCAGGGTCACCCGGTTGGGATCCACTTCCACCACGGTTACGGGTATGGACGCGCCTTCCTCGGTGAAGACCCGCGTCATGCCCGCTTTTTTGCCTATCAATCCAATTGCCATTTTCGTTTCCCCGGCAAGCCAATAGCTGCGAGTTCCGCCCTCAGTTCAGTTTGATCTGCACGTCGACGCCGGCCGCGAGATCCAGTTTCATCAGCGCATCGACCGTCTTGTCCGTAGGATCCACAATGTCCATGAGGCGCTTGTGGGTACGGATTTCGTACTGGTCCCGGGCATCCTTGTTGACGTGCGGCGAGATCAGCACGGTAAAACGCTCCTTCTTGGTAGGCAGCGGAATCGGCCCGCGCACCTGCGCACCGGTGCGGCGTGCGGTCTCGACGATTTCACGGGCCGATTGGTCGATCAGACGATGATCGAACGCCTTCAGGCGGATGCGGATTCTTTGATTTGCCATGTCAACCTCTAAAGAACGGGGGCAGTATTCGATCTGCCCCGGTCATCTCGGGGCAGGACCGGCCCGCCCCACGTCCATTGTTACTCGATGATCTTGGAGACCACGCCGGCGCCGACGGTGCGGCCACCCTCGCGGATCGCAAAACGCAGCCCCTCTTCCATCGCAATCGGCGCAATCAGCGTCACCGTCATCTTCACGTTGTCGCCAGGCATCACCATCTCCACGCCTTCCGGAAGATCCACCGCTCCCGTCACGTCCGTCGTCCGGAAATAAAACTGCGGCCGGTAGTTCGCAAAGAACGGCGTGTGACGACCACCCTCTTCCTTGCTCAGCACGTACACTTCCGCCTCGAACTTCGTGTGCGGCGTGATGCTCCCGGGCACACACAACACCTGCCCGCGCTCCACCTCGTCGCGCTTCGTGCCGCGCAGCAGCACGCCCACGTTGTCGCCCGCCTCGCCTTCGTCCAGCAGCTT
>DROT01000026.1 GCA_011321775.1 Gammaproteobacteria bacterium | reverse complement strand
CGCTGGGCGGCATCGCCATCGCCATCGGCGCCATGGTGGACGCGGCCATCGTCATGATCGAGAACGTGCACAAGCACATGGAGCACCAGGAGGTCACCGACAGCAACCGCTGGGAAGTCATGGCGGCGGCCGCCGCCGAGGTCGGGCCGGCGCTGTTCTTCTCGTTGCTGATCATCACCCTGAGCTTCCTGCCGGTGTTCACCCTGGAGGCCCAGGAGGGACGCATGTTCTCGCCGCTGGCCTTCACCAAGACCTACGCCATGGCCGGTGCCGCCGGCCTGTCGATCACCCTGGTACCGGTACTGATGGGCTATTTCATCCGCGGCCACATCGTGGCCGAGGACAGGAACCCGGTCAATCGCCTGCTGATCGCCGGCTATCGGCCGGTCATCGACTGGGTGCTGAAGATGCCGAAAACGGTGCTGCTGGTATCGGTGCTGGCGGCCGCCTCCATGGCCTGGCCGCTGGCCGGCTGGTGGCCGCTGAACGACAGCCTGGGCTCGGAGTTCATGCCCGACCTGGACGAGGGTGACCTGCTGTACATGCCCAGCGCCTTCCCGGCAGTGTCCATCGGCAAGGCACAGGAGATCCTGCAACAGACCAACCGCCTGATCCGCACGGTACCGGAGGTGAAGAGCGTATTCGGCAAGATGGGACGCGCCGAGTCGGCCACCGACCCGGCACCGCTGACCATGATCGAGACCACCATCCAGCTCAAGCCGCACGACCAGTGGCGCGAGGGCATGACCATGGACAAGCTCAAGCGTGAACTGGATGCACTGGTCAAGATCCCCGGCATGAGCAATGCCTGGGTGATGCCCATCAAGAACCGTATCGACATGCTCGCGACCGGCATCAAGACACCGGTGGGCGTCAAGGTCGCCGGCCCCGACCTGAAGGTGATCCAGCAGATCGGCAAGGACATCGAGCGGGTGCTGACGCCGGTGCCGGGCACGGTGTCGGTATTCTCCGAACGCGTGGTCGGCGGCCGCTACGTGGTGGTCGACATCGACCGCACCGCCGCCTCGCGCTACGGCCTCAATATCGCCGACGTGCAGGAAGTCGTGCGCACCGCCGTGGGCGGCATGAACGTCACCGAGACCATCGAGGGGCTGGAGCGCTACCCCGTCAACCTGCGCTATCCGCGTTTCGTTCGCGACTCGGAGGCCAAGCTGGCGGAGCTGCCCATCCAGACGCCCATGGGCGCCCAGATCACCCTCGGTGATGTCGCCGACGTACGCATCGTCGACGGACCGGGGGTCATCAAGAGCGAGAACGCGCGTCTCAACGGCTGGATCTACATCGACATCCAGGACCGCGATCTCGGTTCCTACGTGCGCGAGGCCAAGCAGGTGGTCGCCGACCAGGTCAAGCTGCCGGCGGGCTATTCACTCAACTGGTCGGGCCAGTACGAGTTCATGGAACGCGCCAAGGAGAAACTGTCCACCGTCATCCCGGTGACGCTCGCCATCATCGTGCTGCTGCTGTATCTCAACTTCCGCCGTGCCACCGAGGTGTTCATCATCCTCGCCACCCTGCCGCTGGCGCTGGTGGGCGGCATCTGGCTGATGTACTGGCTGAACTACGACATGTCGGTGGCGGTCGGCGTCGGCTTCATCGCCCTGGCCGGCGTCTCGGTGGAGATCGGCGTGGTCATGCTGGTGTACCTCAACCAGGCCTACCGGCGCCACCAGGACATCGCCTATGCCGAGAAGCGCCAGGTCGACCTGTCCGAACTGCGCCAGTCGGTGATCGAGGGCGCGCTGCTTCGGGTGCGCCCCATCATGATGACGGTGGCTGCCATCATCGCCGGCCTGCTGCCCATCATGCTCGGCAGCGGCACCGGCTCGGAAGTGATGCGCCGCATCGCCGCCCCCATGGTCGGCGGCATGATCAGCGCCACCATCCTCACCCTGCTGGTGATCCCGGCCGCCTTCCTCATCTGGCGCGGCTGGAAGATGGGGAGGAACAAGCAATGACTCTTGATCCAGGTCAAGACAATTTTCGCAAACAGGCTGCAGAATGGCTTCCAAGCTGACGGGATTGTCCACGCTGACAACATGACATGCACACGGCCAACCACAAGCACCGCCGCCTGATCCACTGGCTGCTGGTCCTGGCGCTGGCACTGGCGCCGCTGCAGGGCGCGACCGCGGCCCTGTATCACGGTTGCCAGAATGGCCAGCACAGCATGCCCATGCAACAGAAGTGTCACCATATGCAGGTATCGGCGGACGATACCTCCCTCCCCGACTGCTGCAAGCATGACTGTGACGGTCAGAGTTGCAGCGGCAATTGCCACCTGGCACATGGAGTCAGCTTTCTCGCGCCGGTACCGCCGCTCCTCGGCACGCCCGGCGACACGCCCTTCGAACCCACCCTGCTGACCGCACGCATCGGTCGCGTCGCTTCCTCCCTGTTCCGACCTCCGCGTCTCCCGCTCTGATACGGGCGCTCGCGCCTGCCTGAATGCTGGCAATCCAGCAGCACCGGGGATTCCGGCTGCATTGCAGTCATCCCCGGGACCAACAGTCTTGCCCGATCACGGTTCGAGGACCGCAGACGGGCACACCCTATGGGAGAACGACCGATGAAAACTTCAATCTTTCCGCTAAAACCGGTTGCCTTCGCTGTGCTCACAGCGCTCGCAGCCCTGCCCGCCGTGGCCGCAGCAGACGACCTCAGCCAGCTGCGCAAGACGGTGGAAACACTGCAGAAACAGCTGCAGGAGGTGCAAAAGCAGCTCGAGGAGCAACAGGCTCAGGCCAAAACGGAACAACCGGCAAGCCGGGCCGACGTCGAACAGTTGCAGAAACAGGTATCCGAGGCCAACGAATGGCGCGAGCCCAACACCCTGGTGCACCTGGCCGGCTACGCCGACGTCGGCTACGAGAAGACACAGGGGAACAACGACGATGGCAGCTTCACCGTGGGGCGCTTCTCGCCGATCTTCCATTTCCAGTATCGCGACCTGGTGATGCTGGAGTCGGAGCTCGAGTTCGAGGTCGAGGACGACGGCAATACCAACACCTCGCTGGAGTACCTGACCATCGACCTGTTCATGAATGACTATGCCACCCTGGTGGCCGGCAAGTTCCTGAGCCCGGTCGGCCAGTTCCGCCAGAACCTGCATCCCTCCTGGGTGAACAAGATGGCCTCGGCACCTCCCGGCTTCGGCCACGACGGTGCCGCGCCGGTGTCCGACGTCGGTGTCCAGGTGCGTGGCGGACTGCCGAGGATGGGCGGCGTGCGCACCAACTACGCGCTGTTCGTCAGCAACGGCCCGGAGCTGTCCTCCGAGGACGGCGAACTCGAGGGCATCGACGCCGAGGGCTTCAACAAGGATGCGGAAGGCAACAAGGTGTACGGTGGCCGCGTCGGCATCCTGCCCATTCCCAACCTGGAGATCGGCCTCTCCGGTGCCTGGGGCGAAGCCGCAGTCAGCAAGATCGACGGTAATGAGGTGGATATCAACGACGAGGGCAAACGCGACTACAAGGTCTACGACGCCGACTTCAACTACCAGCTTGGATCGCTGGGCGTCCGCGGCGAGTACGTGAAGTCCAAGGTCGGCTCCACCAGCAAGGGGCTGGCGGCCTCGGGCAGCGCCAACTGGACGACCTGGTATACCCAGGCCGCCTACAAGTTCCTGCCGACCAAATGGGAGGCTGTGGCACGTTACACCGATTTCGACTCCGCCGTCGATGATCGCGACGTGAAACAGTGGGCGCTGGGCATCAACTATATCTTTACCAGCAACTTCATCGCCAAGGTGAACTACGAGTTGAACGACGGCAAGAACAACTCGGCCGCGGACGACAACCGTTTTCTCGCCCAGCTGGCCTACGGCTTCTAGGAGATTGCAGACATGAAACACGCAAAGCAAAGCAAACTGAAAATCGGCCTGACGCTGGCCTCCCTGTCACTGATCGCCGGCATGCTGCCGGTCCCGGTCCAGGCCTTCGACTATCCCGCACCGGGCGACTTCGCCCAGGGAGCGAAGGAGTGGGCCGACAACTGCGGTCGCTGCCACAACATCCGCGGCGCAAAGGAACTGCGGGACGACCAGTGGATCACCACCATGTTCCACATGCGCCTGCGCGCCGGCCTCACCGGACAGGAGATGCGCAACATCCTCACCTTCCTGCAAGGCTCGAACAATCCTTCCACAGGCGTCATCGTGAAGACCTCGACCGCCACCGGGAGTGCGACCTCGGGCCTGTCCGGAAAGGACATCTACAGCCAGACCTGCATCGCCTGTCACGGTGCCGACGGCAAGGGTGTGTTGCCCGGCGTACCCGACTTCACGCGCAAGGACGGCCGACTGTCCAAGCCCGACGCGACCCTGCTGAAACACGTCACCGAGGGATTCCAGAGCCCGGGATCCCCCATGGCGATGCCGCCGAAAGGAGGCAACAGCAGCCTGACCGAAGGTGACCTGAAAAACGTGATCGAGTACCTGCACCAGGAATTCGGTTCCTGAGCAAGGAGTGCAAACCGGCCCGCCAGGACGGCGGGCCGGCTTTTCTCTTGCCATGCTCACAGTCAGTCGATCGCACAGACTGCAACCACCGGATCAACCCTGATCCCTGAACCCTTCGTGCAATGCGGGGTCAAGGAATATGGGAACGAGGGACAACAACCGCAGTGTCACCATGACAGCGGTGGAGGAAAGACCCACATGAAATTCAGGAAAATCACCGCCATTGTGCGCCTCGAGCGCACCGAGCCGGTCAAGAAACGGCTCAAGGCGATACACGTCCCCGGCGTCAGCTGCGCCGAGGTCAATGGCTACGGCGAATACGCCGACTACTACTCCCCCGACTGGCAGGTCACCCACGCCCGCTTCGAGATCTTCGTCGAGGCCTCGCGTTGTGACGAAATCGTGACTGCCATCATGGACGAGGCCCGCACCGGCGTGACCGGAGACGGTATCGTCGCGGTGCTGCCGGTGGAACAGCTCTATCACGTCCGCAGCGGGGAAGCGCTGGGCACCGATGAAGGAGAGAACCCATGAGCACCGATCCGGTCTGCGGCATGGATGTGGTCGCGGAGGAAGCGGCGGCCAGCACCGAGTATGGCGGGCGACGCTGGTATTTCTGTTCCAGCGGCTGCCAGCAGAAATTTCTCGCCAATCCGCAACAGTACGCCGGCGCCGAGACCCTGAAGGACCCGGTGTGCGGCATGGAAGTCGGCGACGACTCGCCGCATCACACGGACTACGCAGGCCGTAGCTGGTATTTCTGCAGCGAATCCTGTCTCGGCAAGTTCAGCGAGGATCCGGCACGCTACCTCCCGGGAAGCGACAGCGAGCAGGCGGCACATGCACACCCGCATGGTGAACAGCCGGCACCCGCGGCGAAGGCTTCCGGTGCGGGAAGCCTCTACACCTGCCCCATGCACCCGGAGATCCGCCAGGACCATCCCGGCAGTTGCCCCAAGTGCGGCATGGCGCTGGAGCCGCTGGTGGAGGCCGCTGCCCCGGTGCGCACCGAGTACGTGTGTCCCATGCACCCGGAAGTGGTTCAGGACCACCCCGGCACTTGTCCCAAGTGCGGCATGGCGCTGGAACCCAGAACCGCGGCTCCCGAGGAGAAGAACGAGGAACTGATCGACATGACCCGGCGTTTCTGGGTCAGTACGGCGTTGTCCATTCCCGTGTTCCTGCTGGCCATGGTGGCGGACCTGGCACCGCAGTGGCTGCCGCAGGACCTGTCCATGCACAGTATCCAGTGGATCGAGGCCGTGCTGGCAACGCCGGTGGTCCTGTGGGGCGGCTGGCCCTTCTTCGTACGCGGCTGGCAGTCCGTGGTGAGCTGGAACCTCAACATGTTCACCCTCATCGGCCTGGGCGTATCGGTAGCCTGGGGCTACAGCGTGGTGGCACTGCTGTTCCCGCAGATCTTTCCACCCGTCATGCAATCGGAAGACGGCACCGTGGCCGTCTATTTCGAGGCCGCGGCGGTCATCACCGCCCTGGTGCTGCTCGGCCAGGTGCTGGAACTGCGGGCGCGCTCGCGTACCAACGCCGCCATCCAGATGCTGCTCGGACTGGCCCCGAATACCGCCCGCATCGTGCGCGCCGACGGCAGCGAGGAGGATATCCCGCTGGAACAGGTACAGCCCGGAGACATTCTGCGCGTCCGTCCCGGTGACAAGATTCCCGTCGACGGCACCGTGGTCGAAGGGGCCAGCAACGTCGACGAATCCATGGTCACCGGTGAGCCCATCCCGGTCGAGAAGGGTCCCGGTGATGCCCTCATCGGCGCCACCGTCAACGGCACCGGCAGCCTGCTGATGCGCGCCGAGAAGGTCGGCGCCGATACCCTGCTGGCGCAGATCGTCAACATGGTGGCGGAGGCCCAGCGCTCGCGCGCGCCGATCCAGAAGCTGGCCGACCAGGTCGCCGGCTGGTTCGTGCCGGCGGTGGTGCTGGTCGCCGTCATCGCCTTCATCGTCTGGGGCCTGTGGGGACCGGAACCGCGACTGGCGCACGCCATCGTCAACGCCGTCGCCGTGCTCATCATCGCCTGCCCCTGCGCCCTCGGGCTGGCGACGCCGATCTCCATCATGGTCGGCACCGGCCGCGGCGCCATGGCCGGCGTGCTGATCAAGAACGCCGAGGCGCTGGAGATCATGGAGAAGGTCGATACCCTGGTGGTCGACAAGACCGGCACCCTCACCGAGGGCAGGCCGAAGCTGGTGGCCGTCACCACCCGCGGGGACAGCGAACGCAAACAGGCACTGCGACTGGCGGCCAGCCTGGAACGCGCCAGCGAACACCCGCTGGCCGAGGCCATCGTGCGCGGCGCCGAAGAGGAAGGTATCGAACTGGTCGCCACCAGCGACTTCCAGTCGCTCACCGGCAAGGGCGTCACCGGCGAGGTGGACGGCCACCGGGTGGCACTCGGCAACCTCGGCCTGCTGGAGGAACTGGGCATCGACCCCGGGGAGCTGCCGCAGCAGGCCGACCGCCAGCGTGCCGAAGGACAGACGGTGATGTTCCTGGCCATAGACGGCCAGGCGGCCGGCCTCATCGGCGTTGCCGACCCGGTCAAGGAGTCCACCCCGGAGGCCATTCGCGACCTGCACGCCGAGGGCATCCAGGTGGTCATGCTCACCGGTGACAGCCGCAAGACCGCCGAGGCGGTCGCCGGAGCGCTCCACATCGACCGCGTGGAAGCGGAGGTCATGCCGGAACGGAAGGCCGAGGTGATCAAGCAGCTGCAGGCCCAGGGGCGCATCGTCGCCATGGCCGGCGACGGCATCAACGACGCCCCGGCACTGGCCCAGGCCCACGTAGGCATCGCCATGGGCACCGGCACCGACGTCGCCATGGAGAGCGCCGGTGTCACCCTCATCAAGGGTGACCTGCGCGGCATCGTGCGCGCCCGCCGCCTCAGCCGCGCGACCATGCGCAACATCCGCCAGAACCTGTTCTTCGCCTTCGTCTACAACTCCGCCGGCGTACCGGTGGCGGCCGGGGTGCTCTATCCCTTCTTCGGCATCCTGCTGTCGCCCATCATCGCCGCCGCGGCGATGAGCTTCAGCTCGGTGTCGGTCATCACCAACGCGCTGCGACTGCGGCGGGTGAAGCTGTAGCAGCCACACCCCCTCTCTCGTGGCAAGGGTTTTACAGAATCATTTCATGGGGCTGAAACGCATGACTGAATAGCTCAGAATACCAGTCATTGCGAGGCGCGCGGGGCCGCGGCAATCTCATGCAATGGAATGAGGCGGCCGGAAGGTTCACACGAATCCGGGAGCGCCGGGCTCCAGCCCGGCAAGAAT
>DROT01000025.1 GCA_011321775.1 Gammaproteobacteria bacterium | reverse complement strand
CTCGTCCACGCCGATGACCCGCCGGCGCGCGTCAACCGCGGCCCGTACCGCGTCGGCTTCGCGTGCCTCGATGAGGCCGGCGCTCACGGCCGCGTCCAGACACTGTTCCGGATCACCGCCTGCAAGTTCACCATTGCGCATGGCTCTACGCAAGCGCGCCAGTACCGGTTCGGCGGCCGTGCTTTTCTCCAGTGCCAGCTCGAGCTGCGCGAGCGATTCGTGCGCGTCGGCGGGAATGAACAGCCCCTCGGTGAGACGCTCACGCGCGGCGCCCCAGCGCAGCAGCACATTGGCGGCCCGTTGCAGCAAGGCGTCGGCAGGGGCGCGGTGGCGGCGCCCGAAGGGAAACAGCAGCCACTGGAGGGCGCGGCTCCCGAGGCGCCCCGGCAGGTTGTCATACACCTCGAACAGTTTCTGCTCGGCACCATGCAGGGCGTCACACAGCGTCCATTCCAGCAGCGGCCGGTCGGCGGGCTGGCGGCCCTGGTCGGCGAAACGCTTGAGCGCCGCGGAGGCGATATAGAGCTGGCTGAGGACGTCGCCGAGACGGGCGGACAGGGACTCCCGCCGTTTCAGGGTGCTGCCCAGGCGCAGCATGGCGAATTCGGCGGTAACGGCGAAGGCGGCGCTCATGCGCGTCAGCTGGCGGTAATAGCGGGCCTCTTCGCGATCGACCGGAGAAGCCGCGAAGCGGGCACCGGTGAGGCCGTGGAAGAGCGCGTGCGCGAAGTTGGCCAGCAGCCCCTGCAGGTGCCCCCACAGGGCCTCGTCGAAGGCGTCCAGGTCGCGTTGGGCGGCGGCTCGCATTTCCCGCAGCAGGAAGGGGTGACAGCGAATGGCGCCCTGTCCGAAGATGATCAGGCTGCGGGTGAGGATGTTGGCGCCTTCCACGGTGATGCTGATGGGAATGGCCTGGTAGGCACGCCCCAGGTAGTTGCGCGGTCCCATGCAGATGGCGCGCCCTCCGTGGACGTCCATGGCATCGTCGACGACGCGGCGCATGCGTTCTGTCAGGTGGTACTTGATGATTGCCGAGGCGACCGCCGGCTTGTTCCCGCGGTCGAGGGCCAGGGTGGTCAGTTCGCGGGCGGCATCCATGGCATAGGCGTTGCCGGCGATACGGCCCAGTACCTCGACGATACCCTCGAATCGGCCGATCGGCATGTGGAACTGTTTGCGTACCGCGGCATAGGCGCCGGTGGTGCGCGCGGCCAGCTTGGCGGCACCGGTGCTCAGTGCCGGCAGGGAGATGGCGCGTCCGTCGGCGAGGCATTCCATGAGCATGCGCCATCCCTGGCCGACGCGGGCCCGTCCGCCGATGACCCACTCCAGGGGAATGAACACGTCGTGGCCGCGGTTGGGGCCGTTCATGAAGGCCTGGTTGAGTGGGGCGTGACGATTGCCGATGTCGATGCCCGGCGTGTCGGTGGGGATCAGCGCCAGGGTGATGCCGCGTTCTTCCTGGTTGCCGATGAGATGGTCGGGGTCGCGCAGCCGGAAGGCCAGTCCCAGCACCGTGGCCACGGGGCCGAGCGTGATGTAGCGTTTTTCCCAGTTCAGCCGGATGCCGAGGCATTCCCTGCCCTCGAAGCTCTGGCGGCACACCACACCGGTATCCGGCAGGGCGGCCGCGTCGCTGCCGGCCTCGGGTCCGGTGAGGGCGAAGCAGGGGATCTCCTCACCGCGCGCCAGCCGCGGCAGGTAGTAGTCCTTCTGCTCAGGGGTGCCATAGTGCAGCAGCAGCTGCGCCGGCCCGAGCGAGTTGGGCACCATGGCGGTGACGGCGGCGGTGATGCTGCGGCTGGCGATCTTCATGACCACGCAGGAGTGGGCGTAGGCCGAGAATTCCAGTCCGCCATACGCCTTCGGAATGATCATGCCGAAGAAGCGCTGTTGCCTGAGGAAGTCCCATACCGGCGCGGGCAGATCGTGCAGGCGCTCGGTGATCTCCCAGTCGTCCAGCATCCGGCACAGTTCCTCGACCGGGCCGTCGAGGAAGGCGCGCTCCTCTTCGTTGAGGGAGGGCCGGCCATAGGCGAGCAGTTGCTTCCAGTCGGGCCGTCCGCTGAACAACTGCTCTTCCCACCAGGTGCTGCCGGCTTCCAGCGCCTCGCGTTCGGTGTCCGACATGTGCGGCATCATGCGGCGGTACCGGTTCAGCAGCGGCGCGGTGACGATGCTCTTGCGCAGGGAAGGCAGGCCGAGCACCACGGCGACCGGGACGAACAGCAGCCACAAGGGCAACAGCGCCCAGCCGCTGAAGTCGTGCACCTGCGGCCACAGCAGCAGCCAGGCACTGACGGCCGCAATCCAGCCCCAGGCGGGTGCCCGGCAGGCGGCCAGCGCCCACAAGGAGGCCAGCAGCAGCGCCAGTTCCAGCATTGTCCCCATGTCTGCCCATCCCCTCGCGGAAGGCGTTCCGTTACTGTGTATGACCCCGAGACCGCGGCCCCGTTCCGGTATGTGGTTGCGACCGCTTGCCTATGTCCCGGCCGGCCCTGAAAAGTGGGTCCATTTCAAGGAAACAAGCGGTCGTCTGAGGGAAGAGGCACCTCCCGCCCTGGCTGAGCTGAATGGTCACAACTGAATATAGCGGCTGAACAGGTGCAGGAATGAGGAAAGCCGCGCTCAGTGCCGGTGCGCGAATACCTGCTCCAGGGCGCGGTCGAGGACGTGGTCGGGGGTGTAGAAGTGGGGCGAGAAGCGAATGCCGCCGGCGCGCAGCGCACAGACGACGCCGTTCGCCTGCAGACGCTGGTACAGGGCTTCCATGTCGGCATCCTCGAGCCGGAAGGTGACGATGCCCGCGCGCCGGGCGGGATCCTTTGCCGAAAGGATGGTGGCTCCGTGTTCTACAAGTTTATCGATAAGATACTGTACTTTTCTCGAAACAGTCTCGAAAATGTTTGCCACCCCGACCTGTTCCAGCAGGCCGAGGCTGGCGTGCAGTGCGTGGATGCCCAGCAGGTTGGGACTGCCGCACTCGAAGCGCCTGGCCGAGCGTGCCGGTTGCCAGTCGCGGCGCTCGAAGTCGCCGAGGGCCTCGACCATGTGCCAGCCGTACTCATGCAGCCGCAGCTGTTCCAGGCGTTCACGGCGGCAGTAGAACAGCGCCAGTCCTTCGGGTCCCAGCATCCACTTGTGGCCGTCGGCCATGACGAAATCGGCGTGGCAGGCCTGGGCGTCGAAGGGGCGGACGCCGAGGCCCTGGATGGCGTCGATACACAACAGCACACCGCGTTCGCGACAAGCCCGGCCGACGGGTTCGAGCGGCAGCGCCAGCCCGGAGCCGTACTGGACGGAACTGAGGGATACCAGCCGGGTACGCGGTCCGATGGCGTCGACGATCCGCTGCTCTGCGGATTGCATGTCATCGATGTCTACCGTCACCAGTCTTACCCCGAGGGGCGCGAGCGCTTCCCACACGATGCGGTTGGAAGGAAACTCCTGGTTGCTGATGACGACCTCGTCGCCGACGTGCCAGTCGAGACCGAAGGCGACCACGGACAGCGCCTCGGAGGTATTCTTCAGCAGCGCGATTTCATCGCTGTGCGAAGCATTGACCAGGCGGCATAGCTGGGCGCGCAACGCGCTCTCGGTAGCCAGCCAGCGCGAGTAGTGGCGCGAGCCCTGGCGGCCGTTTTCTTCGGCGAAGCGGCGGACCGCCGCCACGGTGCGTTGCGGCCAGGGGGAGACCGCCGCATGGTTCAGGTAGCAGAGCTCGTCGTCGAGCGGGAACTCGTCATCGATCATGGCAATCCGCCGGTCGTGGTTGCGGGCAAGCTTACGTCGCTGTGTAGCAAATGTCACTGACGGAAGCTGTGTGTCGGTGGTAGGTTCAAACGCACAAAAACAAGATACTGCAAGGACGGATTCCGAGCCATGGCCGGCCGTGGAGGCGAGGAGTGCATTGCCCGATGGCGGTTTCACTGCAAACAGTTCAGCAGCCGGCCTTCCCCGAACTGGCCGCGATTCCCGATATTGCCTGGAACGAGGTGCTCAACCGGGCAACCACCGTGCGTCTTCCTCCGGGAGAAGTGCTGGCGCGTACCGGCAGCGCCTGCAAGGCATTCCTGCTGGTGCAGAAAGGTACCCTCCGAGTGCGCCAGATCTCGCCGGAAGGACGGGAGATGCTGCTGTATCGCCTGGAACCCGGCGAGCTCTCCATTCTCGCCATCACCAGTCTGATGGGGGTGGGTTCCTGTCCGGCGGATGTGGTCACGGAGAGCGAAGTGCATGCCCTCAGCATTCCGCACATGGACTTCCACTATGCCATGGAGCACTCCCCGGGTTTCCGCCATTTCGTCCTCACCATCCTGGCGCGGCGCCTCAGCGATACCATGCGGCTGGTCGAGTCGGTGGCCTTCAAGCCGCTGGACGTACGCCTGGCGGCCCTGCTGGACCAGCTGTTCAAGCGCAATGACAGCCACATGATCCACATTACCCACGAGGCTCTGGCCATGGAACTGGGTACCACCCGGGAGGTGGTCAGCCGCATGCTGAAGGATTTCGAGAAGAAGAAAGGTTGCGTGAAACTGCACCGCGGGCGTATCGAGCTGGTGCAGGGCTGCTGTCTGGCGGATTGCGCGCGTAACGGTTTTCTCTGATCGTTTCTCCGCGCTGGATCCTGCAAGTACCCATGCCTTCGACGCCCGTGCCGGCGACGGCGGGTTCGTCCCGCCGCCTTCGGCCGGCCGCATGCCGTTTCACTGGAAGCCTGAATATCCCCCCACGTTCTGCAGGCCGGTGTTGCTGACATAACGGAAGGCGTCGATGGTGCTGGCAAAGGTCTGGGGCAATATCCGGTCGTTGATGCTGACCTGCCAGTAGGCCGGGCGGGGGCTGCCCTTGAATACGGCGCTTACCACCACCTTGTGGCCATCGATGGTGCGAACGACGTTCATGCCTATCATTTTTCTTCATCACCTCGTACCGGAAGGGGAGCTGCATGGTACTCCCGTACCGGGTTGGTGAGTCTGTATCCCAGGTTACAGACCCGGGGGGTCGATTGGGGCATAACTCAACAGGGAGGGTGGACGTGATGTTCACCGCCGGACAACGACAACCGCAATGCGCCCTGCAGAGGCGACATGCAACCCGTATCACCACAGGGAGGAATTCGTACCGTGAAACGCAGAGATTTTCTAAAGGCCGGGCTGGCCGGTTCAGCACTCGGAAGCATCGGGCTGCTGTCGTGGACGCCGCGGGCCTTCGCAACCACGATCGACAGGACCTTTTACATCACCGATGGCTTCAAGACCATGGTGACCGGAGAAAACGTCTATTTCCGCGGCTTCAGTGAAGCCGGCAATGCGTTGAATGTTCCCGGCGAGTCCATCGTCGCCCAACAGGGCGACACGCTTCGCATCACCATCGTCAACACCCTGTCGACCACGCACAGCTTTGTCATCGACGGGGTGGTCGACAGCGGGCCGATTGCAGGCGGGCAGACCCGTACGATTCAGTTCACCGCCGACACTCATGGCTCGTACCTGTACTATGACAAGCTCAACGCGCCCTACAACCGTCTGCTGGGTCTCCATGGCGGACTCGCCGTCATGCCGCAGGGCAGCAGCAACGAACTCTATCCGGGCAGCCCGACCTTCGTGCAGCAGTACTTCTGGATCTTCAACGACATCGATCCTGCCTGGCACGAGGCGGTACGCAATGGCCAGACGCCGAATACGGCCTACGTGCCACGTTATTTCACGCTCAATGGTCTGGGCGGGCGGCCCCCGGGGGCACCGGGAGCGCATGACCCCAACATCGATTCTCTCACCGATCCCCGTTCGGCACTGCACGGGCAGATCGGCGATCGTACGCTGGTACGCATGTTCAACGTCGGTCTCGCGGATCAGTCGGTGCATGCCCACGGAAACCACATGGAATGGCTGACCGAGAACGGGCAGGTGCGGCCTGATATCTGGAAGAAGGACTGCCTGTACCTGGAGGGCGACATGGGTTCCATCGACTCCATCTATCCCTTCGAGGTGCCGCCGGACTCCTGGCCGCCGACCAGTACCAGTACCTATCCCATGCACCTGCATACAGAGATGTCGCAGACCGCGGGCGGCGGCTACTACATGTTCGGCGCCATGACTGACATTTACTTCGAATAGGGAGGATATCGAGATGGGTATGAGAAATCGCGGCGGCGGCATGGGTGGCGGTGGCATGGGCGGCGGTGGCGGCGGCATGGGTGGCGCCTGCTACGTCTACCCGGACGCACCGGCAACGCCCGGCATCGTGACGCCTGACGTGGTGTTCGACCGGGGCATCTACATGAACGGCTCGATGACCATGGACGACGGCCGTTCGGTACGCATCTGGGGCTTTACCGACGGTTCCGGCGGCGGCATGGGCGGCGGTGGCATGGGCGGTGCGCCGTTTCCCTCACCGGCGATACGTGTAACGGCCGGCCAGATCGTGCATACACGCCTCAACGTACAGGGCATGATGTGGAACCACACGATCCACCACCACGGCATCGAACCGGCGGACAGTTCCGACGGGGTCGGTCACATCACCTGGGACGTGGATGGCACCTATACCTACCAGTGGCGGCCGATGCACCCCGGCACCTACTTCTATCATTGCCACACCAACACGGTGCTGCACGCGGAGATGGGCATGTATGGCGCGCTCATCGTCGATCCGCCGGAGGGGCCGGGGACGCTGCTCTCCGGCGGCCCGACCTATGACGTGGAAGCCTTCTGGGTGGTGGATGAAATCGATTCCTCCTGGCACAACCTTCCCTGGGATGCGGGCACCTGCGGCCAGGACGTCGGCCTCAATGAGCTGAACCCCGACTATTTCATTATCACCGGCGTCGACGGCAGCGGCACCTCGGCGATGAACCTGCCGCCGATCTCTGCCAATATGCAGGTAGGACAGAAGCTGCTGGGCCGTTACATCTGCGCCGGTTACCATCCCCAGCGCATCAACTTCGGCGGTCTGCCGGGAACGCTCTACGTCTCCGACGGGCGTCCGTTGCCCAATCCGGTCCCGGTGACCGAGATCCGCGCCATCTCGGGCGAACGCTATGATGTCATCTTCGAGCCGACCCAGCCCGGCGAGTACATCATCAGCACCGATATCATCCACTGGATCACGGGTGAGGTGCTGGGGACGGCGAAGACCAACGTGGTAGTGACTGCCTGAACCCCTTCCTGTTCGAGGCACGACTGAGGGGGGATGGATTCATCCCCCCCCTTTTTTTGCGCAGAATTTACGTCTACCGGTGCTCGGCGGGCAGCCGGCGTGCCTTCCACGGCAGATATACCGCCGGGATCACGAACAGCGACAGCAGCGGGGCGGTGATCATGCCGCCGATCATGGGTGCCGCGATCCGCTGCATGACTTCGGAACCGGTACCGCTTCCGATCATGACGGGGATGAGACCACCGATGACCACGGCCACGGTCATCGCCTTGGGGCGCACCCGCTGCACCGCGCCTTCCATGATGGCGGCCTTGAGGTCCGGGAGCCCGTTCAGCCGGCCCTGCCGGCGGCGCTCCTCGACCGCACGATCGAGATAGACCAGCATGATGACACCGAACTCGGCGGCGACACCGGCGAGCGCGATAAAACCGACCGCGGCCGCCACCGACAGGTGGTAGCCGAGCGCGAACATGAGCCAGAAGCCGCCGATCAGGGCGAAGGGCAGGGTGAGCATCACCAGCAGGGCCTCACCCACCGAGCGGAAGGTGAGGTAGAGCAGCAGGAAGATGATCGTCAGAGTGAGCGGAATCACGCGCGCCAGGCGTTCCCCGGCCCGCAACAGGTAACGGTATTGGCCGGTCCAGGTGATGGAATAGCCGGGCGGAAGTTCGAGCTCGTGTTCGAGCACCTGCCGGGCAGTGCGAACATAGCCACCCAGGTCGACGTTGCCGAGGTCGACAAAGGTCCAGCCGCTCAGGCGGGCGTTCTCGCTCTTGAGCATCGGTGGACCGTCGACAATGCGCACATCGGCGACTTCACCCAGTGTGGTTTCGACACCCGAGGGGCTCAGCAAGGGCAGTTCACGCAATTCCTCCGGATCGTCGCGGACCTCGCGCGCAAAACGCAGATTGAGTGGATAACGGGCGTTTCCCTCCACCATCGAGGTGACGTTGATACCGCCGACGGCGGCGCGTACCACCTGGTTGATATCCTCCATGGTGAGTCCCAGCTGGCCGGCCCGGTCACGGTCGGGGAGGATCTCGATGTAGCGGCCGCCGGTGACCCGTTCGGAATAGACCGAGGCCGTTCCCCGTACCCTGCCCAGGATCCGTTCGATATCGCGGCCGATGCGCTCGATGACTTTCAGCTCGGGCCCGGATACGCGGATACCCACGGGCGTCTTGATGCCGGTGGCGAGCATGTCGATGCGGGTCCTGATCGGCATCAGCCAGGCATTGGTGAGGCCGGGCAGGTCGACGCGGCGGTCCAGTTCCCCGATCAGCCCCTCCAGCGTAAGGCCGGGACGCCATTGGGTGCGCGGCTTGAGCTGGATAATGGTCTCGATCATGGTCAGCGGGGCCGGGTCGGTGGCGGTGTCGGCGCGGCCGATCTTGCCGAACACCCGTTCCACCTCCGGCACTGCGGCGATGAGCCGATCGGTCTGCTGCAGCAGCTGGCGCGCCTTCCCGATCGACAGTCCCGGCAGGGTGGTCGGCATGTACATCAGGTCGCCCTCGAACAGTTCCGGCATGAATTCGCTGCCCAGGCCATCGGCGAGGCGCGCCAGCGGAGGGAGGCCGGCCAGCAGCCCGCGCCAGGCGTCCCGCAGACGCGCCTGCCAGCCGCTGACCTGTTCGATCCAGGAGGAGGAAACCGCGCCCACCGCCTCGGGGCCGGCATACAGGCTCGCCAGCGATGCCGGCCATTTCAGCGGTGCCAGCAGGCCGCCCACGCCGGCGGCCGGCAGCACCATGCTGAGACTGAGCAGGAGGGCCACCAGCAGGGTGCGGCCGGGGCGGGAGAGGACCGATTGTAACAGCGGCCGGTACAGGCGGATCAGGCCGCGGTTGAGCGGGTTGGCGCTCTCGCGGGGGATGCGGCCGCGTATCAGGTAGCCCATCAGCACCGGTACCAGGGTCACGGAAAGGGCCGCGGCCGCGGCCATGGCATAGGTCTTGGTAAAGGCGAGGGGTGAAAACAGGCGTCCCTCCTCGGCCTGGAGGGAGAACACCGGCAGGAAGCTCAGGGTGATGATCAACAGCGACAGGAACAAGGCCGGTCCGGTCTCGGTGGCGGCAACGGTGATCAGTTGCCATCGTTCGCGCGTGTCCGGCGTCTCGCCCGGGTGCGCCTGCTGCCAGCGCTCCAGGTGCTTGTGGGCATTCTCGATCATCACCACGGCGGCATCCACCATGGCCCCGATGGCGATGGCGATACCGCCGAGCGACATGATGTTGGCATTGATACCCTGCCAGCGCATGACGATGAACGCCAGCAGAATGCCCAGCGGCAGGGTTAGCACGGCGACCAGGGCGGAACGCAGGTGGAGAAGGAACAGCAGGCTTGCCAGCGCCACGACGATGAATTCCTCGACCAGCTTGTCGGACAGGTTGGCGACGGCGCGTCTGATCAGCCCGGAGCGGTCATAGGTGGTAACGATCTCCACCCCGGCCGGCAGGCCCGCCTGCAGCTGCGACAGCTTGCGCTGAAGTGCCTCGATGGTGCTCAGCGCGTTGTGCCCGTGCCTCATGACCACGATGCCGCCGGCGACCTCGCCCTCACCGTCGAGGTCGGCGACGGCACGCCGCATCTCGGGGCCGACCTGCACGGTGGCGATGTCGCGCAGGAACACCGGCACCCCCTCGCGACTGACGTCTACAGGGATGCGTTCGATGTCCTCGAGCGAACGCAGGAAACCCCGTGTGTGTATCATGTATTCCGCCTCGGCCAGTTCCACCACCGAGCCACCCACCTCACCGTTGCTCTTGCGGATCGCCGCGGCGACCCGTTGCAGCGGAATGCCGTAGGCGCGCAACAGTTCCGGGTTGGTGATCACCTGGTACTGGCGCACCATGCCGCCGACACTGGCAACCTCGGCCACGCCCGGGACCGTCTGCAGTTCCGGTTTCAGGAACCAGTCCTGCAGGCTGCGCAGTTCCGCGAGGTCGTGCCGGCCGCTGCGGTCGAGCAAGGCGTAGGAATAGATCCAGCCCACCCCGGTGG
This sequence comes from Gammaproteobacteria bacterium, assembly GCA_011321775.1. Classification (GTDB taxonomy): domain Bacteria; phylum Pseudomonadota; class Gammaproteobacteria; order DSM-19610; family DSM-19610; genus Thiogranum. The sequence goes on along the minus strand of DROT01000025.1, from coordinate 4,826 downwards.
CATCCGGGCCGAGGCGCGGATTGACGCCGGGCGGCAGGTCGCCGCTGGCCTGGTCGAGGTATTCACGTACGCGACTCCGTGCCCAGTAGAGATCGGTGCCATCGGCGAACACCACGTAGACGTAGGAATCACCGAAGAAGGAATAGCCGCGTACCGCTTCGGCGCCGGGTACTGCCAGCATGGTGGTGGTAATGGGATAGGTGAGCTGGTCTTCCACGACCCGCGGCGACTGTCCCGGCCAGCTGGTACGGATGATGACCTGCACGTCGGACAGGTCGGGAATGGCGTCCAGCGGCGTGTTCTGCATCGATACCCAGCCCCAGCCCGACAGCAGCGCGGCGACGACCAGCACCAGGATGCGGTTATCGATCGACAGCCTGATGAGCCTGGCGAGCATGGCCTACTCGGTCGCGTCCGCCGGCTGTGCGGCACCGAAACGGCGGAAGGTTGCACGCAGGTTGGCTTCCGAGTCGATCAGGAACTGTCCGGAGACAACCACCCGCTGTCCTTCCTTGAGGCCGGTCAGGATCTCCGCCTCGCCGCCGCTGATCATCCCGGCGGTGACGTCGACCGGCTGGAAACGCCCCTCACCGAGGTCGACGATGACGCTCTCGCGCGTGCCGGTGACGATCAGGGCTTCGCGCGGGATCTTCAGTACGTTCTTCTTTTCGCCCCCGTAGATGACCACCTCGGCGAACATGTCGGGTCGCAGCTGCTCGTCCGGGTTGGGGACCAGCAGGCGCACCTTGAGCGTGCGGGTCTGCGGATCCAGCTCCGGGTAGATGTAGTTGACCTGTCCCTCGAAGCGCTGACCGGGCAGGGCGCGTACCCGGATCTCGGCCGACTGGCCGCGTCTGACCCACTGCATCTGGTGCTCGTATACGTCCGCTTCCACCCACACCGTGGACAGGTCGGCGATGGTGAGCATCGGGAAATCGGGGTCCAGGTACATGTGCTTGTGGATGTTGTGGCGCACGATGACACCGAACTGCGGCGCATAGACCGGGATGCGGAAGCGCGGCTTGCCGGCGCGGGCGATCTCGTTGATGAGGCTCTCGGAGATACCCAGGTAGCGCAGATGATCGCGCGGCGCGACACTCTCCTGGCGCTGGCCGTACTTTTTCAGGATGCCCGATTCATCTTTCTTCTGGGCCTCGATGAAGGCTTTCTGGACCGCGAGAAATTCGGGTGAATAGAGTTCCAGTAACAGCTGGCCCTTCTTTACCGGCAGCCCCTCGCGGCGAACGCTCAGGTTCTCGACCCAGCCGGCGGTGCGCAAGCGTACCGTGGACAGGCGTTGCTCGTTGTAGCCAACGAAGCCGACGGTCTTGATATAGCGCCACAGCGAACCCCGTTGAACGAGCGCAGTGCGTATCCCGGTTTTCTGGACAATGTCGGCGTCGAGATCGACGACGGGAAGTGCCTGTTTCTTCCCTTCGAGCCGCTGTTCGACCAGATCCATGCCGCAGATGGGACAGCGGCCGGGCCGTTCGTGAACGATCTGCGGATGCATGGGACAGACGAAGCGGGTTTCAGGGCCTGCTTTCGCTGCATTCGTGGCCGTTTCCCCGGCGGGCGCCGGTGCGGAGGGCCGATCGCAGGCACCCAGCAGCAGGGACAGAAGCAACAGGCCCGCGACGCGGGGAAGCGATGAGACCGGAGCGCGGCGTCGCCGCGGGCGAAGGCGGTGGTCGTGTTTCTGCATGGGGTAGCGTGACTGATACCGAGCGCTGCAAGCGATCGGATCCAGTCATCTCTTTCCTTATGTGGTTCAACAATAGCACGAACGCGCGGCGAGCTGCAGCGGCCTTGCGTCCACGGAGGCTGTGTATCCTGTGTCACAGACGGGAGGTTTGCAGCACGGTAGATTCTCTGTAAAACTAGACCAAGATCCACTCCGGAGGCGCCGGTTCGACCGGCGCACAGCCAGAAACCAGTCGTGCCACCTGTTTGCAAATCCATCGATGGAAATGGCCGGTCTCCGGACCGGCAAGCGGCCGAGCCGGACAGCCACATCCGGGAACTCGCTTCGGTCTATCCGGATTTTGTCGAACAGTGCGACGCGCGCGCGCTCGAGCTGCTGAAACAGACCGAGCGCTTCCAGTGCCCGGCCGGGACGGTGATGTTCCACGAGCAGGATCCGTGCCGCAACTTCATCTGGCTGTTGCAGGGCAGCGTGCGCATCTACAAGCATTCGGCCGATGGCCGCGAGGTCACGCTGTACCGGGTGGAACCCGGTGATCTGTGTGTACTCAGCCTGAATGCCCTGCTCGGCAACCGGGCCTACCCGGCGGAGGCGGTCGCCGAGACCGCGATCTCCGGCCTGGTGCTGAATGGTGATATCTTCCTGCAGGGCATCCGGGAGTCGGATTCCTTCCGCAACTACGTGCTCAAGACACTGACCGAACGTCTCCACGACATGATGACGCTGGTGTCTGATATCGCTTTCCACCGCCTTGATCTGCGGCTTGCCTGCCTCCTCGGGCAGCGTTTCGAGCGTTCGCAGGGTGAAACGCTGAACGTCACACATGCGGAACTCGCCCGCGAACTGGGTACGACCCGCGAGGTCGTCAGCCGTATCCTCAAGGAATTCGAACACCAGCAGTGTGTGCGGCTGTCGCGCGGCCGGATTCGTCTGGTGTCACAGCAGGGTCTGGACTGGTTCACGCGCCAGGACTAGCCCCTGTATTGCACGAAGGGACTAGGAGTTCCGTCCCCCAAGGCCGTCCTGCGCCTGCCGCTTGACCGCGCTTTCCTCCATGAGCGGACAGGGCGGGTCTCCGAAAGCACCACGCCGTTCCAGCCACTCGGTCATGGCCGCCGCCGGCAGCGGCGCGCTGAGATGGTAGCCCTGGATCAGGTCACAGCCCATCTTTTCCAGCACCTTGAGGCTGTCCTCGTTCTCGACCCCCTCGGCCACGACCGTGCATTCGAGCGTATGGGCCAGTTCGATGATGGATTGCACGATGGCCTGGTCGCTGGTGTTGCCGGCCATGCTCTGGACGAAGCTGCGATCGACCTTGAGTTCGTCCACCGGCAGACGGTTGAGGTAGGCGAGCGAGGAGAAGCCGGTGCCGAAATCGTCGATCGCGATACGAACGCCCATGTCGTGCAGCGCCTCGAGTTCCTGCTGCGCGCGCGAGACGTCGTGCATGAGCACGCTCTCGGTGATCTCCAGCCCCAGGTAGCGCCCGCCGATGCCGGTGTCCCGCAGCATTTTCTTGATATACGGTTTCAGGCGGGAGTCGTGCAGAAGCTGGGTTGAGATGTTGACCGCCACCTCGAGGGGTGCACCTCGAACGTGCAGTTGGCGCAGGAAGTAGAGGGCTTCCTCGATGACCCATTCGGTCAGCGGGACGATGGCGCCGGTCTGTTCCGCCAGGCCGATAAAATCGTCGGGTGGTACCAGGCCCAGCGAGGGGTGTTCCCAACGTACCAGGGCCTCGAGGCCGGTGACGCAACCGCAGGCAAGGGAGAGTTTCGGCTGGTAGTGCAACAGCAACTGGCCCTCCTTGATCGCCTTGCGCAGGTCGGCGCCCAGTCGCAGGTGGCGGATGCTGTCGCGCGAGTCGCTGTCGTCGTAGCACAACAGATGATGGCCGCGTGTACGGGCCTGGTGCCTGGCGATGTCGGCGTGTCGCATCAGGGCAGCTGCATCGGTGGCATGGGCGGGGTAGAGGGCGATGCCGATATCGAGGGTGGCTTCCAGCTCCACGTGGCTGATGCGGATCGGCTCATGCAGGATTTGCATGATGGTATTCGCCAGTTCGATCGCCGCGGTTTCGTCGGCGCCCTCGACCATGATGCTGAAACGATTGTCGCCCGGCCGTGCCAGAAGGGCGTTGTCGTCCAGCGTCTGGGCGATGCGGGCGCTGATCTCGAGCAGCAACTGGTCGCCGAAATCGTGCCCCAGGGTCTCGTTGATTTCGTCGAAGCGATCGATTTCGAGGGACAGCAGCGCAATGCGCGGATCGAAGTCCTCCGGCCCGTCTATGGCGTCGGAGATCCGTTCATACAGGGAGGCGCGGTTGGGGAGGGCCGTGAGCGGGTCGTGCGTCATCTGGCGGCGCAGGGCCGCGGTTTTCTGGTCCAGCTTGCGGCTGATGACCGAGGCCAGCAGCAAGGCTGTCCACACGGCAAACCACAGGATCGGAATGCTGGAAGAGAGGAAACGGCTGTGGAGGGTGGCCAGCAGGGAATCGCCGCTCCCTCCGAGACGGTCGAACACCAGCAGACGGTAGGAAAGTTCATCCAGCGGGACGGTGCTCCAGAAAAATCGATCCCCCTCGAAGGTGATCTCGCCCTGCTGTTCCCGGTTCTCCTTCAGGGCCTGCAGGGCTTTGTCCGCAAGCCTCTCCACGTGCGAGCGATGCTGTTCCGGACCGGCAACCGCAACGATGCCAGCGGGGCCAACAAGAACGGCGGTTTCGACGAAAGGGGCGAGGTTGTGTACGCTGCGCTCGAGAACCCGCCGGGGGGCCTCCCCGGTCGCCAGGGGAATGACCATGGCCTGCCGGATCTCGACGGTCCGGTCGCGCAGGTGATTCAGGGACTGGTCGAGATCGGCTTCGGCAACGATACGGTAGGCGATGAAGCCCAGAATCAGCTGGGACAGGAGCGTGATACCCACTACGCCGAGAAGCAGCTGGGTTGACAGTTTCATCCGTGTCGTCGTATCCGTGCTTCGGGCTGGACCTAGCTGCGCGTAGCCAGGGTCGCCATCCCGAGGCGTGCCGGCCTGGCCCTAGCTGAGCCTGCAGGTGTTGATGCCGGCCACCGTGTACAGGGGGCAGATGCGGACGAGCGCGACCAGGAGATTGCCGATG
>DROT01000024.1 GCA_011321775.1 Gammaproteobacteria bacterium | reverse complement strand
GGTGCGGCCGCTGTTGCCGGCGGGACGTTTCTTCGCCGTCAACACCCTGTCCGCGCTGCTGTGGGCACCCGCCTATATCCTTCCCGGCGTCCTGTTCGGGGCCTCGCTGGACGTGGCCGCAGAGATTGCCGGGCGGCTGGCGCTGCTGCTGGTCATCCTGCTGGTGCTGCTGTGGTTCTCCTGGTGGCTGGTGCGACGGGTGACCCGCTCGCTGCAACCGCACGCCCAGGCGGCCCAGCTCCGGGTACTGCAGTGGGCGCGGCGCTATCCCCGCATTGAACCCCTGGCCGCCTCCCTGCTGGACCCGGAACACCCGGAGGCGCGCGGCATGACGGTGCTGACCGGCCTGCTGATCGTCGCCAGCGCCGCCTTCCTGATGATCGTGTGGCACCTGACCCCCGATACCCTGCTGGGCAACCTCGACCTGTATCTGTTCAACTGGCTGCAGAAGCTGCGCAGTCCCCTGGGCGACCGCCTGATGATCGGCATCACCGAACTGGGCAACGGCGAGGTGCTGTACGGTTTCACCGGCGTCCTGTGTCTGGTGCTGCTGTGGCAGCGGCACTGGCGCGCCGCGGTGCACTGGCTGGTCACGGTGGCCGGCGTGGCACTGCTGACCTACGGCCTCAAGGCGGTGACGGCGGTGCAGCGCCCACCGGTGCCGGCAATCACCGACATGAGCTTTTCCTTTCCCAGCGGCCACGCCAGCATCTCGGTGGCGGTCTACGGCTTCCTGGCGGTCATCCTGGCGCGCGAACTGCGCCGCAGCTGGCACTGGCTGGCCTATGCGACGGCGGTCTTCCTGATCGTCGCCATCGGCTTCTCGCGCCTCTACCTGGGCGTGCACTGGCTGTCGGACGTGCTCGGTGGCTGGAGCCTGGGTGTGGCCTGGGTGGCGGTCATGGGTATCGCCTACCGCCAGCATCCCTCCTCGGCGATCTCGGTACGGGTGTTCGCGCCGCTCTCGCTGGCGGTGCTGGCGGGACTGGCCAGCCTCTATCACGACCGCCATTTCGAGCAGGATCTGGCGCGCTACGTGCCCCCGAGCAGCGTAGCGGCGACGGTGTTGAACGAGGCCGAGTGGCTGGCGGGCGGCTGGCGCAAGCTGCCGGCCTACCGCGACGATCTCGAGGGGCTGCACACCCAGCCGCTGGACCTGCAGTGGCTGGGACGTCTCCAGGACATCGAGGCACTACTGCTGTCACGCGGGTGGCGCAGACCCCGGGTGGCCGACGTGACCGCCCTCATGGGACTGCTCAACAGCGAGGCCGCCATCGACACCCTGCCGGTGCTGCCGCAGGTGCACCACGGCCGCACCCAGGATCTGCTGCTGGTACGCGACCTGCCCGACAAGCACCGCCTGCTGGCGCTGCGGCTGTGGAAGACCGACTTCTGCGGCAACGATCCCCAGCGGGTGCTGTCAGTCGGCAACGTCAGCTACCTCTACCTCGAGGAACGCCTGCGGCTGCTGCGCTTCCTGCGCACCGCCCGCGATTTCAACGGCCCCCTGGCGCTGCTGCAACAGGACCTCGAGGGCCTGCAGGTACAGCGGGTACAACGGCGCGAAAATCCCCCACCGGAACACAAGACCGAATGGGACGGGACCGTGCTGCTGGTGACGGGCGACTGACGCAGAGGGACTGGTAGACGGCACAGTCGTCATTAGCCACGGAAACACACGGACAATGCTAAGCTAGGCGCATGAACGCCAATCGATCCCCGCTGGCACTCGCCATTACCGGCGCCTCCGGTGCGCCCTACGCGCTGCGGCTGCTGGAAGTCCTCATCGGCAAGGGTGAGGCGGTGGACCTCATGATCTCCGCACCCGGGCAGATTGTCGTCGGCATGGAGACGGAACTGCGGCTGCCGGGGCGGCCGGCAGAGATCCAGCGGGTGCTGGCGGAGGCATTCGGGGCCGCGGACGGGCAGCTGCGGGTGTTCGGGCGCGAGGAATGGACCGCGCCGCTGGCGAGCGGCTCCAACGCCCCGCGCGCCATGGTGGTGTGCCCCTGCACCACCGGCACCCTGGCGTCCATCGCCGCCGGAACCAGCGGCAACCTCATCGAACGCGCCGCCGACGTCACCCTCAAGGAAGGCCGCAAACTGGTGCTGGTGCCGCGCGAGACGCCGTTCTCCGCCATCCACCTGGAAAACATGCTCAAGCTGGCCCGCCTGGGCGTGGTCATCCTGCCCCCGAGCCCCGGCTTCTACCACCGCCCGCAGACCATCGCCGACCTGATCGACTTCGTAGTCGCCCGCATCCTCGACCAGCTCGACATAGAACACGACCTGTCCCCCCGCTGGGGAGAGGGGATGCCTTGATCCGGTCGTTATCAGCCACGGAAACACACGGAAGAACACGGAAGTAAACACAAGAAGAATTTCCGTGTATTTCCGTGTGCTTCCGTGGCTACCCTCCCGTCGTCGAACGATCGCAGCGCTCCAGCGCGGCCAGCAGTTTTTCGTGGATGCCGCCGAAGCCGCCGTTGCTCATGACCACCAGGCGGTCGCCCGGGCGTGCCTGTTCAACCAGTGAAGTCACCAGCTCATCGATGTCGCCGGCAACGGTGGCCGGTACGGTCAGCGCAGAAGCCACTTCGCCGAGGTCCCAGCCCAGGTCCTCGGGCTCGAACAGCCATACCGCGTCGGCGTCGGCCAGCGAGGCGGCCAGCTGCTCGCGGTGGATGCCCATGCGCATGGTGTTGGAACGCGGTTCCAGTACCGCCAGCAGTCGTCCGCCGGCCTGGTTCTGCCTGAGTCCCGCCAGGGTGGTGGCGATGGCCGTCGGGTGGTGGGCGAAATCGTCGTAGACGGTGATGCCGTCGACGGTGCCGCGTACTTCCAGGCGCCGCCTGACACCGGCGAAATCCGCCAGCGCCTCGATCGACTGCGCCACCGGCACCCCGGCATGGCGGGCGGCGGCGATGGCCGAAAGGGCATTGTGCACATTGTGCGTGCCCAGCTGCGACCAGCCCAGCTCGCCCTGCGGCTGGCCGTCGAGCAGCACCTCGAAACGACTGCCGTCGGCTGCCAGCAGGCGCGCCTGCCACTGGGCCGGGAAGGCGCCGGCCGAGACCGTCTCCACCGGCGTCCAGCAGCCCATGTCCAGCACCTCGGCGAGGTTGCCGTCATTGGCGTTCATGGCAATCAGCCCGTTTCCGGGAACAATCCGCACCAGGTGGTGAAACTGGCGCTGGATGGCCGCCAGATCGGGGAAGATATCCGCATGATCGAACTCGAGGTTGTTGAGCACCAGGGTACGCGGGCGGTAGTGGACGAACTTGGAACGCTTGTCGAAGAAGGCGGTGTCGTATTCGTCCGCCTCCACCACGAAGAAGGGGGTCTCCCCGAGGCGCGCCGAGACGCCGAAATTGGCCGGCACCCCGCCGATGAGAAAGCCCGGCGCCAGACCGGCCGCCTCCAGGATCCAGGCCAGCATGCTGGCGGTGGTGGTCTTGCCGTGGGTTCCGGCGACCGCCAGCACCCAGCGATCCTGCAGCACCTGTTCGCTCAGCCACTGGGGCCCCGAGGTGTAGCGCAGGCCGCGGTCGAGCATCGCCTCCACCGCCGCGTTGCCGCGGCTCATGGCGTTGCCCACCACCACCTGGTCGGGCGCCGGCTCCAGGTACTCGGGCCGGTAGCCCTGCCGGAGCACGATGCCCTGCTCCTGCAGCTGGGTGCTCATGGGCGGATAGACGCCGGCGTCCGAACCCTCGACCTCGAAACCGGCCTCGCGCGCCAGGATGGCGAGCCCGCCCATGAAGGTGCCGCAGATGCCGAGGATGTGGATTTTCATGGTTTCCTGTCCAATCCGGGATTCGGTTCAAAGGTCCGCCGCAATCCGGCGGCATTGCGCCATGAGTGGGGACCTGGCTTATACACGTAGCGCGGCGTTCTTAGCCACGGAAACACACGGAAGAACACGGAAATGGTTTCTGTGTGTCTACGGTCATATTACCAGTATCCCCTGCATCCGGCTGACGCATTCAAGCATACAGGCCGCGGCGCTTCAGCCGGCGCGCGGGAACAGCACTTCCAGCAGGACGATCACCAGCACGGTGTGCAGGCCCGCCAGCAGCAGGCCGGTAGCGTAGCGGCTCGACAGGGCGTGGCGGAAGATGTGCGCCTGCACCGCGATGCTCCATCCCAGCAGAAACAGCCACCCCAGCACCAGCAGGCCCACGGGCGCCTCGTCCTGGCCGGCACTGGCCGCCTGATGCACCAGCGGCAGGCCCAGCAATCCCAGCACGGCGCCGGTTCCGAACAGGGCGGTCAGGGTCTGCGGATAGCGGGCCCTGCGATGCGTCAAGCGCAGCACCAGGCTGGTGAACAGCATCAGCACCGACACGTCGAGCGCCGTCATGCCCACGGCGACCACCCAGGAGGAGCTGGCGGCCGCCTGCAACAGGTCCGTGGTCGCATAGGCCAGCGCCGCCCAGGCCAGCGCGGACCAGGAAAGCGCATCGTCCTGGGGCGCGCGCCGCAGCAGGCATTGTTCCAGCCAGGACAGCAGCCAGGCGCGAATTCTTACCCCCTTCCCGGACATCGAAGCTTCACTTTACAACCCTGGTCACCGGCATTATGTTTAGGAACAGGTCTGGTCAACCCCTCGTCCCGCTTTCAGGCCGGGATCCGGAGCATCCAGGACGCCGGCCAACCCGCTTCGGCGCCGGGAGAGGTGACCATTCATTCCCGCCTGACACTACAGGGCACAGCCGATGAAACCAGCCACAGTGGAGTCATGCGCGCCCAACGCCCGGCTGCATATTCACCAGCCGGACGGGTCGGTGCAGCGAGTCGGCCACGGCGGGCCGGTGATCGACTGGCACCTGCACACGCCTGGCACCCTGTTGCGCATTCTAAAGCATCCGCACACCGAACTGGGCGCGAGTTACGTACGCGGCGAATGGGACATCGACACGCGCCAGCTCCCGCAACTGATCCAGGCACTGGTCCCGTACCGCGCACGAGGAAGTCGGTCCTGGTCGCACGCGCTGTTCGGACGTCTGCGGAGGTCGCTGGGCCGCGGCAGAAGCGCGAAGCCGGTTCCCCCGTGGGAATCGACCAGTCTGTGGCTGTCACGCCTGTGCCTCGGTGAGGAACTGCATCAGGGCTGCGGCCTCTATGCCGAGCCCGGAATCACCCTGGAGCAGGCGCAACGCCTCGACCGCCAGCGCCTGCTGCAACAGCTGCAGCTCGAACCCGTCCACCAGGTCCTGGATCTGGACGCGGGCTGGGGTACGCGGGCGCTGTTCCTGGCCGAAGAGACCGGCGTCCAGGTGACCGCCTTTGC
>DROT01000023.1 GCA_011321775.1 Gammaproteobacteria bacterium | reverse complement strand
CGGTACAGCTGTGCCCGGGTCCAGGGGATGTCGTTCATGCCCGTGCGGGTGAACACGATCTGGAACAGCTGCAGCCAGCCGCTGTCGAAGCCGGCCAGCGAGCCGGCGAGGTACAGGCGCCAGCTGCGTACGAAGGATTCGTCGTAGCGTTCGCGTATCTCGTCGCTGTGGGCCTCGAAGCGTTCCAGCCAGTCGCGCAGGGTGCGGGCGTAGTGCAGTCGCAGGTTCTCCACGTCCAGCACCGAGAAGCCCCAGGGTTCGAGCACGTCCATCATCTCGCGCAGGCTCGGCGGGTAGGCGGCGGGGAAGATGCGCTTGCGGATCCAGGCGTTGAGGGGGTAGGGGTGGTCGCGGCCGATGGAATGGATCAGGCCGCGGCCGTCGGCCGCCAGGCAACGGTCGATGACGGCGCCCAGGGTGGCGTAGTGCAGGCGGCCGACGTGTTCCAGCATGCCCACGGAGACGAAGGCGTCGCAGCCGCCGTCGATGTTGCGGTAGTCGTCCTCGATGAACTCGACCCGGTCGCTCAGGCCTTTTTCTGCCGCGCGTTCACGCGCGTAACGGATCTGTTCGCGCGAGATGTTCCAGGCACGTACCCGAACACCATAGTGCTGCGCCATGTACAGCGCCAGCGAACCCCAGCCGCAGCCGGCTTCGATGACGGTCTCGCCCGGCTGCAGGCGCAGCTTGCGGCACACGTAGTCCATCTTGGCGAGCTGCGCCTGTTCGAGACTCAGGTCGGCCGAGGCGAAGTAGGCGCAGGTGTACTGCATCTCCTGGTCCAGCCACAGGCGGAAGAAGTCGTTGCCGAGATCGTAGTGATGGTGGATGTTGTGGCGCGCGCTGGCGGGCGAGGCGGAACGCGCCCGGTTGGCCCAGTCGTCCAGCCGGCGTCGCAGCGGACCGCGACTGGATGCGGGCGGCATGGCACGATAGATCGCCTCCAGGCACTCGACCAGGTTACCTTCGACGTCCAGGCTGCCGCGCGTATAGGCCTCGCCGAAGTAGAGTTCGGGGTTCAGCAGCAGCTGCCACAGGGTGCGGCGATCGTGCAGGTGCAGCCGGGCAACGGCTCCGCAGTCGCTGCGTGCCACGACTTCTCCGTTCCAGAGCACGAAGTGCAAGGGCGGGTTGCCCATGAGCTGCAGCAGCTTTGCGAGTGCGCGAATCTCGAGGCGCGTTGGCGCGCGTGCGGCGGTGGTCTGCGGCGACAGCACGGGGCTGGTGCCTGCGGGCGCGCCATGGTAGCTTGCGGTGCCTTCCGGTACCTCGCTGTCGGACTTCTTCATCGCCAGCCTCCTGGTTCGCGTTGCGTCTTCCGACCGTCCGCCGTCTGCCTCTCCGGGCGACTGGTACCCGATTATAGCAGGCCGCCCCCGCCACAGTGTGCCGCAGGGGCGACCGGCCCTGGATACAAGCAAAGGAGATTTCCGCCATGCGAGCAACCGCCGAACTCCAGGTCGTGCCCATTGGTGCCGGCGTATCGGTGCGCAGGCAGATCGAGCGCGTCATCGAGCTGTTACGCGGCCACGACTTTCTCATCGAGACCCATGCGGCCGGTACCGACATCGAGGGCGATCTGGACGAGATCCTCGCGGTGGTGCGCGAGATCCACCACGCCCTGCACGAGGAGGGCGAGGTGCGCCTGCTGAGCCACCTCAAGCTGGAGACCCGCACCGACAAGGCGCCGACGCTGGCGGGAAAGCAGCTCTGACGCCTGCGCTCATGGCCCACTAGCGACGGCGGGCTTTCACTGGCCGGATGCAGCTCAGATCCGCGGCGGCGATGGACTCGCGCAGGGCGTCGATGACCCGCGGGCGCGGGAAGCTGGCGCGCCAGGCCAGCGCCACGGTGCGTTTCGGTACCGGGCTGGAGAAGCGGCGGATCGCCAGCAGGCGCTGCGAATAGCGGTCGGCCCCGGCGGCGGTGCAGGGCAGCACCGTCAGCCCCATGCCGGAGGCGACCATGTGACGGATGGTTTCCAGCGAACTCCCCTCGACGGTATAGACCGCGCCTCCTTCTCCCCGGGCCTTGGGCGCGCATTCGGGGCAGGCCTCGATGACCTGGTCACGAAAGCAGTGGCCGGCGCCCAGCATCAGCACGTTTTCGTTCTCGAGGTTGTGCGAACGCAGGGTCTTGCGCGCCGTCAGCGGGTGGGCGGCCGGCAGCAGCACGATGAAGGGCTCTTCGTACAGCGGCAGGGTGAGGATGTTCGCCTCCTCGAAGGGCAGGGAGAGGATGATGACGTCCAGCTCGCCGCGCTTGAGTTTCTCCGCCAGCACGGCGGTGTAGTTCTCCTCCACCAGCAGCGGCATGTCGGGCGCGCGCTCACGCAGGTGGATGATCAGGTCGGGAAACAGGTAGGGGCCGATGGTATAGATGGCGCCGATGCGCAGCGGGCCGGCGAGCTGATCGCTCTGCGCGCGCGCCGTCTGGCGTACCGACTCGATCGCCTCCAGTGCCCGCTGGGCCTGTTCCACGACGCGTTCGCCGGCGGGCGTGATCCACACCTCGCCGCTGGCGCGCTCGAACAGCGGCACCCCCAGTTCGTCCTCCAGCTTGCGTATCGCCACGCTCAGGCTTGGCTGGCTGACGGAGCAGGCGGCGGCCGCACGACCGAAGTGGCGTTCGCGGGCGAGGGCGACGACATAACGAAGTTCGGACAGATTCATGTGAAATCCTCCCTGGAAGCCGGATCCGCGGATTCCGCTCTCCGCCGGGTGTGACACAGCGACCGCTGCATCGATAGTCCT
>DROT01000022.1 GCA_011321775.1 Gammaproteobacteria bacterium | reverse complement strand
GACGGTCCGCTGCCGGCTCACGGCAGCGGACCGTCGCCGGGCGGTGATCGAAGTACCGCGGAGCGACCGCCTACAGCAATGCCACCCAGACCAGTACGGCGAGCGAGATCACGCCGATCAGGACGACGGCTGCGACTCCGCAAAAGGTACACAGGTTATTGAACGAACGCGTCGTGGTACTCATCCTGAACCTCCTCGATGCTGGCAGACTATGCTGTCTGCTACTTCGGTTTTGACAGCCGGCACCCGGATTGATGCGACTGCCATCATCGTCAATCACACACAAACCGGAGGGACATGTCAACGAGCAGAAATCGATTGGAATATAGTGATGTTCTTACCCGGCGTTCAGCCGTCACCGACGGCATCGGAGCGACTCAGGGCCTGGTAGCAGTGGGCACAGCTGTCGGTGAGCAGGCCTTGCAGGCGACAGGCCATGCCGCCCGCCTCCTCGCCATAGTGCCCCTTGCGGGTCAGGAGATAGAGCTTTGCCAGCTTGTCGGCCATGTACAGAATCCCGGACAGCGGCGGCAGGGCGGCCACTTCGCCGGGCTGTACCTGGTCCTCGAGCGCGTCGAGCACCGCCACCGGGAACGCCCATTCGGTGGCGATGAGCGTCGCCAGCCGGCGGGAAGCGGTAACGAAACGGGTGCGAAACGCCTCGCTGTGCGGCGCATGGCTGGCGTCGAAATGGTCGTCCAGAACCTGTAGTGCCACGGTAAAACCCACGTTCTGGACGATGGCGGCCAGGTAGGCGGAAAAGCGGTCGGCATTTTCACGGCGCGCGAGGCAATCGGCAGCGATGGCACTCTTCTCCGACTGTTGCCACAGCAGGGTACCGGAGAGACGGGTAAAATGACCGGACGTCAGGTTCACCAGCGGCTTGAACGCCGCACTGGCCACCAGCTGACGTATCCCCACCCTTCCGAGCAGAAAGACCGCCCGCTCCAGGCTGTCGATGCGTTCGCCAACCCGGTAGTAGGGACTGTTCGCCAGCCGGATGACCTCACTCACCAGTACCGCGTCACGACCGATTTCCGCGGCCAGGTCCGCTGCCGAGGAGTCGGGGTCACGCAGGCTCCTCATGACCCGCGGCATGACCTCCGGCAGGCGCGGAACCAGCGATGAACGCGAACTGCGCGATCGCAGCAGACGATCCAGTTCCCCGAGCACGTCCTTTTCAAAGCCGTTCAGCGAGCAGTCCAGTGGCGACTGCACGCCCAGGATATAGCCATAGAAGGATGCATCGAGTTCAGCGGCCGACACCGAGGGAGACGATGGCGGCGCCGCATGCCGGCGACGCCCCCGCGTCGAGGTTCGGACAGCGACCGGCGGTACCGCCGTTCTGTCCGGCGAAGGACCGAAAATCAGGTTTTTCAGGGCCGCAAACAAGTCAATCTGTCTCCCGGAATCGCTGCCTGGACGGGGCCGCGGGACGCACGGCGTCCCTTCTCCCTTGTTCCTCTGTGTCGGCAGTGCACGCAAGGTATTGAATAGACGGAAGTCTGTATTCGCCGGCCCGCCGAACGGACGGTCGGTATACAATCACACCGAGGATCCAGCCGGGAGGCTCCATGAACACGACAGACCGGGCCGGTCCCGCCGCGCGCCAGATCACCGCCGTCATCCTGGCCGGCGGTCGCGGGCGGCGCATGGGGGGGCGCGACAAGGGGCTGGTGAGCTTCGCTGGCCGCCCCCTGGTCGAACACGTTCTCGAGGCCGTGAGACCGCAATGCGGGCAAATCCTGATCAGCGCCAACCGCAACCTCCCGGATTACCGCCGCTATGGTTTTCCGGTGCTGGAAGACAGTGTGGGCGACTATTCCGGCCCGCTGGCCGGCGTGGCCACGGCCCTGGAGGTGGCGCAGACGCCCTTCCTGCTCACCCTGCCCTGCGATTCACCGTTCCCGCCGACCCGCCTCGCAACCGTGCTGCTGCAGCGTCTGCTGGAGACCGAGGCCGACGCAGCCGTCGCCCACGATGGTCACCGCCTGCAGCCGATGTTCGCCCTGTTGCGCCGCGAACTACTGTCCGATCTGCTCGCCTACCTCGGAGGCGGTGGGCGCGGGGCCGGTGAATGGTATCGAAAACAACGTCTTGCGGTGGCCGACTTCGGGCACTGCGCGGCGGCATTCGGCAATATCAACACCGAGACCGACAAGGAAGAACTGGAACGACGACCCGGCTGATGCAGCCTGATATACTGGGATCTCACCGTGACAGCCCCGTTGTATTCCAGGCCGTGTCTGCACAACGCTCATCCCATCCCTCCCGGCGAAGACCTGCCCCGGTAACGACCCCGGCGCTGCGCCGCCTGCTGGAAGTGGTCCTGCTGCTGTTCGGCCTGCTGGCGATCAACTCCCTGTACCTGCTCAGTGTCAGCGTCGCGGAACGCCTGAGCGGACAGGTGTACCAGAACTACGCCTACCTGCTGATGTTCCTGGGCCACCTGGTACTCGGCCTGGTGCTGATCGTGCCGGCGCTGCTGTTCGGCGCCCTGCACCTGCGGCGCGCCTGGCGGCGCCGCAACCGCAACGCCGTGCGTGCCGGCATCGCGCTCTATGTCAGCGCCATCCTGTTGCTGCTCTCCGGCCTGTTGCTGACGCGCTTCGGCTTCTTCGAGATCAACGACCCGCTGGTCCGGCGCCCGGCCTACTGGGTGCACGTGCTGACGCCCTTGCTGGTGGTCTGGCTGTTCGTGCTGCATCGCCTGGCGGGGCCACCGCTGCGCTGGCAGCGCGGCATCCGCTGGGGCGTGGTCGCCGTGGCCTTCGCGGCCCTCGGCCTGGGACTGCACCTGTGGAACGCCGACAGTCGCGCCGGCGAGGCGCAACGGCCCTTCCTGCCGGCACGGGTCCAGCTCGAGGGTACCGGAACCATCCCCACCAGCCACCTCCAGGGTGACGAACAGTGCGGGGGCTGCCACGCGGACATCCTGCAACAGCACGCCGGCAGCATGCACCGATTCAGCTCCTTCAACAATCCGGCCTACCGCTTCAGCGTCAACGAGGCCCGCCAGGTGCTGTTGCAGCGTGACGGCAGCGTGGAGGTGGCCCAGTTGTGTGCCGGCTGTCACGACCCCTTGCCGCTGCTGTCCGGTGCCTTCGCCAGGCCCGACTACGACCCGCAAGGTGACCCCGCCTCCCGCGCCGGCATCACCTGCCTGGTGTGCCATGCCATCGATGCGGTCGGCAGCCCGCGCGGCAACGGTGACTACCGTATCAGCGATCCACCGCGTTACCCCTTCGCCTTCAGCGACAATGCGGTGCTGCAGGCCATCAACCACCAGCTGATCAAGGCCAAGCCCGAATTCCACAAGGAGACGCTGCTGAAACCGCTGCACCGGCGCGCCGAGTTCTGTTCCGTGTGTCACAAGGTCCACCTGCCCCGGGCCCTCAACCATTACCGCTGGCTGCGCGGCCAGGACCATTACGACAGCTTTCTGCTGAGCGGCGTGTCCGGCCATCGCGTCGACAGTTTCTACTACCCGCCGAAAGCGAAAAGGAACTGCGCCGCCTGCCACATGCCACCGCTACCCTCGGACGATCCGGCTGCACGCGACTTCACTGCCAACGGCAGGCGCTCGGTACACGATCATTTCTTCGCCGCCGCCAACACCGGGGTGGCCACCCTCGTGGGGCGCCCGCCGCGCGAGAACGATCGCCGCCGTCACATGCTCGCCAAGGCGGCGCGCGTGGACATCTTCGGGCTGCGCGAAGACGGCCGCGTCGATGGCACCCTGCATGCTCCGCTGCGCCCCCGGCTGCCGGCACTGCAGCCCGGAAAGCGTTACCTGATCGAGACCGTGGTGCGCACCCTCGGTGTGGGCCACAAGCTGACCCAGGGCACCGCCGACTCCAACGAGCTGTGGCTCGACGTCCGCGTCCGCAACGGTGACCGACTCATCGGCCGTTCCGGCGCCCTGGACGAGCGCGGCGATGTCGACCCCTGGGCCTATTTCCTCAATGCCTACCTCCTCGACCGCAATGGCAACCGTATCGAGCGACGCAACGCCCAGGACATCTTCGTCACACTCTACGACCACCAGATCCCCCCGGGCGCCGCCAGCGTGATTCACTATGCCTTCACCGTGCCCGCCGATGCCAGCGGCTACCTCGACATCGACCTGCGCCTGAACTACCGCAAGTTCGACAGCCGCTTTCTGAGCCACGTCGAGGGCGAAGGTTTCCGGGCCAACGAGCTGCCGATCACCACCCTGGCGAGCGACCACATCCGCCTGCCGGTCGCCGGCGCCTCCGAGCCGGCTGGACAGGACAGCCCGGTGGCGGCATGGGAACGCTGGAACGACTATGGCATCGGCCTGCTGCGTGAAGGCAACAGCGGCGTCAACCGCGGCGAACTGCGGCCCGCGGCCGAGGCCTTCCGCAAGGTGGAACAGCTCGGCCACGCCGACGGAGCGCTGAATCTGGCGCGCGTCTACTACAAGGAAGGCCGCCTGCAGGACGCTGCCCAAGCCCTGCGCCGCGCCGCCGCCATGGATCCGCCGGCGCCGCCCTGGACCCTGGCCTGGCTGTCGGCCCTGGTGGAGCGCGAACTGGGCAACCTGGATACCGCCATCGACACGCTCGAGGCGCTGGCCGACACCCGCTTCGCCGCCGCGCGCGAACGCGGTTTCGACTTCGGCCGCGACTACCGCATGCTCAACGAACTGGGACGCACCCTGTTCGAGCGCGCCCGCCGGGAGCGTGGCAGCACGCGCCGGGCCGAACGCAACGCCCTGCTGCACAAGGCTGCCGCGGTGTTCGACCGGGTATTGAGCGAAGACCCGGAGAACGCCACCGCTCACTACAACCTGGCGCTGATCTACGAACAGCTCGGGCGTCAGCAGGACGCCGCGCGCGAGCGCCGGCTGCACGAACGCTACCGCCGTGACGAGCACGCCGTGGAACGCGCCGTGGCCCTGCACCGAAGCCGCAATCCCGCCGCGGACCACGCCGCCGAGCCGGTGGCGGTCTACGACCTGCAGCGGCGACCGCTGGCGACGGAAGAAGACAGCGACGCGCCGGTCGAGGCGCTGGCCCATGAAACAGACGGAGCCGCCACATGAAGAAGTCATCACAAGGCCGGGAGCGTCATCGCGGCGAGGCAATCATCGGCCGCGCCTTCCGTCGCTCGCTGCTGGTGATCGGCGTGGCGGTGGCAGCCGGTATCCTGATCTATCTCCGGCTGCAGCCGGGCGAGCACAGCCGGCCGGTCGCCGAGAAAACGGTCACCGTCCCGGCCCCGGCCGAAAAGACGGCAGCCAGGCAGGCACCCCCGCTGCACTTCAGCAACATCACCCGTGATGCGGGCATCGACTTCGTGCACGTCAACGGCGCCTACGGCGAACGCCTGATGCCCGAGACCATGGGCAGCGGTGCCGCCTTCCTCGACTACGACAACGACGGTGACCCGGACCTGTTCCTGGTCAACTCCCGCTACTGGCCGGACCACCCCGGCGGGCATACACCGACCCAGGCGCTGTACCGCAACGACGGCAACGGCCACTTCACCGACGTCACCGAAGCGGCCGGTCTGGCAGTCGAGGCCTGGGGTATGGGCGTCGCCGTCGGCGACTACGACGGTGACGGTCGGGTCGACCTGTTCCTGTCGACACTGGGCGCCAACCACCTGTTCCACAACGAGGGCGGGACCTTTCGCGAGGTTAGCGCGGAGGCGGGCGTCGCCGGCGAGCGGGATCGCTGGAGCAGCGGTGCGGCCTTTTTCGACTATGACGGCGACGGCGATCTCGACCTGTTCGTGCTCAACTATGTTGACTGGTCGCGCAAGATGGATCTCGGTATCGACTTCCGCCTGGCCGGCCTGGGTCGCGCCTACGGCGCGCCCAACCACTTTCCCGGCACCGACAGCTACCTCTATCGCAACGACGGCAACGGCCGCTTCAGCGAGGTCTCCGCCAGCGCCGGCATCCAGGTCCACGACCCCGAGTCGGGCCGCCCGGTAGGCAAGGGTCTGGGTGTGGTCCCAGTGGACTACGACGGCGATGGCTGGATCGACATCGCCGTCGCCAACGACACGTCGCGCAACTTCCTGTTCCACAACCTGGGCAACGGCCGTTTCGAGGAGGTGGGCGCCTTCGAGGGACTGGCCTGGGACCGCAACGGCAAGGCCACCGGCGGCATGGGTATCGACGCGGCCCACTACCGCAACGACCGCGACCTCGGCATCGTCATCGGCAACTTCGCCAACGAGATGAGCTCCCTGTTCGTCACCGTCGACGGCCAGCCGCCCTTTGCCGACGAGGCGGTGCTGGAAGGCATCGGTCCCGCCTCGCGACTGGCGCTGACCTTCGGGGTGCTGTTCCTCGACGCCGACCTCGACGGCCGCCCCGACCTGCTGCAGGCCAACGGCCACCTGGAACACGAGATCAACCGCGTCCAGGCCAGCCAGCACTATGCACAACCGCCGCAGCTGTTCTGGAACTGCGGCAACGACTGCAAGGGACAGTTCGTACTGGCGAGTGAGGTCGGCGACCTGTCGCAGCCGCTGGTGGGACGCGCGCTGGCGTGCGCCGATATCGACGGCGATGGCGACCTCGACCTGCTCATCAGCCAGAACGGCCGTGCCCCCGCGCTGTTGCGCAACGACCGTGACAACGGCAACCACTGGTTGCGCCTGCGTCTGCACGGGCGTGGCGCCAACCGCGACGCGATCGGCGCGCGCGTGCAACTGGTCGCCGGCGGAGTCACCCAGTACCGGCAAGTCATGCCGGCGCGTTCCTACCTGTCGCAGATCGAACTGCCGCTCACCTTCGGGCTGGGACCGTCGCGGCAGGTGGAACGACTGCACATCACCTGGCCCGACGGCCAGCAACAGGTCGTCGAGGTCGATCGCGTGGATACCGTCCTGGACGTCGAGCAACCGGAGGCGGGATCGTGAAGGCGGGTGCGGGCGGAGTTCTCGCGCTGCTGACCTTGCTGACCGCGCTCTCGTTCCCGGCCCCCGCCCAGGCCGACGCCCTGGCACAACTGCCGGAGCGCTGGGCCACCCGGCTGCAGCCCCTCCCCGAGAGCGACACCTCCGGCGCCGAGCGCCTCGCCCGCGAGGCCATCGCCACCGCCCGCAAGGAACTGGCAACGCTGCTGCAGGCGCCGGAGGTGGAGACCGAGCGACTGGCGAATGCCTGGGGCCGACTGGCAGCCCTCTACCAGCTGGCGCACATCGACCGTGCCGCCGCCATCGCCTGGGACAATGCCCGCAGGCTGCAGCCCCGGTTGTTCCGCTGGAACTATTACGGCGGCTACCTGGCGCTGCTCTCCGGCGACAGCGACAAGGCGCAGCGACTGCTGTCGCGCGCGCGCGAACTCGACCCCGACTATGCACCGCTCGAGCTGCGCCTGGGACAGTTGTGGCTGGAGACCGACCGGCTGGACGAAGCCAGCGCGGCGCTGGAGGCGGCCGCGACCCGGCCGGGGTTGCGCGCGGCCGCGCTGTACTACCTCGCCCAGATCGACCTGTTGCGGCGCGACTATGGGCGCGCCGCCGAGCACCTGAAGGAAGTGCTGGAAATCGACCCCGGTGCGCTAGCAGCACACTACCCGCTGGCGCAGGCGCTGCGCCACCTGGGCCAGCAGGATGCCGCCCGCCGTCACCTGGCGCAGTTCAAGCGTCGGCTGCCGCAGGCGGATGACCCGCTGATCACCGAACTGCAGCAGGTCCTGCAGACCGCCCGGCGGGACTTCGGTCTCGGCCTGCAGGCCGTGATGGCGCACGACTATGAAGAAGCCGTACGCCGTTTCGAAAAGGGACTCGAGACCGACCCCTCGAATGCTGCAGCCCGCATCAGCTATGCGCGCGCGCTCTACCTTGCCGGACGCGGGGATGCTGCGGTGGAACAGCTGCGACGGGTGCAGAAGGAAGCACCGCAAGCGGCGCTGGCGCCCTTCTTCCTCGGCATCATGCTCGATGCGTCGGGAAACATCGAGAGCGCCGCCGCCCGCTACCGTGAAACGCTGCAGCGTGACCCGGGCCATGCCGGGGCCCATTTCCACCTCGCCAACCTGCGCTTCCGGCAAGGGCGTTTCGAGGCCGCCGCCCGGCACTACCGTGCGGCGCTGGAGAATGACGCCGACATTCCGCCCGCACGGCTGCTGGAAGTGGTGGCGCGACAGCATGCCGGCCAGAGCGACCGCGACAGTGCCGCAGACCTGGAACGGCGACTGGCGCAACACCCCGGACAGGCGGAGCTGAAATATGCGCTGGTGCGACTCTACAGCCTGAGCGCGGACGCCTCGGTGCGTGACAGCGTGCGCGCACTGACGCTCGCCAACGAGCTGGCACCGCAACAGCCGACGCCACCCAACATCGAGGCGCTGGCACTGGCTGCCGCCGCCGACGGCCAGTTCGAGCAGGCGGCGAAGCTGCAACAGCAAGTCATCGACATGCTGGGATGGATGGCGCCCGCAGAACGGCTGCAGCAATTGCAGGATACGCTGGCCGCTTACCGGAAAAAAACGCTTCCGCAGCAGCCGGCCTGGCCGCTCGACGATCCGCTGCTGTCGCCGCCACCGCTGGACGCCGCTCGGGTACTGCGCGAGTACCCGGCGGCACAGCCGTTTTGAGGGGGGCCATTCAGCTCCGCGAGGGTGGTGGATGCCTCTTCCCTCAGACGACCGCTTGTTTCCTTGAAATGGGCCGGCAGGTGTATCCAAAGAAAAAACGGGCCGCTTTTGCGGCCCGTTCATTGCTGCCACCGGACGGAGCCGGTGATGGCAGGCGCTCTACTTCGCCTTGGTAGAGGAAGTAGTGCTCGGCTGTACCGGCGCTACCGCGGCCGGATAGCCATAGCCGTAGTAGGGAGCACCCCAG
>DROT01000021.1 GCA_011321775.1 Gammaproteobacteria bacterium | reverse complement strand
CACATGAAACAACTCGCGCTCGTCATCGATCTCAATGTCTGCGTCGGCTGTCACGCCTGCGTGACCAGCTGCAAGGAGTGGAACACCTCCGGCAGCGCCGGTTACCTGGCCGACATGAATCCCTTCGGCAAGGATCCCACCGGCACCTTCTTCAACCGCGTGCAGACCTTCGAGATCGGCGAATTCCCCGACGCCGAGACGGTGCACTTTCCCAAGAGCTGCCTGCACTGCGAGGAGCCGCCGTGCGTGCCGGTGTGTCCGACCGGCGCCAGTTACAAGCGCGAGCAAGACGGCATCGTGCTGGTGGACTATGACAAGTGCATCGGCTGCAAGTACTGCTCCTGGGCCTGCCCCTACGGCGTGCGCGAACTGGACGAGCACCAGAAGGTGATGAAGAAGTGCACCCTGTGCGTGGACCGGATCTACGACCAGGCGCTGCCGGAGAACGAGCGCAAGCCGGCCTGCGTCATGGCCTGCCCCACCAATGCGCGCCTGTTCGGCGACGTCAACGACCCGGCCTCGGAAGCCGCGGTGGCCATCCGTGAACGCGGCGGCTACCAGCTGATGCCGGAATGGGGTACGCGACCGTCCAACCACTACCTGCCGCGGCGGCGCACCCGCATCACCATTCACGAGGACGAGCTGGTACGCGTCGACAACCCGCTCAGGAAGGAACGTCAGCTGCCCATGCCGGACAGCGACGAGCCGACGCTGGACGACGTCACCAGCTGGTAACCGCCCTATACACAGGAGCAAGACATGCACCCGGCATTTTCGGTCATCTTCCTCACCACCCTGATCGGCGTCGGCCAGGGGCTGTTCCTGGCGCTGTACACCGGCCAGCTGTATTCGGCCATCAAGGTGCTGCCGGCGCAAGACCCGGCCGGCTTCTATGGCTACGGCAGCCTGCTGTCGTTGCTGTTTCTCGGCGCCGGCCTGTTCGCTTCGCTGTTCCACCTCGGACACCCGGAACGCGCCTGGCGCTCGGCGGCCCGCTGGCGCACCTCGTGGCTGTCACGCGAGGTCATCGTGCTGCCCCTGTTTGCCGCCAGCGTCGCGCTCTATGGCCTGATCCACTATTCCGGCCTGAATCCGGTATTGTTCGAACTCCGCGGAACCATCGACGTCGATCTGTCGCTGCTGGTGGGCGCCCTGGCGACGCTGCTGGCCTTCACCCTGTTCCTGTGCACCGGCATGATCTACGCCTGCATCAAGTTCCTGCAGGAGTGGGCCACGCCGCTGACCGTGGTCAACTACACCCTCCTGGGCGCCGCTTCCGGCTTCACCCTGGCGAGCGCCTTCGCTTCCTGGCAACAATCGGAACTGGGTGATTTCTACGGCGCCTGGGCCATCATCCTCACGCTCACGGCGCTGCTGACGCGCGTCTCCAGCCTGGTCCGCAATGCCCGCATCCAGCACCGCTCCACCCTGGCCACCGCCATCGGCATTCGCCACGCCCGTATCCAGCAGAAATCGCAGGGCTTCATGGCGGGTTCCTTCAACACCCGCGAGTTCTTCCACGGCGCACCGGACTACCTGCCGGCAATCGTCAAATGGACGTTCCTGCTGACCGTATTCCCGGCCCCCGTCATTTTTCTGGCGCTCGGACTGGCCAGCGGCGTGACCTGGACCTTCGTCGCGGCCTTCGTGGTGCAGTATGCCGGCCTGGTCGCCGAACGCTGGTTTTTCTTCGCCGAAGCCCGGCATCCGCAGAACCTCTACTACCAGTCGGTGTGAAGGGACCCGGGCCGTTCTTGATTCAGGTCAAGGGCATCCGGCAGGGAAACATCCTATTGTTGTCTTCCGGAACCTGGGCTAGGCTTGAATCGTGAAGCGACTCATCGATCCATTCGGCAGATCCATCGACTACCTGCGACTCTCGGTCACGGACCGCTGCGACCTGCGCTGTGACTATTGCATGCCCCGGGGGTTCAGGGATTTCGAGGAACCCGGGGACTGGCTGGACTTCGGCGAGATCGAGCGGGTGATCGCAGCCTTCGGTCGCCTGGGCACCCGTCGCGTGCGCCTTACCGGTGGCGAACCCCTGGTACGGCGGGATCTTCCGAAGCTGGCGGCACGCCTGGCGCGACTGCCGGGCATCGAGGATCTGTCACTGAGCACCAACGCCACGCGCCTCTCGCGGCATGCGCGGGAACTCCGCGCGGCCGGCATCTCGCGCATCAACGTCAGTCTCGACAGCCTGCGACCGGAACGCTTCAAACAGATCACCCAGGGTCGGCTGGACAAGGTGTTGAGCGGCCTCATGGCGGCCAAAGACGCCGGCTTTGCACCCATCAAGATCAACATGGTGGTCATGGCAGGCGTCAACGACGACGAAGTCGTGGACATGGCCCGGTTCTGTATCGAACACGACTTCACGCTGCGCTTCATCGAGACCATGCCGGTCGGCAACACCGGCCGCCAGGCGAGCGCACGCTACCTCGATCTGGCTGAGGTGCGTTCGCGGCTGGAACGGCATTTCGAACTGCTGCCGGGTGTCATGCCGGGCGGTGGCCCGGCGCGCTACGTCCGCGTCGCCGGCACCCGGCTGCGCATCGGCTTCATCACCCCCATCTCGCAGCACTTCTGCGAGACCTGCAATCGCGTACGCCTGTCCGTGGACGGCGACATCTACCTGTGCCTGGGCCAGAACGACAAGGTCGGACTGCGCCCTCTGCTGCGCGCCGGCGCCAGCGACGAACAACTGGAACAGGCCATCGTCGGCGCCATCGCGCGCAAGCCACAGCGGCACGAGTTCACGGAAAAACCCGAACAGCTGCTGCGTTTCATGTCGATGACGGGCGGCTGAGCACGGCTTTCGCCTTGCGCCAGCAGTCGGATTCCCTGCACCTGTCAGATACGACCACACCGCCGTAACGGCTTGCCCGCCGGCAGGGAGCGGGCAAGGGAGCAAGACAGCCACGGAACCACGCAGGAAGGCACGGAAAGCTCCATAACGCTCGTTTCCGTGCCTTCCGCGTGGTTCCGTGGCCAGGCCCTCACAGCAGGGACGTTGTATTCCCCGCTGATCGGGCCGTCGATCAGTGGCTTCCCACCACCTCGGTGGGATCGACTTCGCTCATGTCGGGCAGGTGGTGGGCAATACCCTTGTGGCAATCGATACAGGTCTTGCCTTCCTCCAGTCCCTTGGAATGCTGCGCCACCGCGCGGCGCCCCTGTTCGGCGAAATCCATGTATTCGAAGTTGTGGCAGTTGCGACACTCACGCGAATCGGTCTTCTTCATCACGCTCCAGACGTGCTTGGCCAGTTCCAGCCGGTGCGCCAGGAATTTCTCGCGGGTGTCGATGGTCCCCATCACCTTGTGATACAGCTCGTTGGTCGCCTGGATCTTGCGGATCACCTTGTGCACCCATTCCTTGGGCACGTGGCAGTCGGGGCAGGTGGCCCGGACGCCGGTGCGGTTGCTGTAGTGAATGGTGTTCTTGTATTCCTGGTAGACGTTGTCCTTCATCTCGTGACAGGAGATACAGAACTGCTCGTTGTTGGTCATCTCCATGGCGGTGTTGAAACCGCCCCAGAAGACGATACCTGCGACAAAACCGATGAACAGCAGCGCGCCGACCGAGTACTTGACCGAAGGCCGCCGGAACGCCTGCCACATCCTGCACAGGACCCCGTTACACTGACTTGGATTGTTATGCGTCATGGCTGTATCCACTCAAGGCGCGGAACTCACTGTCCCGAGATTGCGGTGATGGGTTTGAAGGTGTTTTCCACCAGCGGCCTGGCGTTGGCCTGCGGCACGTGGCACTGGGTGCAGAAGTAACGCCGCGCCGAGATGTTCGCCAGCACGTTCTCGTCCCGATCCTGGAAGTGCGTCTGGCTGATCTTGGTGGCACCGGCCTCGCGATAGTTCTTCCAGCTGTGGCAGCTCAGGCACTTGTTGGAGTTCGCATCGATACGGTAGTTGGTGATCTTGTGCGGTATCAGCGGAGGCTGCTGTACATAGTCGCGCGGCAGCGGCTCTCCGTCCTTGGCGTACTTCTTCGGCTCCGGCGGCCGCGACTCATCCTCGATCGCGGTCTGGCCGCGCAACGATTCCACATCGGCAGCCGTTGCAAACTGTGTCACCACTCCGCTTGCACTCCACAATACCAACGCAACAGAAAGTTTCTTGATCATCTCAGGACCTCCACTCCGGGGGAATGATGTGTTCGTTCGTCGAAATCGGCTCGGTTGTTGAAACGGCTTCCGAAACGGAAGACGTCCCTGGCGCATACGTCGATGCAGCGCCCGCAGTTGGTGCAGTTCGGCGACAGGATGACCGGACCGATACCCTTCTCGGCGCCCTTGAGCGCCGGCCGGATGACCTGCTGCTCCGGACACACGGCGAAACAGTCCATGCAGTCGTCGCACTGTTCGCGCCGGTCGGCACGCACCCGTACCAGGCTGTACCTGCCCAGCAGGCTGTAGAAGGCGCCCACCGGACACAGGTGACCGCACCAGGCACGGCGACTGACCAGCAGGTCCAGCAGGAACACGGCCAGCACGATCAGCCATCCGAGCCCCATGCCGAAGAACAGGCCGCGGTGCAGCATGGACACCGGATTGACCAGTTCCCAGGCGACCGAGCCGGTCACCGCAGCCAGGAACAAGGTGGCGCCGAGGATCCAGTAACGGGCGCTGCGTGACAGGCGCGACGCCCCCGTGATACCGAGCCGCTCGCGCAGCCACTGGGCGCCGTCGGTCACCATGTTGACCGGGCATACCCAGGCACAGTAGACACGACCACCTACCAGCAGATAGAAGACCAGCACGATGAGCGCGCCCGTGATCGCCGTCAGTTCCGGCACGTGCCCGCTCAGCAGGGTCTGCAACAGGACGTAGGGATCGGTCAGTGGCAGCACGTCGAGGGTGAGACTGGCATTGAGGTTGCCCTTGACGATCCAGATACCGAACCAGGGACCGAGCAGGAACAGCGCCAGGATCGACAGCTGCACGAAACGCCGTGCCAGCAGCCACTTGCTGGCGGCGAAACGTCCCTTGAGCGCGATCGCCTCCGCACCCGGCCGTGCGCCCGCTTTCATCGCCGACCCTCCATGCCGCGTTTGAGGGTGCTCAGGGGGTCGTCACCAAAAGGCACTTCACCGCCCTTGTCCTCCATGATCAGCCCCTGCCCCTCGTAGTCGTAACGTTCGCCCTCGGGGAGGTTGTAACGGTGCGGCTGGTCGGGTGTCACCAGGCTGCCACCCGCCTTGCGCTTCTCCTCCCAGCCCCAGCGGTAGTGGTGTCCCAGTTCACCGCGGGCCAGCTTCAGGGGCAATACCTTGATGGCCGCCTCTTCCAGCACGCAGGCCTTCTCGCACTTGCCGCAGCCGGTACAGGCGTCCGAATGGACCGTGGGGATGAACATGGCGTGCATGCCGCTGCGCGCGTTGTGTTGCATCTCCAGGGTGATGGCCTTGTCGATGGAGGGGCAGATGCGGTAGCAGACGTCGCAACGCAGCCCGCGGAAGTTGAGGCAGTTCTCCTCGTCGACCAGCACCGCCAGCCCCATGCGCGCATCGTCGATATCGTCGAGACCGTGATCCAGGGCACCGGTGGGGCAGGCCTTGACGCAGGGGATGTCCTCGCACATCTCGCACGGGACCTCGCGGGCGGTGAAATAGGGTGTGCCGGTCGCCACCGGCTCACCCGGCTTCGCCAGCCGCAGGGTATCGTAGGGACAGTCACGCACGCACAGACCGCAACGCACGCAGGCACCGAGGAAATCCGCCTCCGCCAGTGCGCCCGGCGGACGCAGGGCCTGCGCCGGCAGCGAGGCGGCCTGGCGCGCGTACATCCCCACGCCCAGCGCGAACAGCGCCACCCCGCCGCCGGTGCGCGCCATCTCCACCAGAAAGCGCCGCCGGCTGGCGGAATTGGGCGCCTTGCGCTGCCGTTTCGCGTTCACGGACATGACTGCCGCAAGCCCCTCGTACTCAGACCTTCACCACCTTGACCGCGCACTTCTTGTAGTCCGTTTCCTTGGACAGCGGGTCGGTGGCGTCCAGCGTCAGCTTGTTGACCAAGCGGCCGGCGTCGAACCAGGGAATGAAGATCAGCCCCCTGGGCGGGCGGTTGCGCCCGCGGGTCTCGATGCGCGCGGTGATCTCACCGCGCCGGCTGACCACCTTCGCCGCCAGGCCACGGCGCAGGCCGCGCTCCCTGGCATCGTCGGGGTGCATGAAGATCACCGCATCCGGGAAGGCGCGATACAGCTCCGGCACGCGCCGCGTCATGGACCCGGAATGCCAGTGCTCGAGAATACGACCGGTGCACAACCACAGGTTGTACTCGTCGTCCGGGCTCTCCGCGGGCGGCTCGTAGGGCGCGGTAATGATATTGGCCTTGCCGTCCGGGCGACCGTAGAAGCGGATCTCCTCGCCGTCCTTGACATAGGGATCGTAGCCCTCGCGGTAGCGCCACAGGGTTTCCTTGCCGTCGATCACCGGCCAGCGCAGACCGCGCACCTTGTGATAGACATCGAAAGGCGCCTGCTCGTGCCCCTTCTTCGGCCCCTCTAGCTGGAAGCGACGGTACTCCTCGAACAGGCCTTTCTGCACGTAGAAACCGAAATCTTCCATCTCGTGGTTGTGGTACTCGTTGCCCTTGCTGTCGGTGACGACTTCCTTGGGGAACTTGTCGACCTGGCCATTGGCGAACAGGATTTCGTACAGCGTCTTGCCGGCATACTCGGGCTTCTTGTCGATCAGCTCCTGCGGCCACACGTCCTCCACCTTGAAACGCTTGGAGAACTGCATCACCTGCCACAGGTCCGACTTGGCCTCTCCCGGCGCGTCGACCTGCTGGCGCCAGAACTGGGTACGGCGCTCGGCGTTACCATAGGCGCCCTCCTTCTCGGTCCACATGGCGGTGGGCAGGATCAGGTCGGCCGCCATGGCGGTCACGGTCGGATAGGGATCGGAGACCACGATGAAGTTCTTCGGGTTGCGATAACCGGGATAGGTCTCCTCGTTCATGTTGGCCCCGGCCTGCATGTTGTTGTTGCACTGCACCCAGTAGGCATTGAGCTTGCCATCCTTGAGCATGCGATTCTGCAATACCGCGTGGTAGCCCTTCTTGCCGGGAATGGTGCCTTCCGGCAGCTTCCAGATCTTCTCGGCAAAATCGCGGTGCGCCTTCTTCATGACGACATAATCGGCCGGCAGGCGATGGGCAAAGGTGCCGACCTCGCGCGCCGTACCGCAGGCGGACGGCTGGCCGGTGAGCGAGAAGGGTCCGTTGCCCGGCTCCGAGATCTTGCCCATCAGCAGGTGCACGTTGTAGATCAGGCCGTTGACCCATACACCGCGGGTGTGCTGGTTGAAACCCATGGTCCAGAAGGAGGTGATCTTCTTGTCCGGGTCGGCATAGAGCTTCGCCAGCCGCTCCAGCTTCTCCTTCGGCACCCCCGAGAGTTCCGCGGTGTACTCCAGGGTGTAGGGCTCGACCGATTTGGCATATTCCTCGAAGCTGATCTTCGACAGCTTGCCCTTGTTGGGATTCTTGGCCTTCTTCTGCAGCGGATTGTCCGGACGCAGGCCGTAGCCGATGTCGGTCGGCGTCTTGGTGAAATTGGTATGCTGGTCGATGAAGTCCTTGTTGTAGGCCTTGTTCTGGATGATGTAGTTGGCGATGTAGTTGAGGATCGCCAGGTCGGTCTGCGGCGTGAACACCATGTTGTTGTCGCCCAGATCGAAACAGCGGTGTTCGAAGGTGGACAGCACGTGCACCTCGCAGCCCTTCTTGGTCAGACGGGTATCCGTCAGGCGCGACCACAGGATGGGGTGCATCTCTGCCATGTTGGAACCCCACAGCACGAAGGCATCGGCGTGCTCCAGATCGTCGTAGCACCCCATGGGCTCGTCGGCCCCGAAGGCGCGGATGAAGGCGCCGACCGCGGAAGCCATGCAGTGGCGCGCATTGGGATCGATGTTGTTGGAGCGGAAGCCGGCCTTGAACAGCTTGGAGGCGGCATAGCCCTCCCACACCGTCCACTGGCCGGAACCGAACATGCCGACCGTGGAGACAATCTCTTCGGGCGGCTTGCCCTTGTTGGCCTCGAGGTCGTGCTTGAGCGCCGCCTTGAACTTCTCTTCCATGATGTCGAAAGCCGTATCCCAGCTGACCTCGGTGAACTCGCCTTCCTTGTCGTACTTGCCGTTGCGCATGCGCAGCAGTGGCTTGGTGAGGCGATCACGTCCGTACATGATCTTGGACAGGAAGTAACCCTTGATACAGTTGAGGCCGCGGTTGACCGGCGCGTCCGGATCACCCTGGGTGGCCACCACGCGCCCGTCCTTGGTACCCACCAGCACACTGCAGCCGGTACCACAGAAGCGGCAGGGTGCCTTGTCCCAGCGGATCTTGTCGCCGGATTCCGCCAGCGCTTCCCTGACGCCCGGGATGGTCACACCTGCCGCGCTCGCCGCAGCGGCAATCGCGTTGGTCTTGATGAATTCTCGCCTGGTCAGTTTCATTGCTCGGCCTCCTGTTGACCCAAATCTTCGAAGTGGTGGTAGATCATGGATGCCGACAGCACCCCCGGCACATCCTGCATGCGCACCAGCAGGTCCGCCGTGCCGCGCTCGTCGCGCTGTTCGACCGTCACCACCAAACGTCCGTCCTCGTTCGCCCCGTGCACCTCGACGCCGTCGAATTCGCTCAGCGCCCTGGTGACCGTATCGATGTCCCGGGGGAAGGTTCGTACCACTACACCACTGATGTTCATTGCGACTCCTCGCGGTTTCACGCCGCCTGCATGCGGATCGCCCCGACCGGGCAGACGCCGTAACAGGCGCCGCAACCGGAACAGAGTGCCGCGTCGATCTCCGGGACGGAGATCCCCCCCGGCCTCGGCGGCATACGAATGGCACGGCTCTCGCACGGATCCACGCAACTGCGACACGCCACGCCCCGGAAGGCGATACAGGAGCCGGCATCGACCACGGCCTGCAGCGTCCATGGCCGTTGCCCCGGCTCCTTTCTGAGCGCACGCGGGCGGCAGGCGCCGACACAGTCTTCGCAGAACAGGCATTCGGCGGCGCTGAAATCGGGCTCCGGGAAACCGCCACGCCCCTGCTTCAGCAACTGCGTGGGGCATACCCGGATACAGTCGCCGCAGCGCTCGCACAGCCGCGTGAACGCCTCTTCCGGCAACGCCCAAGGGGGGCGCAGGGGCGCCTTCCGCCCGGAAAAATCGCCCCTCAGAAACTGTTTCCTGCTGATCGCGCCAGCCACGATAAGCCGTCCATTAGAAAATTAGCAGGAACAACTATAGGCGCGCGCGCTTGTTACCAACCTTGACGTACATCAAGAAAAAGCAATCCCGGGAAACCGGCTCATGCAGCCTCATATTCGGCGGGGAGATTCGGGCCAGGAAAGGGCTATCCAGACAGTACCCTGGCGACCATTCCGACACCCAGCAGGGCGATGAAGCCGGCAAACAGCCGTTTCAGGCGCAGCGGATCGAGCCAGTGGGCCAGGCGTGCGCCGAGCGGCGCGCCGACCACGCTGGCGGCGCTGACGGCCGCCACCGCCGGCCAGTAGAGATACCCCGTGCTGCCGGCCGGCAGGCCGGACTCCTGCCGGCCGGCGAGCACGAAGCCCAGTGCGCCACTGAGGGCGATCGGCAGACCACAGGCAGCCGAGGTCGCCACCGCCGTACGCATGCCGACACCGTGCCACACCAGCCAGGGTACCGTGAGGGTGCCTCCGCCGATGCCCAGCAAGGCCGACAGAATGCCGATGACGACACCTGCGAGCGCATTGCGCGCGCCACCCGGACGCCGGCGGTGCGGCGACGGAGGCCGGCCGGCGAACATCTGCACCGCCACCGCCAGTTCGAAGACGCCGAACAGCAGGGACAGCAGACTGCCGCCCAGCCACTTCGCCAGTTGTCCGCCGGTCCAGGCGCCGGCGAGCAGGCCGAGCGACAGCTGCACTACCAGCACCCAGTCAACCGCAGCACGTCGCTGGTGCGCCCAGGTGGACGACAGCGAAGTGAACACGATGCTGGCCAGGGAGGAACCCAGCGCCAGCTGCACCAGGTGGTCGGGAGAAAAACCCTGCAGGCTGAACAGGGCCACGAACACCGGCACAATGATCAGCCCACCACCCACCCCTAGGAGACCGGCGAGCAGGCCGGCAAACAGGCCTGTCAGGGCATAGGCGAACCAGGGCAGGAGCGTCGTCATCGAGGCATTGTACCTGCGCCGGGAACGTTTTATGGTTAGTCGCAGACGGATTCGTTCCTCCTGCCCCGACACCCGGAGCACCGGGGGCGGATCGCGGGACAACGCAAAGGGAAGCAGGGCAGCCTCACGGACATGCAATATCGATCAAGGGGGATCCTCCTGCTGCTGCTCCTGCTGGTCACTGCCACCACACCCGCCGGCCTGCGCGAACGCCAGCGCGAACAGTTCCTGGACGCCGAGTCGGCCCTCAGAAACGGTGACAGCGCGCGTTTCGAACGGCTGAAGGCACAGCTGCGCGACTACCCCCTCTACGGCTACCTGGAATACTGGCAACTGCGCCGACGCCTCGGCAAGGCAGGCGCCGACGAGGTTCAGGACTTCCTGGAGCGCTACGCCGACCAGCCCATCGGGGAACGCCTGCGCGTCGCCTGGCTGCAGCGCCTGGGCAAACGCAAGGACTGGTCCACCTACCTGCGCTTCTACCAGCCACAGGAATCCGTCACCCTGCAGTGCTACCAGATCCG
This sequence comes from Gammaproteobacteria bacterium, assembly GCA_011321775.1. Classification (GTDB taxonomy): domain Bacteria; phylum Pseudomonadota; class Gammaproteobacteria; order DSM-19610; family DSM-19610; genus Thiogranum. Next base: position 23,765 of record DROT01000021.1, on the reverse strand, counting down.
TGCACGCCTGCAGCGCGGCGACCGCGAGGCGGCGCTGAAGGACGCCCTGGGACTGTGGCTGGTGGGCCACTCGCAACCGGATGCCTGCGACCCCGCCTTCGACCAGCTCTACGCCAGCTCGCTGATCACCAGCGAGCTGCTGTGGCAACGCATCCGCCTTGCCTTCGCCAACCAGAAGTCGAGCCTGGCCGGCTATCTCGCCAGGCGGCTGTCGGCGGCGGACCGTACCTGGGTCAAACGCTGGCAGTACGCCCATCGCCGTCCGACCGCCGCCCTGTCGAAGGAGTGGGCGCAGGAGGATACGCCGCTGGTACGCGAAATCCTGCTGCACGCCATCGGCCGGCTGGCGCGCTACAAGCCGGAGCAGGCCTGGAAACACTGGCAGGAAATCGAGGCCAGTCATGAGTTCGACGCCAGCCGGCGCGGAAAAATCCTGCGTCGCATCGCCCTGTCCGCCGCGCGTCGCAATCATCCGCGCGCCGCCGAATGGCTGGCAGCCGTCCCGCCGCAGCAGGCCGACAGCGAGGTTCGCCAGTGGCGGGTGCGAACGGCCCTGTTCGACCAGGACTGGGAGCGGGTGCTGCACTGGATCGACGAACTCAGTCCGGTCGAACGCAACGCCGAAGTCTGGCAGTACTGGCGCGCCCGCGCCCTGGAAGCCGACGGCCACGGCGGCGACGCCTTCACCCTGTTCTCGCAGCTCAGCGGCGAACGCAGCTACTACGGCTTCCTGGCGGCCGACCACCTGGAACGCTCCTACCGCATGAACGATGTACGCATCCGCTTCGACAACGCCGAACTGCAGGAGCTGGAACGACTGCCCGGCATCGAACGCGCGCGCGAACTGTACCTCGCCGGCAAGCGGACCGAAGCCCGCCGTGAATGGTTCCAGGCCACCGCCGCTCTGCCCACCGAAAAGCTGCGGCTGGCGGCGATACTGGCCAGCCGCTGGGGCTGGCACGACCGCGCCATCATCACCGCCGCACAGGCACGCTACTGGACCGATCTCAAACTGCGTTTTCCACTGCCGCACCGTGACTCGATCCTCGCCAACGCGCAGCGCTACGACCTGGACCCGGCACTCATCTATGGCGTCATCCGCCAGGAGAGCGCCTTCATGGAAGACGCACGCTCCGCGGTCGGCGCCCTCGGGCTGATGCAGCTGATGCCCGCGACCGGGCGCCAGACGGCACGGGCGCTGAAGATCCGCTACCGGGGCACCCAGTCCCTGCTGCGCTCGGATCACAACATCCGCCTCGGCAGCGCCTATCTGAACCGGCTGCTGCAGCGCTACAACGGCTCGCCGGTACTGGCCGCCGCCGCCTACAATGCCGGCCCCCACCGCGTCAGTCGCTGGCTGCCGGAAAAGACGGGGCTGTCTGCAGCCCTGTGGGTGGAACACATTCCTTTCCGCGAGACCCGCCGCTACGTGAAGCGCGTGCTGTCCTACGCCACCATTTTCGAATGGCGGTTGCAGCGTGCGGTGACGCGACTGTCACAACGCATGCCGACCATCCGGCAGCGCTACTGAAGGACCCGACGCCGATACGGGTCCCTTTTGCTGCCTGATTGGCTTAAAATCCCCCGGCCTCGACACCACTCTGGGAACTGACATGAAAGCACAACGTATCTGCGTGCTGGGCGGAACCGGCTTCGTCGGCTCGCATCTGGTCCACCGACTCGCGGACCTGGGCCACTCGGTGACGGTGCTGACACGGCGGCCGGAGCGTCACCGCGAGTTCCGCGTCGGCACGCGGCTGCGCCTGCTGGCGGCAGATCCCTATGACTGCAGGGAACTGCAGCAGGTGTTCGCCGATACGGACTGCGTCATCAACCTGGTCGGCATCCTCAACGAACAGGGCAACAGCCGCTTCCAGAAGGCGCACGTGGAACTGCCGCGCTGCGTCGCCAAGAGCATGCGCGAGACCGGCGTCAGCCGCCTGCTGCACATGAGCGCCCTCAACGCCAACGTCAACGAGAGTCGCAGCCTGTACCTGAAAACCAAGGGCGAGGGCGAGGACCTGGTGCACAACACGCCCGGCCTGGAAGTCACCAGCTTCCGGCCCTCGGTCATCTTCGGTCCGGAGGACAGCTTCTTCAACCGCTTCGCCGCCTTGCTGCGCATGGCACCGCCGCTGTTTCCGCTCGCCTGCGCCGGCTCGCGCTTCGCGCCGGTCTACGTCGGCGACGTGGTCGAGGCCTTCGTGCGCACGCTCGACGACCGCCGCAGCGCCGGCCAGCGCCTCGAACTGTGCGGTCCGCGCGACTACACCCTCAGGCAACTGGTGGAGTACACCGCCCGGGTGATCGGCAGGAGCACCCGCGTGATCGAACTGCCGGATGCGCTCGCGCGTCTGCAGGGGCGCCTGCTGGGACTGCTGCCGGGCAAGCCCTTCACCCTGGACAACTATTACTCCCTGAAGAAGGACAGCCTGTGCAGCGATCCGGCGCTGCCACGGCTGGGCATCACGCCGCATTCGGTGGAGTCCATCGTGCCTGTCTACCTGGGCGCCAACAACAGCCGCGCCCGCTACTACGCCTACCGCGCACGGGCCCGGCGCGCCAGCTGATGGAAGTCTTCCTGGTGGGCGGCGCGGTACGCGACCGGTTGCTGGGACTGCCCGTCAAGGAACGCGACTGGGTGGTGGTCGGTGCCACCCCCGAACAGATGCTGGAACTCGGCTACCGTCCTGTCGGCAAGGACTTCCCGGTGTTCCTGCACCCCGAGACCGGCGAGGAATACGCGCTGGCGCGCAGCGAGCGCAAGACCGCCCCCGGTTATCACGGCTTCGAGGTGCACGCCGACCCGGACGTCAGCCTCGAGGAGGACCTGAAACGGCGCGACCTCACCATCAACGCCATCGCCGAGACGCCCGACGGCCGCCTCATCGACCCTTTCCACGGCGAGCAGGACCTGCGCCAGGGGTTGTTGCGCCACGTCAGTCCGGCCTTCGTGGAGGATCCGGTGCGTATCCTGCGGGTGGCACGGCTGGCGGCACGCTTCGCACCCTACGGCTTTCACGTGGCACATTCCACCAACGCCCTGATGCGCACCATGGTCGACAACGGCGAGGTCGATCACCTGGTCCCGGAACGGGTGTGGGCGGAACTGGTCAAGGCGCTGGCCACGGACTCGCCGGCGACCTTCTTCAAGGTGCTGCACGGCTGCGGCGCGCTGGCGGTGCTGTTCCCGGAGATCGAGGAGGAATACGCCGGTGAGGAAACGCCCCACCGGCAGCGGGGACTGCCGCCGGCGCTGGCGGCGCTGCAGGACAGCGCGGCCCGCAGCGCGGATCCGCGGGTGCGCTTCGCGGTATTGCTGCGCGCCCTCGGCGCCCGCCGCCCGCGGGAGCAGCGCCTGGCCCGTGGCGAAGCCCTGTGCCGGCGCTTGCGGGCGCCCAACGACTACAGTCGCCTGGCGCTGGACGCCATCCGCCTGGAGTCCGCCGTCACCAGCGACGATCCCGCCCGCCTCCTGGAACTGATGGAAACGGCGGGCGCCTTCCGTCACGGCGACCATTGGCGACGGCTGCTGGCGGTATACCGCGCCGCCGGCCTCATCGATGAGCGCCGCGCCGATAGCCTGCAGCGGGCGGCCGCGCACGCGGCCGGGATCAATGCCGCCGCCCTGGGTGATCACGGCCTCCGCGGTCCGGAACTCGGCGCGGCCATTCGCGCCCGCCGTCTCCAGGCCGTGCGCGAGGCCCTCGGCGATGAAGAGCACGGCGCTCATTGATCGTCTGCCGCCGTCTCTGGGGACGCCCCTGGGACGCTGGCGCAGACACTACCTGGATGCCAGGCGGATCCGCAAGCTGAAGCGCCTGCGCACCCGCAGCACCCCGACCGGTTACACCCTGAAATCCTTCGACGAATACCGCTGCATCTTCGTACACATCCCCAAGTGCGCAGGAGTGTCGATCAGCCACAGCCTGTTCGGCAACCTCGGCGCCGGACACCACACCCTGGCCACCTACCAGCAGGTGTTCACGGCGACCGAATTCGAACACTGGTTCAAGTTCGCCTTCGTGCGCAATCCCTGGGACCGAACGCTGTCCGCCTACCGCTTTCTGAAACGCGGCGGATTCCACCAGGGAGACCGGCGCTGGGCCGAACAATACCTGGGCGACTGCCCCGACTTCCCGACCTTCGTGCGCCAGCGATTGCGCCGCCCGGAGATCCTCGAATGGGAACACTTCCGCCCGCAGTATCCCTACCTCTGCGACCGGGACGGCCGGCTGCGCATCGACTTCGTCGGCCGTTACGAGCGGCTGGAGGAGGATTTCCGCGAGCTGTGCCGACAGCTGGGCGTGGAACGGGAACTGGAGCGACTCAATGCCGCCGAGGGTCCGCGATCCGGCTACCACGACCACTACGACGAGGACACCCGCGCCATCGTGGCCGAGGTCTACGCCGAAGACATCCGCAGCCTGGGCTATGCGTTCGACCCCACTCAGACAAACAGGGCGAACAGCAGCACACCGAGCAACAGCCGGTAAATCACGAAGGGCAGCATGCCGACGTGATCCAGCAGCTTGAGGAAGTAGTGGATGCAGGCATAGGCGCTGACGGCGGACACCACGATACCCAGCAACATCGGCGTCCACTGCACCGGCTCACCGGCACCCAGCAGCTTGTTGCCCTCATAACCGGCCGCCATGACGATGGCCGGCACCGACAGCAGGAAGGAGAAACGCGCCGCCGCCTTGCGATCCAGGCCCACCAGCAGCCCCGCGGTGATGGTGGCACCGGAACGGGAGGTTCCCGGAATCAGCGCCAGCGCCTGGGCGAAGGCGATCACCGCCACCCGCCAGGCGTTGAGCCGGTACTCGCAGCGGGTCTGCGGTCCCTTGACGTCGGCGTACCACAGCAACAGCCCGAAACCGATGGTGCTGGTGGCGATCACCAGCGGCGAGCGCAGCACGGTCTCGACATAGTTGTGGAACAGCAGACCGAACAGCCCCAGCGGAATGGTGCCGAGCAGCACCGCCCAGGCCAGCCTGGCCTCGTCGTCGGGGTAGCGCGAACCGAGGGAACGGAACCAGGCGGCCGCCATGGCGCCCAGTTCCTCGCGAAAATAGAGCACCACCGCGCTCAGGGTGCCGAAATGGACCGCCACGTCGAAAGCCAGGCCCTGGTCCGGCCAGCCCAGCAGCCGCGGCACCAGGATCAGGTGCGCCGAGCTGGAGATCGGCAGGAATTCGGTCAGCCCCTGCAACAGCGCCAGGGCGAATGCGTGAAAATTGTCCATGTCCTGAATCCGCGAGAAAAATCGATTGCCGGGGATGCGCGTTGACGGCTTCTGTTGCTGCAGTTTTCCGTGTGCTTCCGTGACCTGCAGCGCCGTTCGCTCACAGGCACGCCTTTATAACCGACCACGCAGGTCAGGGGAACCGAAACCTTCGACCTCGACCTCAAGATTGCGTGAAAACCCGATCACCTTGAACCGTTCGCCCATCTCCCCCGGCAGCATCAGGCGCTTGACCTCGTTGCTGAGCTGCAGATAGCGGCGCGTATCCGCGGCATCGGCCTCGGCCAGCAGCTGCTCGATGCCACAGCCGAGCAGGAAGCGCGCCTGGCTGCTGTAACCCTGGAGCTGCAGGCCGGCGGCGACCGCCGCCTCGGCAACGCTGGTGAAATCGACGTAGGCGGTAATGTCCTGCAACCCCGGCAGCCACAACGGATCTCCGTGTGCCTGATGACGGTAGTGGCACATCAGGGTGCCCATGGAACGCTGCGGGTGGTAATACTCGCGACGGCCGTAACCATAGTCGATCAGCAGCAGCAGCCCGCGCTCGAGGACCGTCGCCAGACTGCCGACCCAGGGCGCCAGCGCCGGGCAGTATTCCGAACGGTAGTCGCCCTCCCATTCGTTGTCCGCGGCCAGCGCGCGTACCCGTTCCGTCAGCGCAGCGTCCGCGGGACGTTCGCGCTCGACCAGCCGTTCGCCCGCGCGGCCCACCCCCGTTTCGCGCACCTCGCCCGCACACCAGCGGAAGCGCCGCAGCGGCAGGGCGTCGGCGACCTCGTTGCCGAACACCACGCCGCGGAACAGCCCGGCCGGCAGCGCTTCCAGCCACTCCACCCGTGCGGCCAGCGGCGCCGGCAGGCGTGCCAGCCGCTCGTGCTGCAAGGCCCGCATCGCCGCGCTGCGCTCGAGAATGGCGTAGCGCCGCGGCAGGCGGCCCAGCCGTTCCAGTTCCGCCAGCACCGCGGCCGCCAGTTCGCCGCTGCCGGCACCGACTTCCAGCAACTCCGCGTCGTCGCCGACGGCCTCCAGCACCCCGGCGAGCGAATGCGCCAGGCAACGGCCGAACAGCTTTCCGGACTCCGGCGCGGTGATGAAGTCGCCCTGTTCACCGAAGGGGGTCAGGCCGTTGGCGTAGTACCCCAGCCCGGGTTCGTACAGCGCCGCGTCCATGAATTCGTCGAAGGGAAGAAAACCGCCGCCGGCATCGATGCGTTCACGCAGCCGTTCCACCAGCGCCCCGCTGACGGCGAGCGCGGCGTCATCCGGAAGCGGCAGGGCGGCGGAACGACTGTGGTTCACGCCACCCACCGTCTGGCGAGGGAAAAAGCAGCCACGGAAACACACGGAAAATACGGAAACGAACAGGGAAGCAGCTTCCGTGTACTTCCGTGCACTTCCGTGGCCATTCCCCTCTTATCCCGCATCATCCACCGGCCACATGGGCTGGGCGCTGGCGTCGAAGCGCTGCCACAGCGTGGCCAGGGTGTCGCCGGCCAGCGGATGCCGCAGGTCGCCGGCGAGTTCGGCCAGCGGCCGCAGCACGAAGGCGTACTCGAGGATCTCGGGGCGCGGCAGCACCAGGCCCGGCTGCTCCAGCACCAGGTCGTCGTACAGCAGCAGGTCGAGGTCGAGGCTGCGGCTGGCGAACTTGTCACCACCGCGCACGCGCCCGTGCCGGTCCTCGATGCGGTGCAGCGCCGCCGCCAGCTGTTGCGGGCTCTGTTCGCTATCGAAGGCCACCACGAGGTTGTAGAACGGGTCGCCGTCGAAACCGACGGCCTGGGTCTCGTAGATCCGCGACTGCTGCAGCTCACCGTACTCGCGCGCCAGCGTCGCCAGCGCCGAGGCCACGTTGCGTTCGCGCTCGATGTTGCTGCCGACGCTGACGTAGACCCGGGCCATGTGCTCAGTCGCGCGTGCCGCGCTCGATGACGATGCCGACCCCCTGGGCACCACGCACCGCGCCGCCCTTGTTCAGCGACAGCCGCAGCCAGGGCACGCCGAATTCCTCGCGCACCAGCTCCGCCACGCGCTCGGCCAGGGTCTCCACCAGCTGGAAACGGCTGTCCTCGACGAAGGCGATCACCCGCTTGGCGACCGCCTTGTAGTCGAGGGTGTCCTCGATGCGGTCGCTGGCCGCGGCGCGCGCGATGTCGCTCGCCATCTCCAGATCGATATGGACGGTCTGGCGGATGGCCCGCTCCCAGTCGTAGATGCCGATGACGGTATCGATGCGCAGGTCGCGAATGAAGATGATGTCCATGGGAAAGCGGTTCGCCCGTCGCTGCAGGAGCGGGTGACTATAACCACAATGGCCGGAGCGCTCCAGTGGCGCGCTTGACCGTGCCGGGGTAAAGCTTTCCAATAGCGCGCATGATCACCGACCTGCTCCTGATCGCCGGCGGCTACCTGCTGGGCTCGATCTCCTCCGCCATTCTCACGTGCCGCCTCATGGGCCTGCCGGACCCGCGCGGCGAGGGTTCCGGCAACCCGGGCGCCACCAACGTGCTGCGCATCGGCGGCAAAAAGGCAGCGGCACTGACCCTGCTGGGCGACATGCTCAAGGGACTGCTGCCGGTGCTGCTGGCGCGCGCCCTGGAGGTCGACGCCACGGTGCTGGCCGCCACCGGCGTGGCCGCCTTCCTGGGACACCTGTACCCGCTATTCTTCGGTTTCCGCGGCGGCAAGGGGGTGGCCACCATGCTCGGCGTGCTGCTCGGCTTCCACTGGCAGGTCGGCCTGCTGACCATCGCCACCTGGCTGATCATCGCCAGGGTGTTCCGCATCTCCTCCCTGGCGGCGCTGCTGTCGATCCTGCTGAGCCCCCTGTACCTGTGGTGGCGGCTGCCCCAGCCGGCGCTGCTGGCGGCGGTGGTGTTCATGGCGCTGCTGCTGTTCTGGCGCCATCGCTCCAACATCCGCAACCTGATCGAAGGCCGGGAGGGGCGCATCAGGGGGGGCTGAGCGCGACCGGTTCCAGCTCTTCCAGCGACCAGCGCGGCCTGACCTCCACCGCCCGCCCCTGCGACTGCCCCGCCTGCAGTCGACAGGCACCGGCGTAGGCGATCATGGCGCCGTTGTCGGTGCAGAATTCCAGCCGCGGGTAGAACAGCTGCGCCCCCTCCTCCCGTGCCATGCGTTGCAGCGCTGCGCGCAGGGCGCGGTTGGCGCCGACCCCGCCGGCCACCACCAGCCGCCCCACCCCGGTCTGGCGCAGCGCGCGGCGGCACTTGATGGCCAGGGTGTCGACCACCGCATCCTCGAAGGCGCGCGCGATGTCGGCGCGGGTCTGGTCGTCGTCACCATTGGCCTGCACGGTGGTGAGCGCGAAGGTCTTGAGACCGCTGAAGCTGAAATCCAGCCCCGGGCGGTCGGTCATGGGGCGCGGGAAGCGGAAGCGTCCGGGATCGCCGCGCTGCGCCAGCTGCGCCAGCAGAGGACCGCCCGGATAGGCCAGGCCCAGCAGCTTGGCGGTCTTGTCGAAAGCCTCGCCGGCGGCATCATCCAGGGTATCGCCGAGGATGCGGTAGCGGCCGATCCCCGCCACTTCCACCAGCATGGTGTGGCCGCCGGACACCAGCAGGGCGACGAAGGGAAATTCCGGTGCCGGATGTTCCAGCATCGGCGCCAGCAGGTGTCCCTCCATATGGTGCACCGCCACCGCCGGCACCCCCCAGCTCCACGCCAGGCTGCGACCGATGCAGGCGCCCACCAGCAGCGCACCCACCAGGCCCGGGCCGGCGGTATAGGCGACGCCATCGACTTCGCCGCGGTCGACAGCGGCCTCCCGCAACACGGAACGCAGCAGCGGCAGGCACTGACGCACGTGGTCGCGCGAGGCCAGTTCCGGCACCACGCCACCATAGTCCGCGTGCAGCGCCACCTGGCTGTGCAGCGCGTGCGCCAGCAGACCGCGTTCGCTGTCGTAGAGCGCCACGCCGGTTTCGTCGCAGGAGGATTCAATACCCAGGATCAGCATGCCGCTATGGTAGCGGCCGCACGCGCCGGCTTGAACCCCTGCCGGCGGCGCTGCTACAATCGCGGTCTTTATTTCTTGACAACGCCAGATTCAACGAGGAAACACCCTTGCCACAAGTCAAAGTACGCGAAAACGAGCCTTTCGAAGTCGCCCTGCGCCGCTTCAAGCGCTCCTGCGAGAAAGCCGGCATCCTCTCCGAGGTCCGCCGTCGCGAGTTCTACGAGAAGCCCACCCAGGAACGCAAGCGCAAGCAGGCGGCCGCCATCAAGCGCCACGCCAAGAAGCTTTCGCGCGAAAACGCCCGCCGTACCCGCCTCTACTGACCCCTCCGCCAGGCCCCGCATGTCCCTCAAGGACGACATCCAGCAGGATATGAAGCAGGCCATGCGCGCCGGCGACAAGCGTCGCCTCGGCGTCATCCGCCTGATCCTGGCGGCGGTGAAGCAGCGCGAGGTCGACGAGCGTATCGAGCTGGACGACACCCGGATCATCGCCGTGCTCGACAAGATGGCCAAGCAACGGCGCGAATCCTTCGAACAGTACGACCGGGCCGGCCGCGAGGACCTGGCCGCGCAGGAAGCCTTCGAACTCGAGGTGCTCAAGGGCTACCTGCCCCAGCCGCTCGACGAGGCCGAGATCGAGGCCCTGATCGAGCAGGCCATCCAGGCGACCGGCGCCGCCAGCCTGAAGGACATGGGCAGGGTCATGGGACAGTTGAAAGACCAGCTTCAGGGCCGTGCCGACATGGGCGCCGTGAGCGCCCGCATCAAGGCCCGGCTGTCGGCCTGAGCCCCTCGCCGGCCGACGGCGGGACGTCTGTGCGGCCAAGACCGGCTTGGGCTCGCGCCTTACCCGCCCCGTAGTACCATAGCCCCATGTCCGGCCGCATCCCCCAGAGCTTCATCGACGAACTGCTCAACCGGGTCGACATCGTCGACGTCATCGACGCGCGCGTGCCGCTGAAGAAGGCCGGTCGCGAGTTCCAGGCCTGCTGCCCCTTTCACAGCGAGAAGACCCCCTCGTTCACCGTCAGCCCCGCCAAGCAGTTCTACCACTGCTTCGGTTGCGGCGCCCACGGCAGCGCCGTGGGGTTCCTCATGGACTACGAACACCTCGAATTCCCCGAGGCCATCGAGGAGCTGGCGCACTCGGTCGGCCTCGAGGTACCGCGCGAGGCCGGTGGCGCGCGCCCCCGCGAGACAGCGCAACACGACTACCACGGACTGCTGCAACGCGCCGATCACTTCTACCGCGCCCGGCTGCGTGAGCATCCGCAGGCCGGTCGTGCCACGGAGTACCTGAAAGGTCGCGGCCTGAGCGGCGAGATCGCCGCCACCTTCGGGCTCGGCTATGCGCCGCCGGGCTGGGACGCGCTGCTGAACCACCTGGGTCCGGATCCCGCCACCCTGAAGGCTGCCGTGGAGCTGGGGCTGCTGGTACAGAAGGACGACGGCCGCCTCTACGACCGCTTCCGCGACCGCGTCATGTTCCCCATCCGCGACCGGCGCGGGCGCACCATCGGTTTCGGCGGACGCGTACTCGGCGACGAAAAACCCAAGTACATGAACAGTCCGGAAAGCCCGGTGTTCCACAAGGGACAGGAACTCTACGGCCTCTATGAAGCCCGCAAGGCGACCCAGAAACTGGAGCGCCTGCTGGTGGTCGAAGGCTACATGGACGTGGTGGCCCTGGCCCAGTTCGGGATCACCGACGCGGTCGCGACCCTGGGCACCTCCACCACGCCGGAGCACCTGGAGCGCCTGTACCGCACTGTCAGGGAAGTCGTGTTCTGCTTCGACGGCGACGCCGCCGGGCGACGCGCGGCCTGGCGGGCGCTGGAGAACGCGCTGCCGGTACTGCGCGAGGGCCGCGAGGCACGCTTCCTGTTCCTGCCCGAAGGCGAGGATCCGGACAGCCTGGTACGCAACATCGGAGCCGACGCCTTTCGAGAGAAAACTGTCGATTCGATTCCACTTTCGCAGTTTTTCTATGAATCCCTGACCCGGCAGGTCGATACGCGCAGTGTGGACGGACGGGCTCACCTGGTGGAACTGGCACGCCCGCTGCTGCAGAAGCTGCCGGACTCGGTGTTTCGCGATCTCATGGTGGAGGAACTCGGGCGCTACAGCGGCGTCAAAGTGTCGAGTCTGCAGCGGCGCCTGTTCGGCGCCTCCACACCGGAAGCCCCCCCTGCGCCGCGGCGCGCCGTGTCCGCGACAGGACGCAGCCCGGTACGCATGGCGATCCGCTTGCTGCTGGAACGCCCGCAGCTGGCGCTGCAGATCGCACAGCCGGCCGGCTTCGAGGATCTGGACATGCCCGGGGTGACGCTGCTGCACGAGCTCCTTGAAACGAGCCGGGCGCAACCGCACCTAAATACAGGCGCACTGCTGGAGCACTGGCGCGGCAAGGCCGAGGAGAAAGCGCTGGCGAAACTGGCCATGCAGCCGCTGGAAGTGCCCGCCGAGGGCCTGGACGAGGAATTTTGCGGTGCCATCCAGCGTCTGGTTGAACAGCGCGACCGCCAGCGGACCGAGCAGCTGCTCCACCGGAGCCACGCGAGCAGCCTCAGCGAGGATGAGAAAGCCGAGCTGAAACAGCTACTTGAGGCTCGCGTCCCGGCGGCCGCGAACAGCCGCCGAAAGCAACAGGATTAGCTAATATACGCCAACTCAGCTATACTGTTCGTTTGATTTTTCTCGGCGTACTACAGAATTCATACGGGGACACGTTCAGGCGATGAACCAGAACCAGCAATCACAACTCAAGCTGTTGATCGCGAAGGGCAAGGAGCAGGGCTTCCTGACCTACGCGGAAGTCAACGATCACCTGCCGGACGACATCGTCGATCCGGAGCAGATCGAGGACATCATCGGCATGATCAACGACATGGGAATCCAGGTGCACGAAACCGCACCGGATGCCGATACCATCATCCTGTCCAACGAGGCCGCCCCCGCCGACGACGATGCCGCCGAGGAAGCCGCCGCTGCCCTGGCGACGGTGGACAGCGAGTTCGGCCGCACCACGGACCCGGTACGCATGTACATGCGCGAGATGGGCACCGTGGAACTGCTGACCCGCGCCGGTGAAATCGAGATCGCCAAGCGTATCGAGGACGGCCTGTCCCAGGTCTACTCGGCGCTGGCCGCCTACCCCACCTCTTCCGAGATCCTGCTGCGCGAATATGCCAGGGTCAGCGCCGGCGAAGCGCGCCTGGCCGACCTGTTCACCGGTTTCATCGATCCCGAAGCCGTCAACGAGCCGGTTCCGGCACCGGGTGCGCGGGCTTCCGACAAGGACGACGAGGAAGAGACACCGGTGGATACCGGTCCGGACCCCGAGGAGACGCGGGAATTCTTCGAACGCCTGGAAGAACTGCACGGCAAGCTGCAGGCGGCCTTGCGCAGCAAGAGCCGCAACGAGGCGCGCATCGAGAAGGCACGCAAGCAGCTGGTGGATCACCTGATGCACCTGAAGCTGGCACCGCGCATGGTCGAGCTGCTGACCAGCAACCTGCGCGACACCGTGGAACGCATCCGTTCCCACGAGCGCGTCATCATGGATATCTGCGTTCACAAGGCGCTGATGCCGCGCAAGGACTTCATCACCTCCTTCCCGGACAACGAGACCGACCTCGGCTGGCTGGACTCGCAGATCAAGGGTGGCCACAAGTACTCGCCGGTGCTGGAACAGCACAAGGATGAGATCCTGCGTGCCCAGACCCGGCTGGTGAACATCCAGAACGAGACCGCGCTGCGCATCAGCGACATCAAGGACATCAACCGCCGCATGTCCATCGGCGAGGCCAAGGCGCGGCGCGCGAAGAAGGAGATGGTGGAGGCCAACCTGCGCCTGGTGATCTCCATCGCCAAGAAGTACACCAATCGCGGCCTCCAGTTCCTGGACCTGATCCAGGAAGGCAACATCGGCCTGATGAAGGCGGTGGACAAGTTCGAATACCGCCGCGGCTACAAGTTCTCGACCTATGCCACCTGGTGGATCCGCCAGGCCATCACGCGTTCCATCGCGGACCAGGCGCGCACCATCCGCATCCCGGTGCACATGATCGAGACCATCAACAAGCTCAACCGCATCTCGCGCCAGATGCTGCAGGAGATCGGCCGCGAACCGACGCCGGAAGAGCTGGCCGAACGCATGGACATGCCGGAAGACAAGGTGCGCAAGGTGCTGAAGATCGCCAAGGAGCCGATCTCCATGGAGACGCCGATCGGCGACGACGAGGACTCGCACCTGGGCGACTTCATCGAGGACGCCACCATCGACTCGCCGGTCGACTCGGCCGCCGGCGCCGGCCTCAAGGAGGCCACCCAGGGCGTGCTTTCCGGACTGACGCCGCGCGAAGCCAAGGTCCTGCGCATGCGCTTCGGCATCGACATGAACACCGACCACACCCTGGAAGAGGTCGGCAAGCAGTTCGACGTCACCCGCGAGCGCATCCGCCAGATCGAGGCCAAGGCGCTGCGCAAGCTGCGCCACCCCAGCCGTTCCGAGCAGCTGAGAAGTTTCCTCGAGATCGACTGATCCCTACAGCACGGCCGCCCTTTCGGGCGGCCGTTTTTTTGGCCTTCGCCACACCCCGGTGACCTGGAAAACTGATAGAATGCGCCCGTTTGGGCCTGTAGCTCAGTTGGTTAGAGCAGGGGACTCATAATCCCTTGGTCCCAGGTTCGAGTCCTGGCGGGCCCACCAGGCAAGCGCCACGAGAGGGAGGTACGGCTGAATGAGCGACAAACCACAGATCAAGGACGACCCCATGTACCGCCTGTTGCGGGAAGGTGCGGTGGAGGAATTCAATTCGCGGCGGGCGGCGGGCGAGAGCTGCGACCTGCGCGGTTGCGACTTCCGCCACCTGGACCTGCGCAAACTGGATGCAGACGGCCTCGACCTGCGTAACGCCTATTTTCGCCAGAGCGATCTGCGTGGTGTCGATTTCACCGGCGCCAACCTCGAGGGTGCCAGCATCAATGCCGCCAAGATCTCGGGCGCCTACTTTCCCCACGAACTGGGCGCCGAGGAGATCACCCTGTCGCTGACGCACGGCACGCGACTGCGCTACCGCCGCGGCTGATCGCCCGCGGCCCGGGCAAGCGCCGCCAGACCTTCACCGCTCAGGGCGTGCGGTGTTCCTCTTCGTCCATGCGGTCGAGCTCACGCTCCATCTCCGCCTCGTCCATGGGCCTGTAGTCCTCGCCGGCTGAGGCCTCGTCCTCCTCCCGGGGCGCGAAGCGATCGGCCATGAACACGCCGATCTCGAACAGCAGCCACATCGGCACCGCCAGCAAGGTCTGGGAAATGATGTCCGGCGGCGTCAGCAGCATGCCGATGACAAAGGCTGCGACGATGACATAGGGCCGCTTGTCCCGCAGCGACTGTGGCGTCACCACGCCGGTCCACACCAGCAGCACCACCGCCACCGGCACTTCAAAGGCGACGCCGAAGGCGAAGAACAGGGTGAGGACGAAATCGAGATAGCGGCTGATGTCGGTCATCACCTCCACACCCTCGGGTGCGGTCTGGGTGAGAAAGCCGAATACCAGCGGAAACACCACGTAGTAGGCGAAGGCGGCACCGATGTAGAACAGCGCGGTACTGGAGACCAGCAGCGGAAACACGCGCCGGCGCTCGTGCAGGTACAGGCCCGGGGCGACGAAGGCCCACACCTGGTAGAGAATGTAGGGCATGGCGATGAAGATGGCCGCCACCATCGCCAGCTTGAAGGGCGTGAAGAAGGGCGAGGCCACGTCGATGGCGACCAGCGAACTGCCCGCGGGCAGATGCGCCGTGAGCGGCCCGGCGAGCCAGGTGAACATCCAGTTTGCGAACGGCGCCAGGCACAGAAACACCAGCACCACGGCCACCACGATGCGCAGCAGGCGGTCGCGCAGTTCGATCAGGTGAGAGACGAAGGGCTGCTCGTCCTCTTCCTCGGGCGCAGGACTGTTATCCGCCGGCGTCATTCGACTTGTGCGTCAAGGCTTCGTCTGTTGCCGCCTTCGGCGGCGCTTCGGCCTTTGGTGCGGCTGCCTCATGGACGGTATCCTGGATCGTCTTGCGGGTATCCTCGATGATATCGTACAGGCCTTCCGACCCCGCCTGCCTGGCCAGCGTCTTCTTCAGCTCGTCAGCGGCGATCTCGCGATCGATGTCCGCCTTGACCGAAGACACGAAACGACGCGCCCGCCCGAGCCACAGGCCGGCGGTACGCGCCACCCGCGGCAGGCGTTCCGGCCCGATGACGAGCAACGCCACCACGGCAATGACCGTGAGTTCCCAGAAACCGATATCGAACATGAAGGTGCAGGCGGGGGCCCAGCCTCGCGGCTAGACCTTGTTGTGTTCCTTGGAACTCACTTCCGCATCGATGACGTGACCGCCGCTGCTCTTGTCGTCCAGCTTGGCCCCGCCTTCGTCTTCCTCTTCGCGCATGGCCTGGCGGAAGCCCTTGATGGCTCCACCGAGATCGGAACCGATGTTGCGCAGCCGCTTGGCCCCGAACAACAGCAGAACGATGGCGAGAATGATCAACAATTGCCAGATACTGATACCCATAGTCTTCTCCACTGGGGGAACCGGTTGAGCGACCGGGGCCCGTACACACTCAGGAACGCCCGCGCGCCGCCTTCTCGTCCAGCCCGGACAGGCCGAAACGGCGTTCCAGTTCCTGCAACACCCTGGCCGGATCCACGCCTTCGTGAACCAGTAATACCAGGGTATGAAACCATAAATCGGCCGTTTCATAAACCAGTTGATCGGTATCGCCCCCCTTGGCGGCGATGACCGTCTCCGTGGCTTCCTCGCCGACCTTCTTCAGAATGGTGTCCAGCCCCTTGTGATACAGGCCGGCCACGTAGGAGGAAGCCGGGTCGGCGTCCCGGCGCTGCTGCAGCACGGCCGTCAGCCGAGCGAGAATATCATCCGACATGTTCAGACTTTTCCATACATTTCAGCAGGATCCTTCAATACCGGCTCGACGGTCTGCCACCGCCCCTGGTGCAGGCGGCGAAAGAAACAGCTGCGCCTTCCGGTATGACAGGCGACGCCCCCTTTCTGTTCCACCTGCAGGTTGATGACGTCACCGTCGCAATCGAGGCGAATTTCCCTCACGATCTGACGGTTTCCGGACTCCTCGCCCTTGTGCCACAGGCGACCGCGGGAGCGCGACCAGTACACCGCGTGCCCCTGTTCGGCCGTCAGACGCAGGGCCTCGCGGTTCATCCACGCGAACATCAGCACGCGGCCGTCCTCGGCGTCCTGGGCGATCACCGGTACCAGTCCCTGCTCGTCCCACTTGACCTCCTCGAGCCAGTCCTCGCTCATCGGCCTGTGCGCCCCGCCGCCATCCGCTTCACAGGCGCACCTCGATCCCGCGTTCGGCAAGATGGCGCTTGGCCTCGCCGATGGAGTACTCGGCGAAATGAAAGATGCTCGCCGCCAGCACCGCATCCGCGCCCCCCTCGAGGATACCCTCGGCCAGGTGTTCCAGCGTGCCCACGCCACCCGAGGCGATCACCGGGACGTCGACCGCATCGCACACGGCGCGCGTCAGGGCGAGGTCGAAGCCGTTGCGGGTACCGTCACGATCCATGCTGGTCAGCAGGATCTCGCCGGCGCCGTAGTCGACCATCCTGCGCGCCCAGTCGACGGCGTCGATACCGGTGGGCTTGCGTCCGCCGTGGGTGAAGATCTCCCAGCGCGGCGCGCTGTCCGCCGAACCCGCCCCGACCTGCTTGGCGTCGATGGCGACCACGATACACTGGGAGCCGAAACGATCGGCCGCCTCGCGCACGAACTCCGGGTTGAACACCGCCGCGGTATTGATGGCCACCTTGTCGGCCCCGGCGTTGAGCATGCGGCGAATGTCGGCCGGCTCGCGGATGCCACCGCCGACGGTGAGCGGTATGAACACCTCGCCGGCCACCTGCTCGACCACGTGCACCATGGTATCGCGCTGTTCGTGGCTGGCGGTGATGTCCAGGAAGGTGAGTTCGTCCGCCCCTTCCTGGTCGTAGCGCCGTGCCACCTCCACGGGGTCACCGGCGTCGCGGATGTCGACGAACTGCACGCCCTTGACGACGCGGCCGCCGTCGACGTCCAGACAGGGAATGATGCGTTTTGCCAGGGACATGAAAACTCAGGCCGGGTCGTCGACCAGCCGCTGCGCCTCGGCGAGATCGATGCTGCCCTCGTAGAGGGCACGGCCGATGATGGCACCCATGATGCCCTCCTCGGCCACCGCCTGCAGGGCACGAAGGTCGTCCAGGCTGCTGATGCCACCGGAGGCGATCACCGGAATGCTGATGGCGCCGGCGAGCCGGGCGGTGGCCTCGCTGTTGACACCCTGCATCATGCCGTCGCGGCTGATATCGGTATAGACGATGGCTTCCACACCGTCGCGTTCGAAATGCTGGGCCATGTCGACGACATCGTGGTTGGACAGCTTGGACCAGCCATCGATGGCCACCTTGCCGTCCTTCGCATCGAGGCCGACGATGATATGACCGGGAAACTCCAGGCACAGATCGTTGACGAAATGCGGCGCACTGACGGCGCGGGTGCCGATGATGACATACTGCACCCCGGCGTCCAGGTAGGTCTGTACCGTGTCCTCGTCGCGGATACCTCCACCCACCTGGATGGGCAGATCCGGAAAGGCTGCAGCGATACGCTCGATCACGCCGGCGTTGACCGGTTTGCCGGCAAAGGCACCGTTGAGATCGACCAGGTGCAGCCGCCGGGCACCGGCATCGACCCAGCGCTGCGCCATTTCCAGCGGATCGTCGGCAAACACCGTCTCGTCTTCCATGCGCCCCTGGCGCAACCGCACACACTTGCCATCCTTGAGATCGATGGCCGGTATCAACAACATGCCCCTGTTCCCCCGTGCTCCACTGTCTGTCCGTTCACGCTCTGCCGTCCCAGCGGCTGAAGTTCTCCAGCAGCCGCAGCCCGGCGTGCTGGCTCTTTTCCGGGTGAAACTGTACCGCGAACAGGTTTTCACGCGCCAGGGCACAGCAGAAGCGCCCCCCGTACTCCGTGGTCGCGGCGATATGGCCGGGATCGGCCGGGTCGGCATAGTAGCTGTGCACGAAATAGAAACGGCTGTCCTGTTCGATACCCTGCCACAGCGGATGCGGCTGCTGGTGCACCTGGTTCCAGCCCATGTGCGGGACCTTCAGGCGCCGGCCGGCGTCGTCGAGCAGGGGCTCGGCAAAACGCCGCACCTCCCCCGGCACCAGCCCCAGGCAGGGGGTGCCACCGTTCTCCTCGCTGTGATCCAGCAGCGCCTGCATGCCGAGACAGATGCCCAGCACGGGCCTGTCCACGACCGCCCGCCGTACCACCTCGTCGAGGCCGGTACGCGCCAGCTCCTGCATGCAGTGGGCGATGCCGCCGACGCCGGGAAACACCACGCGCTCGGCCGCCAGAATGTCGTCGGCATCGGCGCTGACACGCACGCGCGCGTCCGCCGCCACGTGCTCCAGCGCCTTGGCGATGGAATGCAGGTTCCCCATTCCGTAATCAATGATGGCAATCGTCGACATGTTGCACTGCTTCGGTCGGCCGGAGCCGTTACCCGGCGCCCGTCAGCTCGGTGTCAGTAACCCGGTCTACAGGCTCCCCTTGGTGGACGGCATTATACCGGCCATGCGCGGATCCGGTTCGACCGCCGCCCGCAGGGCGCGCCCGAAGGCCTTGAACACGGTCTCGGCGACATGGTGCGCGTTGCTGCCGCGCACGCAATCGATGTGCAGCGTCGCCTTGGCGTGATTCACAAATCCTTGAAAAAATTCATGAAAAAGATCGACATCGAAACTGCCGATGCGCCCGCGCGCATAGCTGACATGGTATTCGAGCCCCGGCCGGCCGGAGAAGTCGATCACCACCCGTGACAAGGCCTCGTCCAGGGGGACGTAGGCATGACCGTAGCGCCGGATGCCCCTGCGCTCACCCAGCGCCTCGGCCATGGCTTGACCGAGGGTGATGCCGATGTCTTCCACGGTGTGGTGGTCGTCGATGTGCAGGTCACCGCTGGCCTTGACCTCGAGGTCCAGCAGGCCATGGCGCGCCACCTGCTCCAGCATGTGCTCCAGGAAGGGGACGCCGGTGTCCAGGGAGGTAGCGCCGCTGCCATCCAGGTCGAGCGCCACCTCGATCCGGGTTTCCAGGGTGTCGCGTTTTACCCGCGCATTTCTCGTTTGCATGTCGTATCCGTCAGATCCGCTCCGGACGTCGGCCGGACGGGCATCCTAGCAGTCCGCCGGACGCAGAACAAACCGGTGCGGCCACCATAAATCTGGATAGAGTGGCCGGTATTTGTTGATCCAGATCAATGAATTTGCTCCAATTGGCACAGGGTATCAATAAAGTATGGTCTCATGCCAACCAGGAAGCTGGAAAAAGTCGTCTCGCTGAAGGACATCAAGGTTGCCTGCCAGCAGTGCAGCCTCAACGAGATCTGCCTGCCGGTGGGTGTCGATCAGCAGGAACTCGACCGTCTGGACGCCATCATCGACCGCAAGCGACCGCTGACGCGTGGCGAGCACCTGTTCCGGGTCGGCGACCCCTTTCAGTCGCTGTACGCCGTGCGCTCCGGTTCCCTGAAGACCTACACGATGTCCGAAGACGGCCAGGAGCAGGTCATGGGATTTCACCTGCCGGGCGAAATCGTCGGCCTGGACGCCATCGCCGGGGGGCGCCATCCCCTGGCGGCCCGTTCGCTGGAGACCACCAGCGTGTGCGAGATCCCCTTCGTCGACCTGGAGACCCTGAGCGCCCAGATCCCCGGGCTACAGCACGAATTGCTGCGCGTCATGAGCCAGGAGATCCGTGACGACGAACAGAACATGGTCATCCTGGGCCAGAAATCCGCCGAGGAACGGCTCGCCGCCTTTCTGGTCGGTCTGTCGAACCGCTTCCGTCGCCGCGGCTTCTCGGCCACCCAGTTCAACCTCAGCATGTCACGCAGCGACATCGGCAACTACCTGGGTCTGGCGCTGGAAACGGTCAGCCGGCTGTTTACGCGCTTCCAGAACGATGGCCTGCTGCGGGTCGATCGCAAGCACATCGAACTGCTCGACCGTGAACGCCTGTGCGAGTTCTCCGGCGCCCAGTGCGCCCAGCCGACCTCCCGTTCCGCCCACCCGCAGGCCTGAGGCCGGCAGCCTTTCCCGGACGCCCTCCTGAACTGGGGCGCACTTGATCTGCGTCAATGTCCACCGCGACCTCAACCGCCACAGTTGACGGTCGGTTTCCGACCGTGACGGTGGTCGGGCGCGGCTGCTCCCGGACCACCAGACAGCTGTCCATGGGTCACGCCGGTGACGGATTTTTGCTCGGCAACATCAGGAAATTCTGATAAAGTCCGTACGCCGTAAACCCGGGGGGCGGATGCCTCCGTTTTGCAATCTCTAACAACCCATCAACTCACAGGAAAACGCTATGGATTCACAGACCACGTATAACTACAAGGTCGTGCGCCAGTTCGCGGTGATGACCGTTGTCTGGGGCATCGTCGGCATGCTGGTCGGCGTCTATATCGCTGCGGAGCTGGTTTGGCCGCAGCTGAGCTTCGACCTGCCCTGGTTCCACTTCGGCCGCCTGCGTCCGCTGCACACGAACGCCGTGATCTTTGCCTTCGGTGGTTCGGCGCTGTTTGCGACCTCCTACTACGTCGTGCAGCGCACCTGCCAGACGCGCCTCTTCGGCGGTGGCCTCGCAAGCTTCACCTTCTGGGGCTGGCAGCTGATCATCGTTCTGGCCGCCATCAGCTTTCCGCTGGGCATCACCAGCAGCAAGGAATACGCCGAGCTGGAATGGCCCATCGACATCCTGGTCGCCATCGTGTGGGTCTCCTATGCCGTGGTCTTCTTCGGCACCATCATGAAGCGCAAGGTCAAGCACATCTACGTCGCCAACTGGTTCTATGGCGCCTTCATCCTGGTCATCGCGGTACTGCATCTGGTCAACAACGCCGAGATCCCGGTCAGCCTGACCAAGTCCTACTCGGTCTACCCGGGCGCCATCGACGCCATGGTGCAGTGGTGGTACGGCCACAACGCGGTGGGCTTCTTCCTGACCGCCGGCTTCCTCGGCATGATGTACTACTTCGTTCCCAAGCAGGCCGGCCGCCCGGTGTATTCCTACCGCCTGTCGGTGGTGCACTTCTGGGCGCTGATCTCGACCTACATGTGGGCCGGTCCGCACCACCTGCACTACACCGCCCTGCCGGTATGGACCCAGTCGGTCGGCATGGTGTTCTCGCTCATCCTGCTGGCACCGAGCTGGGGCGGCATGATCAATGGCATCATGACCCTGTCGGGTGCGTGGCACAAACTGCGCGACGATCCCATCCTCAAGTTCCTGATCGTGTCGCTGTCCTTCTACGGCATGTCCACCTTCGAAGGCCCGATGATGTCGATCAAGACCGTCAACGCGCTGTCGCACTACACGGACTGGACCGTCGGCCACGTGCATTCCGGCGCCCTCGGCTGGGTGGCGATGGTATCCATCGGCTCGGTGTACTTCCTGATCCCGAAACTGTTCGGTCGTGAGCAGATGTATTCCGTACGGCTCATCGACTGGCATTTCTGGATGGCCACCATCGGCGTGGTGCTGTACATCGTCTCCATGTGGATCTCCGGTGTCATGCAGGGCCTGATGTGGCGCGCGGTGAACGACGACGGCACCCTGACCTACAGCTTCGTCGAGTCGCTGCAGGCCATGTATCCGTTCTACTTCGTCCGCTTCCTGGGTGGCGCGCTGTTCCTGACCGGCATGCTGGTCATGGCCTACAACGTCATCAAGACGATTTCCGGTGCGCGCCCCGTTGATGCGCCGGTTCCGCAAACGGCCTGATCGAGGAGATCTGTCATGAGTCATGAAATAGTCGAGAAAAACATCGGCCTGATGGTGGTGCTCATCCTGCTGGTCATCAGTATCGGTGGGCTGGTGGAAATCGTTCCACTGTTCTTCCTCAAGAGCACCACGGAGCCGGTGGAGGGCCTGAAGCCCTACACCGCGCTGCAACTGGAGGGCCGTGACGTCTACATCCGCGAGGGCTGCTACCTGTGCCACTCGCAGATGATCCGCCCCTTCCGTGCCGAGACCGAGCGCTACGGCCACTACTCGCTGGCGGGGGAATTCGTCTACGACCACCCCTTCCAGTGGGGTTCCAAGCGGACCGGTCCGGACCTGGCCCGTGTCGGCGGTCGCTACAGCGACGACTGGCACCGCGTACACCTGAACAATCCGCGTGACGTGGTGCCGGAGTCCAACATGCCGGCCTTTCCGTGGCTGTCCGAGAACGTGCTCGACGGCAAGCTGACGCCCAAGAAGATGAAGGTGATGCGCCTGCTGGGCGTGCCCTACACCGACGAGGACATTGCCGGCGCCACCGCCGCGGTCAAGGGCAAGACCGAGCAGGACGCGCTGATCGCCTACCTGCAGAACCTCGGCACCGCTGTTTCCTCGAGGAGGTAAGTCATGCACATCGACCTTGGCACCCTGAGCGGAATCACCACCACCCTGGCCCTGATCGCCTTCCTCGGCGTGTGGGCCTGGGCGTGGAGCAGCAAGCGCAAGCGTTCCTTCGACGAAGCCGCGAACCTGCCGTTCGCAGATGACGACATCGACCAAAACAGCAAAGGTGGTCATCATGACTGACACCCAATTCGAGTTTACGAGCAACTTCTGGAATATCTGGGTCATCGTTCTGACCGTGGGCAACATCCTCGCCTGCTGGTGGCTGATCCGCTGGACCGCCAAGAAGCGGCCGGGCGAGGCTGCCGCGGGGGACACCACCGGGCACAGCTGGGACGAAGGCACGCTGGCCGAGTACAACAACCCGCTGCCGCGCTGGTGGCTGTGGCTGTTCTACGGCACGCTGATCTTCGCCGCCGGCTACCTGTTCCTCTACCCGGGCCTGGGCAGCTACCGCGGCTACCTGCACTGGACGCACCAGAACCAGTACGACAAGGAGATGGAAGCGGCCAAGGCGAAGTATGGCCCCCTGTTCGCGAAATACGCCGGCACCCCGATCCCGGAGCTGATCGGCGACCCGGCCGCGATCAAGATCGGACAGCGGCTGTTCGTGACCTACTGTGCCAGCTGCCACGGTTCCGACGCCGGTGGCGGACCCGGCTTCCCCAACCTGCGTGACAACGACTGGCTGTACGGCGGCGAGCCGGAGACCATCGAGAAGACCATCCTCGACGGCCGCCAGGCGGCCATGCCGGCCTGGGGCCCGATCCTGGGTGACAAGGCCGTGGACGAGGTCGCGAACTACGTGATGACGCTCAGCGGACGCAAGGCCGACGCCGCCAAGGCGGAAGCCGGCAAGAAGGTGTTTGCCACCAACTGCGCCGCCTGCCATGGAGCCGACGGCAAGGGCAACCATGCCATGGGGGCACCGAACCTGACCGACAACACCTGGTTGTACGGCGGTTCTCCGGGGGTCATCAAGCAGACCATCAGCGACGGTCGCAACGGGCGCATGCCCGCCCATCGCGACTTCCT
>DROT01000020.1 GCA_011321775.1 Gammaproteobacteria bacterium | reverse complement strand
GCGCGAACCAGCTGCGCTGCCGCAGTTCGCTGCGCAGCGCCATGAGCAGGTAGAAGGCCACGCCGACGCCGGCCAGGTGCTTGCCCGGAAAGCGGTCACCGGGCTGGTTGGGATTGACGATGGCATCAGCCTCGGGCAACCGTTCACCGGGCAGATGATGGTCTGTAACCAGCACCCGGATACCGGACTCGCGGGCCGCGTTCACGCCGGCGATGCTGGAGATGCCGTTGTCCACCGTAACGATCAGCTGCGGTTGCGAGCGCGCCGCGACTTCCACGATCTCCGGTGTCAGGCCGTAGCCGAAACGAAAGCGATTGGGCACCAGGTAGTCGACCTCCGCGGCCCCCATGGCCCGCAGGGTCGATACCATCAGCGCGCTGCTGGTGGCCCCATCGGCATCGAAGTCACCGACCACCAGGATACGGTGTCCGGCCTCGACGGCGTCCGCAAGCAGGGTCGCGGCCTGCGGCATGCCCTTGAGTCCCCCGGGCGGCAACAGGCGCGCCAGGCCGGTATCCAGCTCTGCGTCCGAAGCGACGTTGCGCGCCGCGTAGACGCGCCGCAGCAGCGGCGGCAGCGTCCGCGGCAGGCGTGCCAGGGCCGTCTCGTCGACCTCGCGCTGCACGATGCTTTTCATCCGTTCACGACCAGCCGTCCGGGAAGGCACGCTCGCGGCGCCAGAAACGCCACAACTCGTGCCGCCGCAAGCGATAACAGCGGCCATTGCCCGGCAACAGCTCCAGCGCCCGGATGCCGCCCTTGCGCAGTTCCGAAAGCAGCGGCACGAACCAGTTGCGTTCGCAGGCGCTCACGCCTTCGTGCCAGCGGTGGAAGTCGCCATAGGCCGCCGCAGCGTCGCAGTCCTCCAGGACCACGACGACGCGTTCCGATCCCGCTGACCGCACCTGCCCCGCATTTGCCGGTACGGCCTCCGAAGGCAGGCCGATACGCTCGGCCAGACCGCGCACCACCGGCCGGTCGCTGTAGACGCGTGCGTCTTCTGCTGACGGTGACCGCAGATCCCCGCCACCCCAGAGCCACAGGCTGTTCACCGCCGGCAGCCGCCGTTCGCCACGCCTGCGGTTGACCGGGTGGTCGTGCATCCGCATCTGCAGTTCGTTGAGCAGTTTGAGCCAGCGGGCGGCATCTTCTCCCGCCGGGAGGAAGTCCCCGATCGCACGACCGCGGACTTCCGCCAGCGGCGCGCTCTCGAGCCGCAGTGGCCCTTCGCCCTCGAGATACCAGCGTTGCGGGTGCCCCGCCCAAAGCCGCCACCCCTGTTCTTCCAGCAGCGGCTGCAGATCCGCGGCCAGTTCGCGGCTCTCTTCCCGGGAAAAGGCGAAGGTCGAAGCATCGTAGAGCGTCAGGCCGCGCGCATCGGCCCGCAGGTGCACCGGGTCGAGGTGCAGGCAAGCGGAAGCCGCCTCGCGACGATGGTCATGGAGATAGGCGAGACGCGCGTCTCCCGGCAATCGCTGACGGACGGCCGCCTCGATGGAGGACATCAGCCCGCCCGGTGGCGGCATGCCACGGCCGCGCGCGAGCCAGCGCGACAGCGCCGGCGCCCGCGGAAAGGCATCGGCGGCATAGCTGGAGAACGCCGCCGTTGCCAGTCCCGGCACCAGCAGGCTGAAGGTCGTCAGCTGAGGTTCCCCTCGATCGCCGCGCGTACCGGCTCCAGTTCCGCATCCACCGTGATCATGTCCCCCTCGGGGCACTGCTTGATGGCGGTATCCGGGTCCTTGAGCCCGTGACCGGTGAGGGTGCACACCACGGTACTGCCCTCGGGGATTCTGCCGCTGCGGATGTCGCGCAGCGCACCGGCCAGCGAAGTCGCCGAGGCCGGCTCGCAGAATACGCCCTCCTGCTCGGTAAGCAGCTTCTGCGCCGCCAGGATCTCCTCGTCCGTGCATTCGTCGAACCAGCCTTCGGACTCTTCCTGCACCTTCCAGGCCTTGTCCCAGGACTGCGGGTGACCGATGCGGATGGCGGTGGCCACCGTCTCCGGGTGATCCACCATCTCACCACGCAGGAAAGGTGCCGCGCCGGCGGCCTGGTAGCCCACCATGACCGGACGGCGGTTGACGATACCGTGCTCGAAGTATTCGCTGTAACCCATCCAGTGGGCGGTAATGTTGCCGGCATTGCCTACCGGCAGGCAGTGGTAGTCCGGAGCCCGTTCCAGCTCCTCGACGATCTCGAAAGCTGCAGTCTTCTGCCCCTGCAGCCGGAAGGGATTGATGGAATTGACG
Organism: Gammaproteobacteria bacterium; assembly: GCA_011321775.1. GTDB lineage: Bacteria > Pseudomonadota > Gammaproteobacteria > DSM-19610 > DSM-19610 > Thiogranum. The sequence goes on along the minus strand of DROT01000020.1, from coordinate 447 downwards.
ATGGTCACCGGCGTACTCTCGCCCACCTGCTTCACCAGCGCCATGCCCTTGTCGAAGTTGCCGCGGATCTGCAGCACCACCGCCCCGTGGATCATCGCCTGGGCGAGCTTGCCGAGCGCAATCTTGCCCTCGGGGATCAGCACGAAGGCCGTGATGCCGGCGCGCGCCGCATAGGCGGCGGCGGAAGCGGAGGTGTTACCGGTCGAGGCACAGATCACCGCCCGGCTGCCCTCCTCGACGGCCTTGGTCACCGCCATGGTCATGCCGCGGTCCTTGAAGGACCCGGTGGGATTCAGTCCCTCGTATTTTACGTAGACATCGACCTCCTTGCCGAGCTCACGGGGAATGTTGTTGAGCCGGATCAGCGGTGTGTTGCCCTCGCCCAGACTGATGACACGGGTGTCGTCGTGGACGGGCAGGCGGTCACGGTACTTGTCGATCAGACCG
>DROT01000019.1 GCA_011321775.1 Gammaproteobacteria bacterium | reverse complement strand
GGTGCAAAACGGCGACTCCATTGCTCCGGTCACGCTCATGATCCGGAGAAGGAACTGCTACAATGGCTCGATGGGAGTGAGTCATACCGAGACCGGCCTCCCGGATCCAGGAGCGGACAGAGCCTTGGGCGGCTCTTGGACTCAGGCGATCGCAGCAGAAGGAAATACCTATCATGCGTCTGTCCCAACAAGCGCAAACGATCATTCGCGACACCGTCGAGGAGATATTCGGTCCCGATGCGAGGGTGATCCTGTTCGGCTCCAGAACTGACGATACCGCCAGAGGTGGCGATATCGATCTTCTCGTCCAGCTCGATTCGCCGGATGCGGATCGCCAGCGCAAGGCACTGAAGCTCGTCGCGCGTCTTCAGATGCGTCTGGGGGACCAGCCCATCGATGTCCTGGTGCTGGATCCGGATACCAGGCGGCTGCCCGTACATGAAGAAGCACTGAGCAGCGGGGTCAGACTATGAACCGGCCGGACTCGCAGGCCGAGCGGTTCCTCCGCACGCTGGATATCGTCCATCGTGAAGGCAAACACCTGTTGTACAGCTGGCAGCGTCTCTTCGGTCAGGGGCATATCGACAGGAGCTGGGTGGAGTCCCTCGACGGCCAGCCCGAGCTTGCGGAACGGCTGGAGGCATTCGTTTCCCGCTTCGGGCGCATGCAGGACACGATCGCAGACAAGCTCTTGCCGCGCTGGCTCATTGCCCTGGCCGAGAAACCCGCCAGCCAGATCGAAACCCTCAACCGCGCCGAGCGATTGGGGGTGCTCGACGACGTGGAACAATGGCTCACGGCGCGGGCCCTGCGTAACCGGCTGATACACGAGTATATGGAAGATCCGGAAACCTTCGCCGGCGACCTGCTGCTGGCCAGGGATTACACGCCGATGTTGATCGATGTCTATAACCGGGTACGCGCGTACGCCATTACCCCCATGGCACTGGATACGGCCAAGCTGCCGGGCGAACTCGCCAGCCCGGATCCATCCTTCGCGAACCGCCGTCCGTAATGCCTGGGCCGCCGAGGCCCCCGCGCATGGCACAAACCAGTTGCCACATCCCCACAAGACGGCATGAGCGGGAAGCAGCGGTAAAAAACAATAAAAACATAGAGATGCGACCAGGTATCCGAATGGCCAGTGATTGACGGAGCAGAAGAATCTGGGTATGGTTCGCGGCTGACTCGAGAAACCCGAAAAACCAACCCCGGCGGCCATTCTGCATGCATTATTACCCCGTAATCCTGACCGGCGGCGCCGGCAGCCGCTTGTGGCCGATTTCGCGCGAGTTCTACCCCAAGCCACTATTGCCGATCTTCGGCGAGCATACCCTGCTGCAGGATACCGCCAGGCGGCTCGATGCCATCGAGCAGGTCGGCAACCCCGTCTTCGTCTGCAACGAGGAACACCGTTTCCTGGTGGCCGAACAGGTGCGGGAACTGGGCAAGACGCCGGAAGCCATCATGCTGGAGCCCGAGGGTCGCAATACCGCGCCGGCGCTGACCATCGCCGCCCTGTACCTCGCCGACAAGGAGGCCGATGCGCTGATGGTGGTGATGCCGGCAGACCACGTCATCACCGATCAGGCCCTGTTCACCGAGGCCGTCAAGCGGGCCGGTGAGCTGGCCGCGGACGGTTACCTGGTCACCTTCGGCATCCGGCCGCTCAAGCCCGAGACCGGCTATGGCTATATCCGTCGCGGGGCGGAGATCGAGGGCAGTGGCAGCTTCCGGGTCGACCGCTTTGTCGAGAAACCGGATGCCGCCACGGCACAGTCCTACGTGGACGCCGGCGACTACTACTGGAACAGCGGCATTTTCGTACTTCGCGCCGACCGCTGGCTGGAAGAGATCGGCCGTTACCAGCCGGCGATGCTCGCGGCCTGCCGAAAGGCCTTTGAAGGCGGCAGCCGCGACAGCGACTTCGTGCGCGTCGAGCGTGACGCCTTTCTCGCCAGCCCGTCCGATTCCATCGACTATGCGGTCATGGAAAAGACCGATCGAGCCGCGGTCGTGCCGCTGGCGGCCGACTGGTCGGACGTCGGTTCCTGGCTCTCCATCTGGGAAGTCTCCGAGCAGGATGACGAAGGCAACGTCGTTCGTGGCGACGTGCTGTTGCACGACAGCCGCGACTCCCTGTTCATGGCGGATGAGCGTTGTATCGCCGCCGTCGGTGTCAGGGACATCGTGGTGGTCGAGACCGCAGACGCGGTGCTGGTCGCGGATCGCCACCGCAGCCAGGACGTCAAGGCCATCGTCTCCAGGCTCAAGGAAAAGAACCGTGACGAATACCGCTTTCACCGCCGCGTCTATCGTCCGTGGGGCGACTACGAGGGCATCGACCAGGGTACCCGCTACCAGGTGAAACGCCTGACCGTAAAGCCCGGCGCCAAGCTGTCGCTGCAGATGCACCACCACCGCGCAGAACACTGGATCGTGGTCTCCGGTACCGCAAAGGTCACCCGGGGCGACGAGACCTTCATGCTTTCGGAAAACGAGTCCACCTATATTCCCATCGGTACCAACCACCGGCTGGAAAATCCCGGGACCATACCGCTCGAGATCATCGAGGTGCAGTCGGGGAGTTACCTGGGGGAGGACGATATTGTTCGGTTTGAGGATGACTATGACCGTATCGGTTGACGGCGAGCCCGTCAGTATCTCGGGCGAGACGCCGTATCGGTCAACCTCGCGAAGCTTCATTCCCGGTCTTCGCACTCCCGGCAGCTCTCGGCATCGGTGACGATGAAAGGCCGTCGAGAATCCTCTTCAATGTCGGAAATCGATACGCATACCGAACCATGCGACAAGGATTCTGTCGTGCATGCCATGCCGGTCTATGTGGTGTCGACAGGACAAGGTGCACGAGATGAACTGAGCCTCGCCGATTTCTGGAGGGTGATCGCTCGTCGCTGGATGGTGCTTGTGGGCACCGTGGCCGTGGCACTGTTGATGACCGCCGCATATCTCTATTTTGCCGAACCGAGCTACAGAGCTGTGAGTTACCTGTTACCGCCGAGACCACAGGATATCCAGGGACTTCTGGTGGTGTATGGAGACAACGAGGATAACAGTAGCAAGCGCTACACGCCGGAAACCGTTTTCCAGGCGTTTCTGGAGAATGCAAGATCACAGGGTCTGCGTCGGGAATTTTTTGGGCGCAGGCATCTGCTGGATCACTATGTTCCGAAGGGGGCACAGAAGGATATCATCGCTGATGCGGTTTTCGAAAAGGACTTCAACAGCAGGCTCAAGATCGATGAAGACCCCGAGGGTGCTTTGCTGGTTCGCGCCAGCTTCAGTGCCCAGGATCCGGAACTGGCGGCGAGCTGGCTGAATGATTTCATCGCTTTCGCCAATCGTCGGACCGTGGAAGCGCTTTACAAGGATCTGAATTCGGCCATTCATTCGAGGATTTCCGCGATACAGCGCCAGATACAGAGCAGGCTCAAGCTCGCGGAGCGTCGAAGACTGGACAGGATAACAAAACTGGAGGAAGCACGGCAGGTTGCGGAGTCACTGGGGATTCGTGGTACTTCCCTGTTTCCGGCGATCACCGGAAAAACAAGTTCGGGGCTGGCCATCAATACAGCGCAGATACCGCTGTATATGCGTGGGGCGGATGCGCTGGAAACAGAGATTCAGGTGTTACAGGCACGCAAGTCTGACGAGCCGTTTGTACACGGTATTCGCGACCTGCAGGAAAAGCTTGCATATCTTGAGGGTATCTCGATAGATATAGACTCCTTGTCTGCCGTCAGTATCGATGCTCCGGCAAGGCGACCATTCAGTCCGAGCAGGCCAAGGCCGGGAGTGATGCTCCTGCTTGCGGCGACGCTTGGTTCAGTCGTCGGCCTGTTTCTGATTTTTGCGGTCAGAGTGAAAGAGTAATACCGCCTGTAATGTCGGGGCAGCCAGCTTGTCATCGAAAGTGAATATGATGACGGTCGTTGTCTCGACCCCTGTTGTCGAGGATGGGTTTCGATCTCTGAATCAATGGTGCGGGGCGGTGGCGGAACGGTCTGATGCAGGCCATCCACGGCCGGGTCGTGGCTGATAGAAATGTGTCGATAGAGAGCTGGATTTATGGGTTCCAGAAAAGACTGGCAGGGAAAACGCGTCCTTATCACCGGCGTTTGCGGCACCGTGGGCGAGGAGTTGTTGCGGCAGGTGATCCAGCTGCAGCCACGGGAAGTCATTGGCATAGATAACAATGAAAGCGAGTTGTTCTTTCTTGACCAGGCCTATGCAGGAAATGACAGGGTATTTCTTTATCTGGGGGACATCCGGGATCGGGACAAGTTGATGCGAAAGATGCGCGATGTGGACATTGTGCTGCATGCGGCCGCATTGAAACATGTAATCCTGTGTGAGAGAACTCCCCGGGATGCGGTGTTATCCAATATTCTTGGTGCCCAGAACATCATCGATGCCGCGCTGGCAAACGGGGTGGAACGGGTTCTGTTCACATCTTCCGACAAGGCGGTTAACCCCACCAACGTGATGGGCACCTCGAAGCTGATGGGGGAGCGCTTGATGACTGCTGCAAACGCTCATCGGCGTGGTGCATCGCCGGTATTCGCCTCGACACGATTCGGGAATGTGCTTGGTTCTCGCGGTTCGGTAATTCCACTGTTCCTCAAGCAGATCCGGGCCGGTGGTCCGGTGACACTGACGGATCCAGCAATGACGCGTTTTATCATGACCCTGGAGGATGCCGTGCGCCTGGTTCTGGATACCGTATTCCTTGCCAAGGGAGGAGAAGTCTTTGTTACCAAGATGGCTGTTGCGGGAATAAAGGATCTGGCCGAGGTGATGATTGAGGAAGTCGCGCCGCGTTTCGGGCATCGCAGCGAGGATATCTCCGTAACTGTGATCGGGAGCAAGGCGGGTGAGAAGCTTTATGAGGAACTCATGAATGATGAGGAGACCCGACGCACCATCGAACTGGATCGCTATTTTGTGGTCGTTCCCGCATTCCGTTCGGTTTATGAGGATATCGAATACGAATACGACGGCTGCTCTGAACAAGGGATTGACAGGCCATACAACTCTTCGGTGGAGCCGGTCATGTCCAAGGAACAATTGCGCCAGTATTTGCGAGACAAGAACCTGCTCGGAACCGGTCATGATATTGATGAGCCGCAAGGGT
>DROT01000018.1 GCA_011321775.1 Gammaproteobacteria bacterium | reverse complement strand
CTGGGAGAGCGTCGCCCTTACAAGGCGAATGTCGGGGGTTCGATCCCCTCAGCACCCACCAAGGTTTTGGAGTGGTAGTTCAGCTGGTTAGAATACCGGCCTGTCACGCCGGGGGTCGCGGGTTCGAGTCCCGTCCACTCCGCCATCTGAGAGAACGGGCGTCCCTCGCGGACGCCCGTTTTGTTTTTCAGGGGTGCGATAAAATCCGTACTCCGCCATCATAGAGACGAAACGCGAGAACCAACATGTTGCAAGCAATACGCGATCGGGCCATGGGCTGGCTGGGCTGGATCATCATGGGCCTGATCATTATCACCTTTGCATTGTTCGGCCTGAGTTCCTATCTTCATGACAAGGGGCGTGCGTATGCAGCCAAGGTCAACGACGTCGAGATAACGCCGCGGGAGTTACAACTGGCGTACCAGGAGCAGCTGGCACAGCTGCAGCAGATGCTTGGTGACGCCTACAATCCCGCGCTCATTGATGAAAAACTCGTCAAGAAGAGAGCGCTGGATACCCTGATAGAGCGGACCCTGCTGCGACAGGCGGCACAGGAGGCCGGCATGGTGATCAGTGACCAGTATCTCGCGGCGGCCATCCAGTCGAATCCCCGTTTTCAGGAGGGTGGCAGTTTTTCGAAGGAGCGTTACCAGCGACTTCTTTACCAGCAGGGGAGGCGGCCAGCGGGTTACGAGGAACAGATGCGGCGTCTGTTGCAGGCACAACAACTGGTCGACGGGGTAACACAGACGGCGTTCGTGACGCCCCGGGAACTGGAAGAAGCCTACCGCCTGCAGGAACAGAAACGCGATTTTGCCTACCTGCTGGTGCCGGCCAAACCCCTTGAGAAGGGGATCAAGGTCACCGACGACGAAATCAAGGCCTACTACGATGAGCACACCGACGAGTTCATGGTGCCGGAGAAGGTGCGCCTGTCTTACCTGCGACTGACGGGCGACCAGCTTGCTTCCGGTATCGAGGTGGACGAGGAGGCGTTGCGTGCCTACTACGAGGAGAAGAAGGAATCCCTGGCCCGCAAGGAGCAGCGAAGAGCGCGCCACATCCTGATCCAGGTGCCCGCCGATGCCGACGATGCGACGGTCGGGAAAGCGCGCAAGGAAGCGGAAGACCTGCTGCAGCAGATCAGGAAGGGGGCCGATTTTGCCAAACTGGCGAAGGAACACTCCGACGATCCGGGTTCGGCTTCGAGGGGCGGAGATCTCGGTTTCTTTGCTCGTGGCGCCATGGTTCCGGAATTCGACAAGGCGGTGTTCGCTCTCGAGAAGGGCGGTATCGCCGGTCCCGTTCGTACCCAGTTCGGTTTTCATATCATCCAGCTGACGGATATCCGGGCAGGTGGCATGCCGTCCCTGGACGAGGTGCGCAAGGAGTTGACGGCTGAACTCCAGAAGCGCGAGGTGGACGACCTGTTCTACGAACAGCTGGAGAAGCTGACCGACACCAGCTACGAGAATCCCGGTTCACTGGACGCTGCTGCCGACGCCCTGGGATTGAAGATCCAGACCAGTGACTGGGTGAGCGAGAAAGGCGGTCCCGGCATCGGCCAGTATCCGGCGCTGATGGCCGCGGTATTCAGCGAGGATGTGCTGGAGGGCGGCAACAACAGCGAGCCCATCGAGGTGGGGCCGAACGACGTCATCGTGGCGCGGGTGGAAGAACGCGAGCCGGCGCATCCGGCGCCGCTGGCCGAAGTCAAGGACCGTATCGCGGCCATGCTGAAACAGCAGAAGGCGCGCCAGCAGGCGCGCGCCACCGGTGAGTCCCTGCTGGAGAAACTCAGGAGCGGCACTCCGCTCAAGGATCTCAAGGCCGCCAACGACGACTATCCGCTGGTCGAGGCTGCCAACGCGGCCCGCTCTGCCTCCGAGTACGATCGAGAGGTGCTGGCGCGGGTCTTCAAGCTGCCGCGGCCAAAGGACGGCGCTCCCGTCGATGCCGGTTTCGTGCTCGCCAGCGGCGACTATGCGCTGGTGCAGCTCAGCGGGGTGCACGATGGCGATCCCGGAAAGATGTCCGAGGAACAGCGCACCGGACTTCGCAAGGGCTACGAGAGCATGCGCAGCCAGCTCATGGCCGCGGTCCTGATCGAGGATCTGCGTCGGCGTGCCGTCATCGAGATTCCCGAGGAGCAGGAATGACCGCGCCCGCCGCCGGGCGTAGCGGCATCGCTGGCTGAATGTCTCGGGCATCGACCGGATGAAGCTCAAGCTCCACTGGCAGATTCTCATTGCGCTGGTGCTGGCCGTGATCGCGGGACGTCTGAGCGGCGTCGACGGCGAGTGGCTCGGTATTCACATGTACCCGGTCTATGCCTTCCTGGGTACGCTGTTCATGAATGCCCTGAAGATGATCATCGTGCCGCTGATCGTGGCTTCCATCATCAGTGGTGTATCCGGGATGGGAGGGACCAGCGGTCTCGGACGCCTCGGCGGCAAGACCATCCTGTTCTACATGACCACCAGCCTGCTGGCGATTCTCACCGGTCTGTTGTTCGTCAATCTCATCGACCCCGGTCTCGTCGACGGCGAGCCGGCCAGGGCGATTGTCGGTCTCGATCCGGCTGCGGCAGCCCAGGTGGCACAGAAGGTACAGGGGCGGACGGCTTCCGATCTCACCGACGTGTTTCTCAGCATGGTGCCTCCCAACGTGGTTGCCGCGGCGGCCGACGGGCAGATGCTGGGCCTGATCTTCTTCAGCCTGCTGTTCGGTTATTTCATGACGCGGATCGACCGCGACAGCGGCAGCCTGCTCGGGCGTTTCTGGCAGGGGGTGGCGGACGTCATGATGGGCATGACGGAGCTGATCATGAAGTTTGCACCGCTGGGGGTGTTCGGGCTGGTGGCCAAGACCATCGCCGGCATCGGGGCAGAGCAGCTCAACGCCGTGGCGGTGTCGCTGGGCAGCTTCACCCTCAGCGTGATGCTGGCGCTGGCGGTACATGCGCTCATCACCCTGCCGCTGCTGCTGTACCTGTTCGCGCGGGTGAATCCGCTGGCGCACTACCGGGCCATGCTGCCGGCGCTGCTGACGGCCTTTTCCACGGCTTCCTCCTCAGCGACGCTGCCGCTGACCATGGAATGCGTGCGCGACAATGCCGGGGTGTCCAACCGCACCGCCAGTTTCGTGCTGCCGCTGGGCGCCACCGTCAACATGGACGGCACCGCGCTGTATGAGTGCGTGGCGGCCATGTTCATTGCCCAGGCCTACGGGCTGGAACTGAGTCTGGTATCCCAGTTCACCATCGTGCTGGTGGCGCTGCTGACCTCCATCGGGGTGGCCGGTATCCCGGCTGCCAGCCTGGTCGCCATCACCATCATCCTGGCGGCCGTCGGGCTGCCGGCCGAGGCCATCGGCATGATACTGGCGGTGGATCGCATCCTGGACATGTTCCGTACCTCGGTCAACGTGTTCAGCGACTCGGTGGGGGCGGTGCTGATCGCCCGCAGCGAGGGCGAGCAGGGGGTGCTGCGGGGCTGAGCCGGTGCCGGTACTGCCGCGCCGGACTCAGTCGTCCAGCGGCGGCATGCCGGTGGTGTTGTAGCCGGCGTCCACGTAGGTGACCTCCCCGGTGATGCCGGAGGCGAGGTCCGAGCACAGGAAGGCGGCGGCATTGCCGACCTCGTCGATGGTGACGTTGCGGCGCAGCGGCGCGGCACGCTCCATGAGATCCAGCATCTTGCGGAAGTTGCTGATGCCGGAAGCGGCCAGGGTGCGGATGGGGCCGGCGGAGATGGCGTTGACGCGGATGCCGTCCGGACCCAGGCTCTGGGCCATGTAGCGCACGTTGGCCTCCAGGCTGGCCTTGGCCAGCCCCATGACGTTGTAGTTGGGCATGGCCTTCTCGGCGCCGTAGTAGCTCAGCGTCAGCAGCGCGCCATCGCGTCCCTCCATCATGCGGCAACCGGCCTTGGCCAGCGCGGAGAAGCTGTAGGAGCTGATCTCGTGGGCGACGCGGAAACCCTCGCGGCTGACCGATTCCAGGTAGTCACCCTCCAGTTCGGTGCGCGGTGCAAAGGCCACCGAATGAACGATGATGTCGAGGTGGTCCCAGTAGTCGTCGAGGTGGTCGAATACGGCGTCGATCTCCTCGTCGTTGGACACGTCACAGGGCACGATGATCTCGGTGCCGCACTCGCCGGCCATCTTCTCCACCCGGTCGCGCAGCTTGTCGTTCTGGTAGGTGAAGGCGAGTTCCGCCCCTTCACGCTGCATGGCCTTTGCGATTCCCCAGGCGATGGAGCGGTTGCTGGCGAGTCCCACGATGAGCGCACGTTTGCCGCTTAGAAATCCCATGACGGTGTCTGACCCCTGTTGGCTGACCGGTTGGCGCTAAGGTACCGGAAAACAGCGGCGACGGGAAGTCCTGTGAAAGGCCCTGTGGCGTCTCTATAATGCAGGCTCATGCACGCCCGCCAACCGCTGTCGAAACACATTCTCCGGCTTCTGCAGTGGCTCGTCCCGGCGCTGGTGTTGGCCCTGCTCGCGGCCTGTGGCGAGCAGCCCTGGAACAGTCCCTACCCACCCGGACAGGCGGGGAAGAACATCCTCTACTCCTCCTTCGGCGAACGTCCCAACCACCTGGATCCGGCGCAGTCCTACAGCTCCAACGAGGTGGTGTTCACCGGCCAGATCTACGAACCGCCGCTGCAGTACCATTTCCTCGAGCGTCCCTACCGGCTGGTGCCGCTGACGGCGACCGGCATGCCGAAACCCTGGTATCTGGACGCCGAGGGAAACCGCCTGGCGGACGATGCCGACGCGAAGGACATCGCCGTCAGCGTCTACGACATCGAGATCCGCAAGGGTATCCTCTACCAGCCGCACCCGGCGCTGGCGAAGGACGCGCAGGGGCACTACCTCTATCACCACCTGGACGCGGAGGCACTCGAGGACATCGACAGCCTGGCGGACTTTCCCCGCAGCGGCACGCGCGAACTGGTGGCTGCCGACTACGTCTACCAGATCAAGCGCCTCGCCTACCCGACGCTGCATTCGCCCATCTTCGGCCTGATGTCGGACTACATCCTCGGGCTGCGCGACTATGCCGCCACGCTCAGGGAAGCCTACGAGGAACGGGCGGCGCGGCAGTCGGGACCGGTACTGCTCAGGCTCGACGACTATCCCCTCGAGGGTGTGGAGGTGCTCGATCGCTATCGTTACCGTATCCGCATCCGCGGCAAGTATCCGCAGTTCCTGTACTGGCTGGCGATGCCCTTCTTCTCGCCGGTGCCCTGGGAGGCGGATGCCTTCTACACCCAGCCGGGGATGAAGGAGAAGAACATCACCCTGGACTGGTATCCGCTGGGGACCGGCCCCTACATGCTCACGGTCAACAATCCCAACCGCCAGATGGTGCTGCAGCGCAACCCGAACTTTCACGGTGAACGCTACCCCTCCGAGGGTGAGCCGGGCGACGCCGCGGCCGGCTACCTGGACGATGCCGGCCGCGAGCTGCCGATGATCGACACGGTGATCTACAGCCTGGAGAAGGAGGCCATTCCCTACTGGAACAAGTTCCTGCAGGGTTACTACGATTCCTCCGGGGTCAATTCCGACAGCTTCGACCAGGCGGTGCAGATCGGCTCGGCCGGCGATATCTCGCTGACGCCCCAGCTGCAGAAGAAGGGCATCCGCCTCAACACGGCGGTCTCCGCTTCCATCTTCTATACCGGCTTCAACATGCTCGATCCGGTGGTGGGGGGGTACAGCAAACGCGCGCGGCTGTTGCGCCGGGCGATCTCCATCGCCATGGACTACGAGGAATACATCTCCATCTTCGCCAACGGCCGCGGCATCCCGGCGCAGGGGCCGCTGCCGCCCGGCATCTTCGGCTACGTCGGCGGGCGCGCGGGCATCGATCCCTACGTCTACGACTGGACGCCGCAGGGGCCGCGGCGCAAGCCGATCAGCGAGGCGCGCCGGCTGCTGGCCGAGGCCGGTTACCCGGACGGACGCGACCTGGAGAGCGGCAAGCCGCTGGTACTCTACCTGGACACCACCGGTGGCGGGCCCGACGACTCGGCGCGCCTCAACTGGATCCGCAAGCAGTTCGCCAAGCTCGACATCCAGCTGCAGATCCGCAATACCGACTACAACCGCTTCCAGGACAAGATGCTCAAGGGCACGGCGCAGATCTTCCAGTGGGGATGGAACGCCGACTACCCCGATCCGGAGAATTTCCTGTTCCTGCTCTACGGGCGCAACGGCAAGGTGGAGCACCAGGGCGAGAACGCGGCCAACTACGCCAATCCCGAGTTCGACCGCCTGTTCGAACGCATGAGCAACATGGACAATGGCCCGGAGCGCCAGCGGGTCATCGATCGCATGGTGGAGATCCTGCGCCGCGACGCCCCCTGGGTATTCGGCTTCTTCCCCAAGCAGTTCGTGCTTTACCATGGCTGGTATCACAACGCCAAGCCCAACCTGATGGCCAACAACACCCTCAAGTACCGGCGCATCGATCCGCTGTTGCGCGAGCAGAAACGGCGCGAGTGGAACCGTCCGATCCTGTGGCCGCTCGGTCTGCTGGCACTGCTGCTGGTGGTCGCCATCCTGCCGGCCGTGATCGCCTACCGGCGGCGCGAGAACCGGCGCATTCGCACGGAGGCCGGCTGATGTTCGCCTACGTGGTACGCCGCGCGCTCTACGCGATCCCCATCCTGATCGGTGTCAACCTGATCACCTTCGTGCTGTTCTTCGTGGTCAACACGCCGGACGACATGGCGCGCATGCACCTGGGCATGAAGCGGGTGACGCCGGAGGCGGTGCAGAAATGGAAGGCCGAGCGCGGTTACGACAAGCCCTTGCTGTACAACGCGGAGGCGAGCGGGGCGGGGATGCTCACCGACACCATCTTCTTCGACAAGTCGGTGCGCCTGTTCGCCTTCGATTTCGGTGCCTCGGACTCCGGGCGTGATATCGGCGCGGATATCGGCCAGCGCATGTGGCCCAGTCTCGCCATCGCCGTGCCGGTGCTGCTGCTCGGTCTGCTGGTGTATATCAGCTTTGCCATGCTGCTGGCCTTCTTCCGCGGCAGCTACCTGGATCTGTCCGGAGTGGTGCTGTGCGTGGTGCTGATGTCGATCTCGGGCCTGTTCTACATCATCGGCGGCCAGTACCTGTTCAGCAAGCTGCTGCACCTGGTGCCGGTATCCGGGTACGAGCCCGGCTGGCTGGCGTGGCGCTTCGTGCTGCTGCCGGTGGCCATCGGCGTGTTCGCCGGCATCGGCTCCAGCAGCCGCTGGTACCGCAGCATCTTCCTCGAGGAGATCAACCGCGACTATGTGCGCACGGCGCGCGCCAAGGGGCTGCCGGAGACGCGCCTGCTGTTCCGCCACGTGCTCAAGAATGCCCTGGTGCCGATCCTCACCGGCGTGGTGGTGGTGCTGCCGACGCTGTTCATGGGCAACCTCATCCTCGAGTCCTTCTTCGGCATCCCCGGCCTCGGCAGCTATACCATCGAGGCGATCCAGAACCAGGACTTCGCCATCGTGCGCGCCATGGTGTTCCTGGGATCGGTGCTCTACATCCTCGGCCTGCTGCTGACCGATATCTCCTATACGCTGGTCGACCCGAGGATACGGCTGTCATGATCCAGCCGGTGATCCTGTGGACCGATGCCCTGGTCTACCTGCTGGTCGTGGTGGTGGTGCTGTTCGCCTTCTATGCGCGCGGCCGCGAGCACCTGCGCGCGCCCTGGCGCGAGGTGGTGCGCAGCCGCATTGCCGTGGCCTCGCTGGTGGTGCTGCTGTTCTATACCGCCACCGGCCTGCTGGATTCGCTGCACTTCCGCAAGGTGCTGCCGCAGCAGGACGGGCAGCAGCAGGTGCAGTATTCGGGCGAGGTGCTGAGCCTGCTGGACGAGCTGCTGGGACCCATGCGGACCCAGGAGGAGAAGACCTACTCGGCCCCCTTCGCCACCCACCTGTATACCAAGGAGGCGATCATCGATGCCGACGGGCGCCAGACGCGCGACTATCCGCGCCTGCGTTACGGCGGCGCCCACCTGGCCGATCCGGCCAGCGAGAAGGGCGCCGACATTCGCCAACGCAGCCTGCGCGCGCTGGGGCAGGCCGGGGCGGTGCTGCTGCTGCTCACCGCCATCCTCGCGCTGCTGCTGGCGCGCCGCTGGCGCTGTTCCCCGCTGGTGGCGCTGCGCCGCGTGCTGGCGGGCGGATCGGTGGTGCCCTGGCGCACGGCGCTGGCCTTCGTGGGCCTGTTCCTGCTGCTGATCGCCCTGATCGCCAACCTGTCGGCCTGGTATCACATGCTGGGGACCGACAAGGTCGGCCAGGACGTGCTCTATCAGAGCATCAAGAGTATCCGCACCGGCCTGGTGATCGGTACCCTCACCACCCTGGTGATGCTGCCCTTCGCCGTTTTCCTCGGCATGATGGCGGGCTACTTCCGCGGCTGGGTGGACGACGTCATCCAGTACCTGTATACCACGCTCAATTCCATTCCCGGCGTGCTGTTGATCGCGGCGGCGGTACTGATGATGCAGGTCTACATGTCGAACCACCCGGAGATGTTCGAGACCATGGCGGAACGCGCCGACCTGCGGCTGCTGTTCCTGTGCCTGATCCTCGGCATCACCAGCTGGACCGGCCTGTGCCGGCTGCTGCGCGGCGAGACCCTGAAGTTGCGCGAACTGGACTACGTGCAGGCGGCCGATGCCTTCGGCGTCGGCCGCTTCACCATCATGGTGCGCCACCTGCTGCCGAACCTGCTGCACCTGGTCCTGATCGCCGTGGTGCTCGATTTCTCCGGCCTGGTGCTGGCCGAGGCGGTGCTCTCCTATGTCGGTGTGGGCGTCGATCCGACCACCATGAGCTGGGGCAACATGATCAACCGCGCGCGCCTGGAGATGGCACGCGAACCCATGGTGTGGTGGTCGCTGCTGGCGGCCTTCGCCTTCATGTTCACCCTGGTGCTGGCGGCCAACCTGTTCTCGGATGCGGTGCGGGACGCCTTCGATCCACGGCTGAGGGCGCAACGATGAACGCTGAACGGGCCTTGCTGGAGGTCGAGGAACTGCGCGTGCGCATCGGCGCCGGTGCCGGCGCGGTGCGCCCCGTGGACGGGGTGAGTTTCCGCATCCGTCGCGGCGAGACCTTCGCCCTGCTGGGCGAGTCCGGCTGTGGCAAGTCGATGACGGCGCTGGCGCTGCTGCGCCTGCTGCCCCAGCCCGGCGGCGACATCGTCGGCGGGTCGGTGAAACTGGACGGCGACGAACTGCTGGCACGCACCGAACGCGGCATGCGCGCCGTGCGTGGCGGGCGCATCGCCATGATCTTCCAGGAGCCGATGACCTCGCTCAACCCGGTCATGACCATCGGCGCCCAGATCGCCGAGAGCCTGGAACAGCACAGGGGGCTGCGTGGCAACGCGGCCCGCCGGCGGGTGCTGGAATTGCTGGAGGACGTCGGCATACCCGATGCGGCACGCCGTTATGGCGAGTATCCGCACCAGTTGTCGGGCGGCATGAAACAGCGCGTGATGATCGCCATCGCACTCGCCGGCGAACCGGACCTGCTGATCGCCGACGAGCCGACCACGGCGCTGGACGTGACCATACAGGCGCAGGTGCTGGACCTGATCCGCAGTCTGCAGCACAAGCACGGCATGGCAGTGCTGCTGATCACTCACGACCTCGGCGTGGTATCGGAGATGGCCGACCGGGTGGCGGTGATGTATGCCGGCGAGCTGGTGGAGCAGGCGCCGCGGTCGGTGTTCTTCGGCCGGTCGCAGCATCCCTACAGCCGCAAGCTGTTTGCGGCCCTGCCGGACAGCAGCAAGCGCGAGCAGCGGCTGACGGTGATCCCCGGTACGGTGCCGCCGCTGAACCGGGAGTTTCGCGGTTGCCGTTTTGCAGAGCGTTGCGATCGCGCCTGGGAGCTGTGCCGGGAGCGGCGCCCGGCCTGGTTTGCCACCGGCCCGGAGCAGGGGGTGCGCTGCCACCTGGCGGACCCGGCGCTGGAACCGTCGGCGGAAGTGCCGCCGGCCGAAGGTGAACAGCGTCGGCGTGCGCCGGCCGGGGCGCCGGCGCCGTTGCTGGAAGTGGAAGACCTCAAGGTTCATTTCCCCATCCACCGGGGACTGTTCAAGCGCGTGGTCGGCCACGTGCGCGCCGTCGACGGCGTCAGCCTGTCGATTCCGCAGGGCCAGACGCTGGCGCTGGTGGGGGAGTCGGGTTGTGGCAAGACCACGGTAGGCAAGGGCATCCTGCAGCTGCTCAGACCCACCGGCGGGCAGGTGCGTTTCGAGGGCGAGGAGCTTACCCGGCTTCGCGGTGAGGCACTGCGGCGACGGCGCTCGGATTTCCAGATCATCTTCCAGGATCCCTTCTCCTCCATGAATCCGCGCATGAACGTGGGCGACATCATCGAGGAGGGCATGGTCGCCCAGCGTATCGGTGGTCGGGCGGCCGAGCGGCGCCGGCGGGTGGAGGAACTGTTGCAGCAGGTCGGTCTGCGTCCGGAACAGCGGCAGCGCTACCCGCACGAGTTCTCCGGCGGCCAGCGGCAGCGCATCTGTATCGCCCGCGCGCTGGCGGTGAATCCGAAACTGATCGTCTGTGACGAGCCCACCAGTGCCCTCGACGTTTCGGTGCAGGCGCAGATCCTCAATCTGTTGCAGGACCTGCAGGCGGACATGGGGCTGTCCTACCTGTTCATCACCCACGACCTGTCGGTGGTGTCCTATCTCGCCGAGCGGGTGGCGGTCATGTACCTGGGGCGTATCGTCGAGGCCGGTTCCGTGAACGAGGTGCTGGATACGCCGGCGCATCCCTACACGCGTGCGCTGCTGTCGGCCGTGCCGGTCATCAGCGACGACGGGGAACGCCAGGTGATCCGGCTCGAGGGTGACCTGCCGTCACCTTCGAATCCACCGAGCGGTTGTCACTTCCACCCGCGTTGTCCGCAGGCCGGCGATCTGTGCCGCAAGAGCTACCCGCAGCGGACCTGGCTGTCAGCCGGTCACGAGGTGCGTTGCCACCTGTTCGACAACCGCGCAGAGCACTAAGGGGGTTCCGGCAGCAGCTTGCCGGGGAGGAGGCAGCCGCTATTTCCGCGATGCTTGCTGGGGATTTCGGCTCGCGGCCGCGTGCTACACTCGCCGGACCTTTTTTCGACGGGAAGGTCATCATGATACACAGTTCCTTTCACCCCCCGGTGCGTACCCTCATGGGTCCGGGACCCTCGGACGTCAATCCGCGCATCCTCGAGGCCATGTCGCGGCCCACCATCGGTCACCTCGATCCCGCCTTCGTCACCATGATGGAAGAGATGAAGGTGTTGCTGCGTTATGCCTTTCAGACCGATCACGAACTGACCATGCCGGTCTCCGCGCCGGGCTCGGCGGGGATGGAGACCTGTTTCGTGAACCTGGTGGAACCGGGGGACAAGGTGATCGTGTGCCGGAACGGCGTGTTCGGCGGCCGCATGAAGGAGAACGTCGAACGCTGCGGCGGTGTGCCCGTCATGGTGGAGGACGAGTGGGGCCGGGCGGTGGATCCGCACAAGCTCGAAGACGCGCTGAAGGCACATCCGGATGTGAAGCTGGTGGCTTTCGTGCACGCCGAGACCTCCACCGGGGCGATCTCGGATGCCCAGACGCTGGCCGAACTCGCCCACCGCCACGACTGCCTGGTGATTGCCGATACCGTCACCTCGCTGGGCGGTTCGCCGCTGAAGGTGTCGGAGTGGGGGCTGGACGCGGTCTATTCCGGTACCCAGAAGTGCCTTTCCTGTACCCCCGGTCTGTCACCGCTGACCTTCAGCGAGCGCGCCGTCGAGGTGGTGAAGCAGCGCAGCAGCCAGGTGCAGAGCTGGTTCATGGATCTGAACCTGGTGCTCGGCTACTGGGGCGGAGGCGCCCGCCGCAGCTATCACCACACCGCGCCGATCAATGCCCTCTATGGCCTGCACGAGGCGCTGGTGATATTGCAGGAAGAGGGGATCGAACACGCCTGGCAGCGTCACCGCGACAACCACCTGGCACTGCGCGCCGGTATCGAGGCGATGGGTCTGTCCTTCGTGGTGAACGAAAACGAGCGCCTGCCACAACTCAATTCGGTGGCCATCCCGGAGGGCGTCGACGATGCCGCGGTACGCGCGCGTCTGCTGCAGGAATACGATCTGGAGATCGGTGCCGGTCTCGGCCCCATGGCGGGTCGCATCTGGCGGATCGGGTTGATGGGCTACGCCAGCAACCGCCGCAACGTGCTGCTGTGCCTGGGCGCACTGGATGCGGTGCTGTCCGATATCGGGGCGCCGATCGAAGGCGGGGTGGCGGTCGAGGCGGCGATGGCAAGCTACGCAGCTTCCTGACGGCCGCCCCTGGCATGAAAAAAGGGCAGACCCGCCAGGGTCTGCCCTTTTTTTCAGCTTGCCTCGGGCGGAGGTTATTTGGCCTCTTCGCCGGCCTCTTCCTTCGCTTGAGGGGCCGGGGCGGCGGCCGGCGGCTGTTGCTTGATCTTGATATCCGCTTCCTGTCGCAGCTGGGCGATGAAGTCCTGTACCCGCTGTTTCTCCAGGAAGGCCTTGAGTTGCGGTTTGACCTGGTCCAGCGCCGGCGGATTGGTCTCGCGAACGTCGTCAAGGATGATGACGTGCCAGCCGAACTGGGTCTTTACCGGTTCCTTCGTATACTGGCCTTTCTCCAGCTTGCTCACCGCCTCGGAAAAGGGGGCCACCATCTGCTTGGGTGAGAACCAGCCGAGATCGCCGCCGTTGGCACCGGAGGGGCCGGTGGAATGTTCCTTGGCCAGCTTGGAGAAGTCGGCTCCCTTCTCGAGTTCGCCGATCAGCTTCCTGGCTTCCTCTTCCGTCTTGACCAGGATATGCCGCGCCTTGTATTCGTTGCCGCGCGGTACCTGTTCCTGGTACAGGGTCTCGATTTCCTCGTCGGTCACCGGGTGCGTCTCCAGCTGTTTGCGGATGGCCGCCATGGCGACCACGGCGCGGCGCTGCTGGTCGACCTGCAGCTGGATGCGCGCCTTGCGGTCCAGTCCTTCCTGTACCCCTTTCTGACGCGCCAGCTCCAGGTTGATGACTTCCTGCAGCACGGCGCCGGCATCGGGATTTGCGCCCGGCTGACGCGTCTTCATCTGTTCCTGGTAGAGGGCGATGACCTGTGCGGTAATGGGGGTGCCGTTGACCGTGGCCAGCACCTCGCTGTTGTCGGCGACCGGGGTGCCGGAATCCGCGGAGGCGTTCTTGTTCTGGCCATTCAGGGGGATCTGGTCACAGGCCGAGAGTGCAAGCGCCAGCCCGAAGGTGGCAATCAGATGATGAAGTTTCATGGTCCGTCCTTAAGCGTTATGGTTGGATAGTGTCAGAGTCCTGCCTCGGCAGGGGTGGACGCCTTGATGCTCAAGGCGTGAATCTCGCTGTGCATGACGTCGCCGAGCGCCTCGTAGACCAGGCGGTGACGCTGGATCGCCGTCTTGTCACGGAAGGCATCGGAGACGATCTCCACCACGAAATGCCCGGCGCCACCGGCGCTGGCGTGACCGGCGTGTCTGGCACTCTCGTCGATGATTTCGAGTGCCTGCGGCGAGAATGCGGCCTGGAGGCGTTCACGGATCAGGGTTGTGCGCTCTGCAGTCATCTCAGGGGAGCACCTTGCGAAAGGGTTTGACCAGCGTAGTGGCATAGACGCCGGCTTTCACATAGGGGTCTTCGTCGGCCCAGGCGCGGGCCTCTTCCAGGGAAGCGAATTCCGCCACCACCAGGCTGCCGCTGAAACCGTCGTCGCCCGGATCCTCGCAGTCGATGGCAGGGTGGGGGCCGGCCAGTACCAGCCGGCCCTGGTCCTGCAGCTGCCGGAGTCGCTGCAGGTGCTGCGGGCGCGCGGCCAGCCGCTTTTCGAGGCTGCCGGCCACGTCCTCGCTGATGAAGGCATAGAGCATCCTCAGGCGTCCTCTTCCGCTTCGGCCTCGGCCACGTGGTCCTCGACGTAGCGACTCAGGTAGAAGGCCTGGCCGATCACGAAGGCAAAGGTGATACCGAGCATGCCGAACAGCTTGAAGTTGACCCAGGTCTCCTCGCTGAAGGTGAAGGCGACATAGAGGTTGAGTGCGCCGATGCTGAGGAAGAACAGGATCCACATCCAGCTGAGGCGCAGCCATACCGGTCGTGGTGCCTGTATGGCATGACTCATCATGCGCTCCACCAGCGGCCTGTCGCCGAACCAGTTGCTGGCCATGAACACGGCCGCGAACAGCCAGTTGATGACCGTGGGCTTCCACTTGATGAACACCGGGTCGCGCAGGAAGATGGTCAGGCCACCGAATACCAGCAGCAGGGCCAGCGTGACCAGGTGCATCTTTTCGAAACGCCGGTGCCTGAACCAGAAGGCGAAGGTCTGTACTGCCGCAGCCGCCATCGCGACCGCCGTGGCCACATAGATGTCGTACATCTTGTAGGCGACGAAGAACAGCAGTATGGGAAAGAAGTCGTAGAGAAATTTCATCGATAGAGATCGGTAATATGTCCGCTCTGGCGGCAGACCGCTTCCTAGTGCAACGAGCGGTTGACGCTCCAGTTTCGGTAATATCGGCTCATCACGTCCCTGACGTGGGAGGGATAGTTTAACAGGTCCATCTGTTCCATGCCCTGAGCAAAGAACCCCGGCGCGTCTTCCGGAAGCTGTTCCACCAGGCTGTCGAACGCCTGTTCCATCAGATCGGTGCGGTGGGTACGGGTGGCGACGATGGCCCGGTTCAGGTGCAGAATGCGCCAGGGCCGTGCCGGGTTGCTCTTTTCCGGATCCCGCCGGATCACCTCTGCGGTGGCATCCAGGGTCTCGCTCATGGCCTCATAGAGCGCCACCAGTTCGCCGGGGTCGCGCGTCTGGTTGGCGCAGCGTGCCAGCGCGTCCACTACCGGTTCCAGGTTCGTCATGCGTCCTTCACGGGCTGCGATCCAGCGTGCCATGGCGACAGCATGTGTCTGAAGTTCCTCGAAAACGTCTGCCAGTTCCAGGCGGTTGGCCCACTGCATGGCATGATCGAACAGCTCCAGCGAGTACTCACCCAGTTGTGTGACATCGTCGCCGGCGGGCAGGTTCCCGGTGCCGGCCCCCGGGGCGGCCTCGGTCTGTTCCATGGCCTCGAACAGCCGGTTGAAGGCTTCCTCGATCAGCGGCGGCGAGGCCTGGCCGGCGGCCGTCGGCTCACGTGTTTCGTCGAAGCGGTCCACCAGTTCGCGCAGCGGACCGCTGAGACCGTCGCGAAGGCTGGCTGCCGAGGCCTGGGGAAGACGCATGCAGCGCATGGTACCGGATCGCGCGCACCGGCGCAGGGCGCGCACGCGCCGGTCGGCTCCGGTACAATGGTCGAGATGTGTTGCCATGACCTGCACAGCCATTCCACCGCCTCCGACGGCACGCTCGCGCCGACTCGGCTGGTCGAGCGTGCCCGCTCTGCCGGCGTCGATGTGCTGGCGCTGACGGATCACGATACGCTCGATGGCGTGGCCGAGGCGCAGGCCGCCGCCGAGGGCAGCGGCCTGCAGCTGATCCCCGGCGTCGAGATCTCGGTGAGCTGGCGCTCCATGACCATCCACGTGCTGGCACTGAATGTCGATCCGGGCAACCGGACGCTGGGGGAAGGTCTGGCACGATTGCAGCGGTTCCGAGACTGGCGGGCCCGCGAGATCGGCCGGCGGCTGGCGGCGCGAGGGATCGGCGGGGCACTGGAGGGGGCCGAGCGCTTCCGTCACGGCCGGATCCTGAGTCGGACCCATTTTGCCCACTTCCTGGTGGAGGCCGGGCATGCCGCCTCGCTGCGGGAGGTGTTCCGGCGCTTTCTGGTGAAGGGCAAGCCCGGCTACGTGGCCGGGGAGTGGGCCACGCTGGAGGAAGTGGTGGACTGGATCGGGCAGGCGGGCGGACTCGCGGTCATCGCCCATCCCGCCCGTTACCGGCTGACGCGCAGCAAGCTGCAGACGCTGGTGGGCGAGTTCCGGGAAGCCGGTGGGGTCGGTCTGGAAGTGGTGTCCGGCAGCCACACGCGCGACGAGACCCTGCACATGGCGGCCGTGGCCAACGAACACGGTCTGCTGGCATCGTGCGGCTCGGACTACCATGGCCCCGAAAAGCCCTGGGTCGAGCTGGGACGCTTGCCGCCGTTTCCGGCGCGGTGCAGGCCGGTGTGGCAGGCGCACTCCTGGCCCAAGGCGGTGGCGGCATGAGCCAGTATTTCGAGATCCATCCACAGAATCCGCAGCCGCGGCTGATCCGCCAGGCCGCCGACATCATTCGTGCCGGCGGGGTGGTGGTGCTGCCGACCGATTCCAGTTATGCAATCGCCTGCCATCTCGACGACAAGGCGGCGGCGGAGCGCATCCGTCGCATCCGGCAGCTGGACAAGAATCACAACTTCACCCTGGTGTGCCGCGATCTTTCGGAGATCGCTTCCTATGCGCGCGTGGACAATGCCGCCTACCGCCTGCTGAAGGCCAGAACGCCCGGTCCCTATACCTTCATCCTGCGCGCCACCGCGATCGTGCCGCGCCGCCTGCAGCATCCGAAACGCAAGACCATCGGTGTGCGGGTGCCGGACCATGCGGTGATCACCGAACTGCTGAAGGAATACGGCCAGCCACTGATGAGTTCCACGCTGATCCTGCCGGGCAAGGAGTTTCCGGAGACGGATGCCTGGGAGATCCGCGAGCAGCTGGAACACCAGGTCGATCTGATCGTCGATGGCGGACACTGCGGCGTGGAGCCGACCACGGTGGTCGACCTCACCGGCCCGCTGCCGCAGGTGCTGCGTCGCGGGAAGGGTTCCACCGAGGGGCTGGAATGAGGCGCATCGCGAGCATCCCGGACCCGGCTGCAGGTATACTGCCGTGATGTTGAAAGTGAGTCTGGCGCAGCAGATCGCGGCCTGGCTGTTGCCGGTGCTGTTCGCTATCACCGTGCATGAAACCGCCCACGGCCTGGCGGCGCGGCATTTCGGGGACCGCACCGCCGAGATGCTGGGGCGCCTGACGCTGAATCCGCTCAAGCACATCGATCCGGTGGGCACGATACTGGTACCGGCGCTGATGCTGATGTTGCCCGGTGGCTTCGTGTTCGGCTGGGCCAAGCCGGTACCGGTGGACTGGCGCAACCTGCGGCGACCGAAGCAGGACATGGCCTGGGTGGCGGCGGCGGGTCCGGCTTCCAACCTGGTCATGGCCCTGCTCTGGGCGCTGGCGGCGCGCCTTGCGCTGGGCATGCCTTCCGGCACCTGGATCGCTCTGCCACTGCTGTTCATGGGAGTCGCCGGCATCTTCATCAACGTGCTGTTGATGGTGCTGAACCTGTTGCCGCTGCCACCGCTCGATGGCGGACGGGTGCTCACCGGTCTGTTGCCCGCTCCCTGGGCCTATCGCTTTGCGCGCATCGAGCCCTATGGTTTCTTTATCCTGATCATCCTGTTGATGAGCGGTATGTTGGGCTGGCTCATGTGGCCCTTCGTCCGGTTGTTCATGGACCTGCTGGCTACGGTTGCAGGCCTGGAGCCGGCTGATTTCAACGCTGTCCTGAGCGCACTGATGAGGAGCTGATCCACCTTGACGAGCGAATCCAAGAACCGGGTGCTGTCGGGCATGCGCCCGACCGGCCGTCTGCACCTGGGCCATTATCACGGAGTGCTGAAAAACTGGCTCAATCTCCAGCACGAGTACGAATGCTATTTCTTCGTTGCCGACTGGCACGCGCTGACCACGCACTACGAGGATCCGCGCATCATCGGCGCCAGCACCATGGAGATGGTCATCGACTGGCTCGCCGCCGGCGTCAATCCGGCCGACGTGCGCCTGTTCGTGCAGTCGGAGGTGCCGCAACACGCCGAACTGCACCTGTTGTTGTCGATGGTGACGCCGCTGGGCTGGCTGGAACGCGTGCCCAGTTACAAGGATCAGCAGGAGAAGCTGCGCGAACGTGACCTGGCGACCTACGGTTTTCTCGGCTACCCGCTGCTGCAGAGTGCCGATATCCTGATCTACAAGGCCGGTCTGGTGCCGGTCGGCGAGGATCAGGTGGCACACGTGGAGCTGACGCGCGAGGTGGCGCGGCGTTTCAATCACCTCTATGGACGGGAACCCGATTTCGAGGAGAAGGCCGACGCCGCCATCCGCAAGATGGGCAAGAAGAACGCCCGCCTGTACCGCGAGCTGCGCAAGCGCTACCAGGAGCAGGGTGACCAGGAGGCGCTGGAGGTGGGGCGGGCACTGCTGGAAGGGCAGGGCAACCTGGCACTGGGGGATCGTGAGCGCCTCTACGGCTATCTGGAGGGCAGCGGGCGCATCATCCTGCCGGAACCCCAGGCCCTGCTGACACCGGCCTCGAAGATGCCGGGGCTCGACGGCCAGAAGATGTCGAAGTCCTACGGCAACACCATCGCCCTGCGTGACGACCCGGCGGACATCGAGCAGAAGCTGCGCACCATGCCCACCGACCCGGCACGGGTGCGCCGCGACGACCCCGGCAACCCGGACCTGTGCCCGGTGTTCCAGCTGCACGAGGTCTACTCCGACGAACACCGCCAGAAGTGGGTACGGGAGGGCTGCACCTCGGCCGGCATCGGCTGCCTGGATTGCAAGCAGCCGATCGTCGACGCCGTCCTGGGCGAGCTCGCACCGATCCGCGAACGCGCCCGCGAGTTCGAGGAGGATCCGCAGCTGGTCCGCAACATCTTGCGCGAGGGCGCTGAGGCCGCACGCGATGTAGCAGATCAGACAATGGATGAAGTAAGGTCTGCAATTGGTTTAAAATACTAGAAAATCTAAAGCGAGTCAGTCGGGTAAGCGCGGAAGTGGCAGCGCCTCCTCCCTCAGACGACCGCTTTTCTCCTTGAAACGGGCCGGATTTTCCGGGCCGGCCTAAACTCGCTGCGCTCAGACAACGGCCGGCTTTTTCCGGAAAATCCGGCCCATTTCAAGGCGCGGTCGATTCGGTCAGAGGCACCGCCACCCCGCCGCACTCACCCGACTGAACCACTATTAAAAAAACCGTTTGCCGGATTTCGATTCGCGGCCGGTCGGGGGCAGTCTCGATGGTCACGGAAGTGCACGGGAATTTCCCGCTTTCCCTTCCGTGTTCTTCCGTGTGTTTCCGTGGCTAGTTTCCGCAGCGGTGCACCCTGTCGCCATTCGGTAGTTCCGTTCCGGCACCGGAATCGGGGGCGCCCGCAACGACTATCGCGCAGCGGTCGGCAGCGGTTCCCATTCCGTCGGTGGCCGGATACAATGCGGCATCACAACGAGAGTCGAATATGACCGAGACGCCACCGCCCGCCGAGCAGACTCCGCAACAGACCGAAATGCCGTTCGCCTATGTACAGGGCGAGGCGGTCACCACGCTCCCCAAGGATCTCTATATTCCGCCGGATGCCCTGGAGGTCTTCCTGGAGACGTTCGAGGGTCCGCTGGACCTGCTGTTGTACCTCATCCGGCGCCAGAATCTCGATGTGCTGGACATCCCCATTGCGGCCATCACCGAGCAGTACATGGAGTACATCGAGCTGATGACCGATCTGCGCCTGGAACTGGCCGCGGAATACCTGGTGATGGCGGCCATGCTGGCGGAGATCAAGTCGCGCATGTTGCTGCCGCGTCCGGTCGAGACCGAGGAGGAAGAGGATCCGCGCGCCGAGCTGGTGCGGCGCCTGCAGGAATACGAGCGCTACAAGCAGGCCGCCGAGGATATCGACCACTTGCCGCGCGTCGGTCGTGATGTGTTCCCGGTGCAGCTCGAGGCACCGGAGAAGCAGGTGGTGGCCACGCCGCCGCAGGTCAGTCTGGTCGAGTTGCTGAAGGCGGCGCGCGACGCCATGATGCGTGCCGAGATGTTCTCCCATCACCACATCCAGATGGAACCGCTATCGGTACGGGAACGGATGTCGTCGGTACTCGGTGCCGTCAGTACCGAGGAATTCACGTCGTTCACCGAGCTGTTCCGGCCCGAGGAAGGACGCATGGGGGTGGTGGTGTCCCTGCTGGCGGTGCTGGAACTGATCAAGGAATCACTCATCGAACTGGTGCAGTCCGAGCCCTTTGCGCCAATCTATATCAAGGCGGCAGCCGCGGCCGAAGCCGGTCCTGGGAAGGAGCCAGTGGCGGCGGTCGCCGAGTCCTGAATGCCGGGGAACCGCAGGGATACCGTGTAATCATGAGCGAGAAGAGTATCAAGCATATTGTCGAGGCCGTGTTGCTGGCGGCGGGGAAGCCCCTGACGCTGGACCAGCTGCTGGCGGTGTTCGGTGACGGTGAGAAACCGGGCCGCGACCAGATCCGCGAGGCGATCGCGGCACTCCAGGAAGAGTATGCGGAGCGCGGCATCGAGCTGGTGCAGGTTGCCAGTGGCTGGCGCATACAGGTCGGCCAGGAGATGGAGCCCTGGGTGTCGCGCCTGACCGAGGAGAAGCCGGCGCGCTATTCACGCGCCCTGCTGGAGACCCTGGCGCTGGTGGCCTATCGCCAGCCGATCACCCGCGGCGAGATCGAGGACATCCGTGGCGTCAGCGTGAGCAGTTCCATCATGAAGACCCTGCAGGAACGCGAGTGGGTGCGGGTCGTCGGTCACCGCGACGTTCCCGGACGCCCGGCCATGTACGGTACCACCCGGCAGTTCCTCGACTATTTCAACCTCAAAGGCCTGGACGATCTGCCGACGCTGATGGAATTGCGCGACTTCGATACCATCAACGCCGAACTGGAGCTGACGCTGCCGGGTGAAGGTGCAGAAGCCGAAGAGGCTGCCGGGCAGGCGCAGGAGCCCGGCCTGGTCGTGGTCCCCGTCGCCGGTGAAGGCGGCGAGAGCAACGAAACCCTCCACTGAAGCCGCTTCCTCCGGCTTCCCTTCCGGCATGCAGGAACGTTTGCAAAAAGTGCTGGCGCGTGCCGGTCTCGGTTCGCGGCGGCAGGTCGAGGACTGGATCCGCGAGGGACGGGTGCAGGTCAACGGCCGGCCGGCGAAGCTCGGCCAGAAGGTCTCCGGGCGTGAGCGTATCCTGGTCGACGGCCGCCGGGTACGCCTCGCCGAGAGCGAGCCTGTGGCGGGCGAGGTGATCGCCTACCACAAGCCTGTCGGTGAGGTGTGCAGCCGCAAGGACCCGGAAGGCCGGCGGACCGTGTTCGCCTCGTTGCCGAAGCCACGCGCCGGTCGCTGGATCAGCGTCGGTCGTCTGGATATCAATACCGCCGGCCTGCTGTTGTTCACTACCGACGGCGAACTCGCCCACCGCCTGATGCACCCCTCGCAGGAGATCGAACGCGAATACGCGGTACGCATTCTCGGCAGCGTGGACCCGGCGATTCCGGAACGGCTGGTGCAGGGTGTCGAGCTGGAAGACGGTTTCGCGCGTTTCACCGCCGTCGAGGAATCCGGTGGTACCGGCGCCAACCGCTGGTACCACGTCATCATCAAGGAAGGCCGGAACCGCGAGGTGCGGCGGCTGTGGGAGTCACAGGGACTGACGGTCAGCCGTCTGGCACGGGTGCGCTACGGGCCGGTGATCCTGGAACGCGGTCTGCGTCCGGGCAAGTGGCGGCCGCTCAGCTTTCGCGAACGTCATCAGCTGTACCGGGCCGCCGGCCTGGCCGAGCGGCGATCCGGGAAAAAGTGAGTGCGTGGCGACAGGGATCCCGCTATCGACTGATGGATGGCCACGGAAACACACGGAAGTAACGACGATAGTGACCATTTCGGTTCCGTGCGGGCGGACCATGCCTCTGACCGAATTGACCGCGCCTTGAAATGGGCCGGATTTTCCGGAAAAAGCCGGCCGTTGTCTGAGCGCAGCGAGTTTCGGCCGGCCCGGAAAATCCGGCCCATTTCAAGGAAACAAGCGGTCGTCTGAGGGAAGAGGCATGGTCCGCCCGCACGGAACCGAAATGGTTGCGAACGCAGAAACTTTCGACGTCTTTCCATCAGGTTCCGCGGCTGTTTCTTGCGCGCCAGCAACTGCGCTACTGGCGTCTCAGTCATCCCGAACCAGTTCTCCCCGGAAGCCGATGGCGGCGCCGGCACCGGTCAGCAGCAGGGCGACCAGCAGAAGTATGGGGCCGATGCCGAGCCCGAGCAGCTGCATGGCCCAGGACTGTTCGAACACGATGCCGAGGTAGAGCATGCCGGAATGCAGCAGGGCGCCGAGCAGGAAGGCCCAGCTGAGGAGCTGCTTGAATCCGCGTCCCAGCGCCAGGAAGCACAGCACCAGGCCGGCGGCGATGTTCAGCAGGGCTTCCAGGTTGCCGTGGGCGTGGGGGCCGCCCTTGATGCTGTCGAGCCTGTCCAGGGTCTGCAGCTGTCCGTTCAGTGCCAGCAGGGCGGTGGTGTTGCGGCGGGCGATGTCGCCGGCCGCCAGCGGCTCGAGATCCTGTTCGAAGTCGCTGCCCGCCATCAGCTGCAGCTGCGCCATCTGTTCCTGACGGGCGCTGCCGGCCTTCTCCAGCTCGGGGAATATCCCCTTGACCATGTAGGGACCGAGCGCCGCCGTGAGTACCAGATAGAGAAAGCCGAAAACGATATTCTTCTTGCCGATCATGGTGCCACCTCCCCGCACGCTGCCGTTACCGTGTTAAACAACTATAGCAGCCGGGCGGCGGTCTGCCGCCACGGTCAGGGGATCAGTACCAGCTTGCCGCGCGTGTGGCCGGTCTCGATCTGGCGGTGGGCTTCGGCAGCCTGCTCCAGCGGGAACCGTTGCGTCACCACGATGCTCAGCCGGCCTTCATCGGCCTGGGCGGCACAGCGGTCGAGAATCTCTCCCTGGTGCTCGCGTGCGGCCGGCAGATTCTCCAGCATCGGCGTGAGCATCAGTTCAAAGCCGATGCGCAGGTTGCGGTTGCGCGCCTCCTTCCATTCGATGCCGCTGCCCGGATCGAGCAAGGTCACCAGGGCGCCATAGTGCGCCACGGCGCGGATACTGTCCTGGAATACCCGGCCGCCCATGATGTCCAGGGCGACGTCCACGCCGCAGCTCTCGCTCCATTCGCGTACCGCCTCGACGAAGTCGATGTCATGGTAGTTGATGGCACGGTCGGCACCCAGGGCCAGCGCGAACTCGGCGTTGTCGTCGGTGCCTACGGTAGTGCACACGCGCGCACCGGCGTTCTTGGCCAGCTGGATGGCAACGTGACCCACGCCGCCGGCGCCGCCATGGATGAGCACGCTCTGGCCGGCCTCGAGACCGGCGCGGTCGAACAGCGCCTCCCAGGCGGTGATCAGCACCAGGGGGGCGGCGCCGGCCTGTTCGAAGTCGAGGGACGCCGGTTTCCTGCGCGCCACGCGCTCGTCGACCACGGTATATTCGGCATAGTTGCCCTGTTCCCGGCCCAGGCCGCCGTTACAGAACCACACTTCGTCTCCCGGCTGGAACAGCGTCACGTGGCGGCCGATGCCCTCGACCACGCCCGCCCCGTCGCAGCCCAGGACCGCGGGCAGGGCGTTTTCGAAGAAGACACCGCGGCTGCGCAGCTTGGCGTCCACGGGATTGACACCGGCGGCCCGCACACGGACCAGGATTTCATTGTCCGCCGGTTCCGGGATCGGAAGGTCCACGGTCTCTAGGACCTCGGGGGCACCGGCAGCAGTCATCTGGATGGCTTTCATGGTGGTTCACCTCACCGGCAATGGAACGATGGACGGAATCATGCGGTTCCAATAGTGACAAATCCCGATGGCGAAGTCATGCTATACGGCTAGGAGCCTGTCCGAGTACTGGGGGCCGTAGCGAGAGCGTGGCACAGCGAGGCAATTTTTGCGATCGTTTGAGGAGCCTAGTGGGTACTATGCGACGAAAAGGATCGCGAAAAGGGACCGCTGTGGTGCGCTCGCAGTAGGTCCATCATTACTCGGACAGGCTCCTGGTCCAGCGAGGGATTCAATCGACATGCCGCGAAAAAAGATCGATCGTGAGAAAGTGGCGCTGCAATGGCGCCGGACCAAGATCATTGCCACCCTCGGCCCCGCCAGTTCCTCGGCAGCGATGATCGACCGCCTCATCAAGGCCGGCGTCAACGTGTTCCGGGTCAACATGTCGCACGGCGAACACGACAGCCACCGGCAGACCATCCAGCGGGTGCGGCGTGCCGCGGCCCGGGCCGGCCGCCATATCGCCATCCTCATGGATCTTTGTGGTCCCAAGATCCGCGTGGGTCGTTTCGAGAACGGCAGCATCGAACTCAAGACCGGCGCTACCGTGGTGGTTACCACGCGCCCGGTGGTCGGGCGCGACGGCCTCATTCCGTCACAGTTCCGCAGCCTGCACAAGGACGTCACGGTGGGCGAACGCATCCTGCTCGACGACGGCAAGCTGGAACTGGAGGTGAAGCGCATCGATGGCAGGGATCTCAGCTGTCGCGTCATCGAGGGCGGCATTCTGTCGAGCCACAAGGGCATGAACCTGCCGCACTCGAAACTGTCGGTACCGGCGCTCACGCCCAAGGACCGCGAGGACGTGCGCCTGGGCGTGGAACTGGAGGTGGACTTCCTGGCACTCAGCTTCGTGCGTTCGGCCAGGGACGTGATGCAGTTGCGGCGCTATCTCGGACGCCTTGGAGCCGCGATTCCGGTCATCAGCAAGATTGAACGCCCGGAAGCGGTGGATGACATCGACAGCATCATGGATGCGTCCTACGGCATCATGCTGGCGCGTGGCGACCTCGGTATCGAGCTGCCGGCGGAACGGGTGCCGCTGATCCAGATGGACCTGGTCCGCAAGTCTCGCCAGAAGGGTGTGCCCATCATCATCGCTACCCAGATGCTGGAATCGATGATGTCATCCCCGCGGCCCACCCGGGCCGAGGTCACCGACGTGGCGGGTGCAACCATCCTGAGCGCCGACGCCGTGATGCTCTCGGGGGAGACCGCGGTCGGGCAGTTCCCGCTGCAGGCGGTCGAGACCATGGACCGGGTGGTGCGGGAAGTGGAACGGCATCGCTGGCGCGATGGCAGCTTCGCCGACGAGCCCATCGCCGATCGCGCCGGCAAGGCGCTGTTCGTGCGCGAGTCCATGGCCCACGCCGCGGTGCAGCTGGTTCGCGACCTGTCCATCGAGGCCCTGATCGTACCTACCCATACCGGGACCACCGCGAATATCATGGCCTCCCACCGGCCGCTTGCACCCATCGTCGGCGCCACCTCGGACGATCGCGTCTGCCGTCGCATGGCCCTGCACTGGGGACTGGTGCCGGTGCAGATCGAGTCCTCCGCCAGCCGCAACTGGCGGGAGATCTGTCTGTACATCTCCGGCCAGTGCGAACTGGGTCGCAGCGGCCAGGACATTCTGCTGGTCTCGGGCTTCAACGAGGATCCGCGCAAGAGCGAACCGGTGCTGAAGCTGATTCATATCTGAGCGGCTGCCTTGAGCATCCTCTGGGAACGCCGCAGTGGCGGCAACTGCTACCAGGTACGCCAGGCCGGGCACTCGCGGCGGTTGTATACCAACGGCGTGTTCCACAGCCAGTACAACCCCCACCGCCCGCTGACGGGCAGCGTCTGGGACCTGCTGTTCCTGCCGGCCTTCTTTTACCCGGCCGGCAGTATCCGGCGGGTGCTGGTGCTGGGCGTCGGCGGTGGCGCCGTCATCCGCCAGCTGCATCGTTTCGTGAAGCCGGCGGAGATCCTGGGCATCGAATTGAACCCGGTACACATTACGCTGGCGCGGCGCTTCTTCGACGTGAAGGGGGAAGGTGTACGCTTGCAGCAGGCCGATGCAGTGGACTGGGTGCGAGACTGGCGCGGTGCGCCTTTCGACATGATCATCGACGACCTGTTCAGTGACCAGGGCGGGGAAGCGCAGCGTGCCGTGGCGGCCGGGCCCGAATGGGCACAGGCGCTGCTGGCTTGCCTGGCACCGGGCGGGCTGCTGGTCAGCAACTTCGCGAGCCGGCTGGAACTCGAGGTCTCGGCCTATCTGACGCTGCCGGCCTGCCGCCGGCGGATCCGCTCCGCCTTTCGCCTGGAGACGGCGCAGAACTACAATGCCGTGGGCGCCTTTCTCGACCAGGCGGTGACGACCGCGAACCTGCGCCGGCGGCTGCGGGCGAGCCGGGAACTGGATCCGCGCAGAAAGTCGTCGCGACTGGCGTACCGCATCCGTACACTGTGGTCCTGAACGATGACGAGCGTGGTCGATGATATGCGCGGCTGTTCTTCGAGCTTGCTGTGGTTGCTGTTGCCGCTGGTGCTGGTGGCCTGCAGCGGGATACCCATCAAGCCGGAAGCGCCACGGGTCACCCTGATCGGTCTCGAGCCGGTGTCGGTCGACCTGTTCGAGCAACGCTACCGGGTGCGCCTGCGGATCAAGAACCCCAATGCGCTTGATCTTCCCATCCGCGGGATCGACTTCCGCCTCGATATCAACGGCCAGGCCTTTGCCGACGGGGTCGGCAACCAGCGCGTCGACGTGCCCGCCTATGGCGAGGCGGTGGTCGAACTCGAGGCGAGCTCGAATCTCTTCCAGGTGTTTCGTCAGTTGCAGGCCCTGCAGCAGGGGAAATCGCCGCAGATCGAATACCGCCTCTCGGGAACCGTGGCGGCCGGTTCCCTGGGGCAACGGTTGCCCTTCGACTATTCGGGGCGCTTGTCGCTGGAGCCGAGGCCGCCACCGGCTCCGGAAGGCCTGTGAATGCGGACCAAGTTATCCACAAAATCTGTGGATAACATTGTGGATGAACGGGGCCAAGGTTCGTTTTCAGGCTTTTTTTAATGCCTGGACGTTAAATTGGCGAAATTATCATCAGAAGATACAAATACATAAATATCATATAGATATGGAGTATTTGAAGACTGGGTGGCAGGTCGTCTGCGTTTCGGCCTGCATTTATCAGGGTTGAAATTTTCCCTGTGTATAACCAGTTTCTTATATACTTGCTGGAGCCGGAACAATCCGGCCGGTCGGGAGGTCAGGCATGCTGCGCTGGAGCTGGTTGATCCTGGTCACGAGCCTGCTGGGCTGTGCCTCGATGCAGGTGGACTGGGACTATGATCCGGCGGCGGATTTCTCGTCGTTGCACCGCTACGACTGGCTGCCGGTTCCCAAACTCGGTGAGGGCGGGCCGCGCCTTCAGTATGACAGTCTCCTGGAAGGGCGCGTCAAGGCGGCGGTAGACGAGGAGCTGGGGGCCAAGGGTTTCCGTAAGGATCCCGAGCATCCGGATTTTCTGGTGACCTTCAGTGTGGCGATCGATCGCAAGCTGTCCGTCACCTACCTGAACGAACTCTATGGCTACGGCCCCGGGTGGGGTCCCGGTTATCGTCGCCACCTGGTGTTGCACGGGTATCCGGGCCGGGAAGCGAGGGTGAGCGAATATGACCAGGGAACGCTCATTGTCGACATCGTTCGCGCCGATACACGCCGGCTGATCTGGCGTGGCACGGCCACCGATGAGGTCTACCCGGACAGCAGTCCACAGGCGCGCGAAAAACGCGTACGCGAGGCGATCCACAGGATACTGTCCGGCTTCCCGCCGAAGGTGAAACCTTAGGGCGCGCCGGCGTCCGTGTGACAGCGAGTTCCTGAAATGCAATATGGTGAGAGGTGATACATGCCAACCTATGACTATCAGTGCGAGAGCAACGGCCGGGTGGTGGAAGTCCGGCATCGGATGAACGAAACCCTGTCGACCTGGGGCGAGCTGTGTGAAAAGGCCGGTATCGAGCCCGGCGATACGCCGAAGGACGCACCGGTGCAGCGTCTGGCGACCGGTGGCCAGGTGGTGAAGAGTTCCAGCCTCGGTGAGGCGGCCCCCGCCTGTGCCAGCGGTTCCTGCTGTGCGGGCGGGATGTGCGGCCTGGATGGCTGAGCGGCATCCGTGGGCGTATCCATACGAGGCCTGATGCTGGACGGCGAGGACGGCGTGGTGAAGGAGTGCTACGCCGTCGTCTATGCGCCGAAAAAAAGAAAGCGTGTTCCGGCCAACTGCGTCGAACCGGCGGACTCGGAGGCAGCGGCTGTGGCCGCCTCCGAGCCACGGCATCAGCGCTATGCGGCGCTGGTGGCCGGCCCTTCCAGATCCTCGGAAGGGCAGCAGCTCTACTACCTGGTGCGCTGGCTGAATTGATGCGCCCGCGGCCGGCCGGCCGCGGGCGTTCCCACTGGCATGTCTGCAAATAACTGAAATATAAAAATAAATTGATTCTGGCGCGAGGCTGTGCCTGGTGCTCCCGCGCATGCGCGGCCTGCGCTGGCGGGTGCCGTTGCCGCCGGCAGCGGTCGTCGTCTTCGCCCTTTCAGAAACCCCTGTTCCGGCCGCTATCCCAACTATCCGTTTTTACAGCATTTATTGCCGAAGGGACGCACAGGTACCGGGATGTTTGCCGACAGGGCCAGATTGATCATAAGTAGTGGTTTCGCCGCCGTGATGCTGCTGATGCTGGCGGTGATCGTTATCGGCTACACCCAGGTCGAGCAGAGTCGCCGTGCCACCGAGGCGCTGGTAACCAGCCAGAATCACAAGACCAGTCTCATCGTTGCCATGTACACCGCCGTGCTCGAGCGCTCGGTCGGCCTGTTGCGCATGGTGAACATGGCGGATCCCTTCCAGCGTGACGAAGAGTTCATGCGCCTCAACCGGCACGCCACCCGCTACGCCGTCAATCGTCAGGCACTGGCGGCCATGCTCCAGACAACGGAGGACAAGACGTTCTACCGCCAGCAGAAAAGGCTCACCTCCCTGGTCCAGCCGCTGGAACAGCGCTTTGTCGACCTGCTGGCACAGGACCGGCTGGACGATGCCAAGGCGCTGCTGAGCGGGGAACTGGTGCCGGCGCAGAAGAAGGTGCTCGATCTTC
The DNA here is from genome assembly GCA_011321775.1 of Gammaproteobacteria bacterium. Lineage (GTDB taxonomy): Bacteria > Pseudomonadota > Gammaproteobacteria > DSM-19610 > DSM-19610 > Thiogranum. The sequence continues at coordinate 1,252 of DROT01000018.1, read as the reverse complement.
TCGACCGCATGCTGGCGCACCGGAAGGTCGAGGTGGACAAGGCCGTCGCCCGCGCAAGGACGCGCGAGGACGAGACCCTGCGGCTGTTGATGGTGCTGGTGGCGGTCGCGGCCGGCATCGGTTTCGCCATACTGCGGGTGGTGATTCGCAAGGTGACACGGGCGGAGAGCGCCCTGTTCGCCAAGGTCACCCTGGAGTCCATCGGTGACGCGGTGGTGACGACCGATGCCGATGGCCGGGTTACCTCCATGAACCCCGAGGCACGGCGTCTGCTGGGTGGTGTCGACGAAGAGTGCTGCGGCCGCCCGATCACGGAGGTGCTTCCGTTCGGCGCCGGCAGCGGCTGCAACTGCAGTCTCGGCAGCGAGGCGGAAAATGCCCACTTGCAGCCGTTTTCCGGCGAGTGTGCGCTGAAGACGGCCACGGGAGAGGAACTCTACATCGACGTCTCGGTGGCGCCCATCGTCGAACGCAAGGAGGCCAGGCTGGGATCGGTGATCGTCTTCCGCGATATCACCGAGCGCAAGATGATGGAGCAGGAACTGCGTGCCAACGAACAGCGATTCTCGCTCATCATGCGCGGCACCAACGACGGCATCTGGGACTATGATCTGGCCAGCGGCGAACTGTATATCTCGCCGCGCTGGAAGAGCATGCTGGGCTATGCTGAGGACGAGTTTGCCGACAGCTTTCACAAGTGGCAGCGGCTCATTCACCCCAACGATCTCGGCCAGCTGCTGGATGCCTGGACCGAGTGCATGAGCGGCGAGAGCCATTCCTTTGCGGTCGAGTACCGGATGAAGACCAAGGACGGGGACTGGAAATGGGTCGAGTGTCGCGGTCTGGCGCTGCTGGACGAGGACGGCAACGCGCTGCGCCTTGCCGGTTCCCACACCGACATCTCCCGGCGCAAGAATTCGGAACGCGAGCTGTACTGGAACTCGACCCACGACGGGCTGACCGGACTGGTGAACCGGCGTGAATTCGAGCGCTGCCTGGAGGAAGAGCTGAAGATCACGCGCCGGAGCACGGCCGAGCACGCGCTGATGTACATCGATCTCGACCAGTTCAAGGTGATCAACGACACCTGTGGTCACGTTGCCGGCGATGAACTGCTGCGACAGGTCTCCGACCTGTTGTCGGAGAAATTCCGTGATTCGGATACGCTCGCGCGCCTGGGTGGCGACGAGTTCGGCGTGTTGCTGAGGGGCTGTCCCGTGAGCAAGGCGCTGAGTGTGGCCAACTCGCTGCG
>DROT01000017.1 GCA_011321775.1 Gammaproteobacteria bacterium | reverse complement strand
GTGATCCGCAACTACGATCCCTGCATCTCCTGCGCCACCCACTTCCTCAGGCTGCGGGTCCGGCGGTGAGCCGGCCGGCGCCGGTACGCATCGTCGGCATCGGCTCCGCCCACGGTGCCGACCGCGTCGGATGGCAGGCCATCGACGAGATCGGGCGCCGCGGCCTGGTGCAACGATTGCCGCCCGGCGTGGTTTCGCTGCACCGTTGTGCCGTTCCGGCACAGCTGGTCAACCTCCTCGAAGGCTGCCGCCTGGCGCTGCTGCTCGACGCCGTCGCCGCCGAGCCGGGTGCCCTGTTGCGACTCCGGCCCGGGGAACTGGAGGCCGGCGGGACGACGCTGTCCGCGCATGGGCTGGGTGTGAGGGAATCCCTGCAGCTGCTCTCGGCCCTGGCCGCCGAGCCTCCGCAGGTGCGGATCATCGGGATCGGCATCGGCGACCCGCCCGGCGAGCTGCCGCCCGGCTTCGATTACGAGGCACTCGAAAGGCTGGTGGAAACGGAACTCGCATCCTTCCATCAGCTTGCGTAAACATGGATTCCGGCCTGCACCGGAACGACGACGCATCAGAGCATCGTCAGGCATGCGGGAAGCGCGGAAAAAAACCTTTCCGTGTTTTTCCGTGTGTTTCCGTGGCTATTCATCTGCTGCCGAATCCTTACCCCCCAATGCGGCCAGGATACCTCGCAGGAGATCCAGCGGCGTAGGCGGGCAGCCCGGAATCTTCACGTCCACCGGAATGACGTTCTCCACGGCGCCGCAGCTGGCATAGCTGACGCCGAACTCGCCGCCGTCGCAGGCGCAGCTGCCGGCGGCGATGACGTAGCGCGGTTCGGGGGTGGCCGCGAGGGTGCGCTGCAGCGCCGCCTGCATGTGGCGCGACACCGGCCCGGTGACCAGCAGCACGTCGGCGTGGCGTGGCGAGGCGACGAAGTGGACGCCGAAGCGCTCGACGTCGTACCAGGGGTTGTTGAGGGCGTGGATCTCCAGTTCGCAGCCGTTGCAGGAGCCGGCGTCGACCTCGCGTATCGCCAGGCTGCCGCCGAAGCGGGCGTCGATGTGGCGTTTGACCTCGATGCCGACCTTCTCCAGTTCGGCCTCACCGATGGCCGGGGGGCTTTCGGTTACCACACCGGTACGCAGTACCTTGTAGAGAATCCGCAGCATCAGAGATCGTGTCCGGAATAGGAGCCGTTGACCGACTTGTTGCACACCGGGAAGTCGGGGACGATGTTGCCGAGCACGATGCGCTCCAGCGCCGGCCAGCTGTGCCAGCTCGGATCACGCGGGAAGAAGCGCGCCACCCGTCCGTCTTCGTCGAGGCGCACGTAGGTGATGATCTCGCCGCGCCAGCCTTCCACGAAGCCGATGCCTTCCGCGGCGGCGGCACATCGGAAGTCGGCCTGCAGCGGGCCTTCCGGCAGCGACTGCAGCAGCCGGTCCATCCATTCCAGGCTGGCGTCGATCTCGCGGGCGCGGATCTGCAGGCGCGCCATGACGTCACCTTCCTCCAGCACCGGCGTCTCCATGGGAGTGCGGTCATAGGGCGCATAGGGGTTGGCGCTGCGCACGTCGAAGGCCTGGCCGCTGGCCTTGCCGACATAGCCGCTGCAACCGAAACGGCGCGCCGTTTCCGCCGTCAGCCGGCCGGTATTGAGCAGGCGGTCTTCCAGCGACGGCTGGTCGTCGAGCAGTGCGAACAGGTCCGCGCTCTCCCGCCGCAGTCGGGCATGGTCGTGGCGCAGGGTGTCGATGGCTCCCTGGTCGAGGTCGACGCCGATTCCACCCGGAACCAGGAGGTCCATCATGAAACGGTGACCGAACAGTTCCGCGCTGCGGCGTTGCCACAGCTCGCGCAGGCGCGAACACTGGTAGATGGCGAAGGCGAAGCCGACGTCGTTGCAGATGGCGCCGATGTCGCCGAGGTGGTTGGCCACCCGTTCGCGCTCGCACAGCAGGCCGCGCAGCGCCTGGGCCCGCTCCGGGACCCGGCAGCCGCAGGCGCGCTCCAGTGCCTGGCAGGCGGCCCAGCTGTGTGCCACGGTGGAATCGCCGGAGACCCGCGCCGCCAGTCGCAGCAGGCCGGCCGGGTCACGACCCTGGGCCAGTTTCTCGATGCCCTTGTGCACGTAGCCGAGGTGCTGTTCCAGGCGCAGTACCTCCTCGCCCACGGCGCTGAAGCGGAAGTGTCCGGGTTCGATGATGCCGGCGTGCACCGGGCCGACCGGGATTTCGTAGACGCCGGATCCGAGCACTCTGGTGAAGGGATAGTCGCCGTCCGGCGGGGTCTCGTCCTGCGGCTGTCCGGCGAGCGGGTAGTCCTGGCGCAGCGGGTAGCTGGCCTCGCTCCAGGCCTGGTGGCGGGTCCAGCGACGGTCGTCGAGGTGGTCGCTGAACAGGACACCGAGCAGATCCTGCAGGTGCCGTTCGGGCCGGTCGGCGGCCGGGTACCAGGGGCTGTGTGACGGCAGTACCGGCGTGGCCGTATCCACGACCGTACGCAGCACCAGGTAGTCGCCCTCGTTCTCCAGGCACGCGAACAGGACGATCTGTTCGCCGCGATGGTCGCCCCAGGTGCCGGCCCAGCGGTAATCGAGGGACGCAGCCAGCTGGGCCGCACGTCCCCAGTCCTCGGCGTCGATCTCCAGCAGGTGTGCCGGCGCCAGTTCCCGGGCCGAGCCGCGCCGTACCAGGATCATCTCGTCCTGCATGCGCGCCAGGTATTCGGACAACCAGTCGAAACGGCTCACAGCAGGCCCCCTCCGGAAATCAGCCGGGTGACCTCGTCCAGCCAGCGCGACAGGAACAGCGGGATCGACAGGCCGAGCCACAACACCATCAGCAGGTGGATCACCACCGGCACCATGTTGGCGCGTACCGCGACCTGGCCTTCCGGTGCCGCACCGTAGACCATGGGGTGCAGGTTGCGGAACAGCCCGGCGAAGGCGATGACCAGTCCGGCCAGCAGCAGCAGGGTGAGCCAGGGCCAGCTCTGCATGGTCGCGCTCAGTACCAGGAATTCGCTGGTGAAGATGCCGAAGGGGGGAAAGCCCGCGATGGCGGCGACGCCCAGCAGCAGCCCCCAGCCGACCGCCGGCTGGGTGCGGATCAGGCCGCGAATGTGTTCGATCGACTGGGTACCGGCGATGTGGCTGGCGTGCCCCACGGTCACGAAGATGGCCGACTTGGTCAGCGAATGGACCAGCATGTGCAGCAGCGCGGCGAAGGTGGCCAGCGCACCGCCCATGCCGAAGGCGAAGGTCATCAGGCCCATGTGTTCGATGGACGAGTAGCTGAACATGCGCTTGATGTCGCGCTGGCGCTGCAGCGACAGCACGGCGATGCCGAAGGAGACCAGGCCGAAGGCCATCATCAGGTGGCCGGCGGTATCCGGCGAGGCGCTGCCGGCCAGGGCGCCGTCGGTAAGCATCTTGAAGCGCACCACCGCGTACAGCGCCACGTTGAGCAGCAGCCCGGAGAGCACCGCGGATACCGGCGTGGGGCCCTCGGAGTGGGCATCGGGCAGCCAGAAATGCATGGGCACCAGGCCCACCTTGGTGCCGTAGCCGACCAGCAGGAACACGAAGGCGATGCGCATGACGGCGGGGTCCAGTTCGCGGGCGTGGCTGTACAACACACTCCAGCTCAGCCCCTGTTCGGGATCGAGCAGCACCTGCTGGGCGGCGAAGTACACCAGCACACTGCCGAACAGTGCCAGGGCGATGCCGACACCGCAGAGAATGAAGTATTTCCACGCCGCTTCCACCGACTCGGGTGTGCGGTACAGGCTCACCAGCAGCACGGTCGCCAGGGTGGCGCCCTCGACCGCCACCCACAGCACACCCAGGTTGTCGGTGGTCAGCGCCAGCAGCATGGTGAACTGGAAACCCTGGAACATGGAGTGATACAGCTGCATGCGCCTGCGCGTGATGCGGCCCTGTTCGCACACCTCGGCCATGTAGGGACGGGAGAAGATGGCGGTGGTCAGGCCGACGAAGGCGGTCAGCACCACCAGGTAGACGTTGAAGGCATCGATGTGAAAGCTGTGGGCGATGATGCCGCCGTGCCGGGCAACGTCCGCCGCCATGAGCAGCGCGGCCGCGAACTCCAGCAGCGTCAGCCCGAGGTTGACCCAGCCCGCCAGCCCCAGCGTCGGGATGACGGCCAGCAGCAGCGCCCCCACCAGGGGGGTGAACACGGTGACCGCCAGGGGCGTGAAGGAAGCCGCGCTCATGATCCGCCCTCGTCCTCCGTCAGCCGGTTGAGGCGGTCCACGTCCAGCGACTCGATGCTCTCGCTGATGTGAAAGAAGAACACGCCGAACAGCACCGCCGCCACCAGCACGTCAAAGGCGACCCCCAGTTCCACCACCAGCGGCATGCCGCGGGTGGAGGCCACGGCCGCCAGGAACAGGCCGTTCTCCATCGACATGAAGCCCAGCACCTGGGCCACCACCTGGCGGCGTGCCACCATCATCCACAGGCCCAGCAGCACCACCGACAGGCTGACCGCCACGATGTTGCGGGTGCTGGCCAGCTCCAGCCGCTCGATGGGCAGTGCCACCCAGTAGGAGAACACCACCAGTCCCGCACCCGCCAGCACCACCAGCGCCGGGTGGGCGATGGTCTCCACCTCGCGTTCCATGTCCAGGCGTCGTACCAGGCGGTGCAGCATCCAGGGAATCAGCAGGCTCTTCAGCGACAGGGTGAGCAGGGCCGACAGATACAGGTGGTGGATCTCGCCCACGGTGGCCACCAGTGCCGTCAGCAGCGCCACCACCGCCCCCTGCCAGGCGAAACTGTGGATGGATGCCGTCAGACGCGTCTGCGCCAGCAGCGCGAAGGAGGCCAGCAGCGCCAGCGCGGCGAGCACGAAGATGGCCTGTTCCAGTACCGGCAGTTGTGCAAGGTTCACGTGCCGGTCTCCATGATGATGTGCGAGAACAGCCCCAGCAGGGTGAGCAGGAAGGCCAGGTTGAGGTACTGCGGCGCGCGGAACAGGCGCATCTTGGCCAGCACCGTCTCGGCCACCGCCACCAGCAGGCCCAGCAGCATCAGCTTGAGGAACACGGCCAGCAGCCCGATCCCCAGCGCCGGCAGCGTCAGCCGCGTGGCGATGCCCCAGGGGAAGAACAGGTTGGCGATGAGCACGCCATAGAGCATCAGCTTCAGCTGCGCGGCCCATTCCATCAGCGCCAGGTGACGGCCGGAGTATTCCAGGATCATGGCCTCGTGGATCATGGTGAGTTCCAGGTGGGTGGCCGGGTTGTCCACCGGAATGCGTCCGGTCTCGGCGATGGCCACCAGCACCAGCCCCAGCAGTGCGAACAGGAACGACGGTCGCAGGATCAGGCCGGATTCCAGGTTGAACTGCATGACGCTGGAGAGGTTGGTGCTGTGGGCGCTCATCGCCAGGGTGAATACCGCCATCAGCATGGCCGGTTCGGCCAGCGCCGACACCAGCATCTCGCGCGAGGCGCCCATGCCGCCGAAGGCGGTGCCCACGTCCATGCCGGCCAGTGCCAGGAAGAAGCGCGCCAGCGCCAGGAAGCCCACCAGCACGATCATGTCGGCGACCGCGGCGGTCGGCAGGCTCACCGCCAGCAGGGGGATGGCGGCGACCGCCACCAGGGTGCTGCCGAAGACGATGTAGGGTGCGGCGCGGAACAGCGGCGAGGCGCTGTGCGCCACCATGGCCTTCTTGCCGAGCAGCTTGTAGAGGTCCCGGTAGGGCTGCAGCAGGGCGGGACCGCGGCGGTTCTGCAGGCGTGACTTGATACGCTTGATCCAGCCGGCCAGCAGCGGCGCGCCGAGCGCGAACAGCAGCGCCTGGACCAGGGCCAGCAGCCAGCCCGCGGGGCTCAGGAAATCACCCATAGCAGCACCAGCAGGGTCCCCAGGGACCATCCGAGATAGTTGCGTACATGCCCCGTCTGCAGGCGGCCTGCCAGCCGTCCCGCGCGCAGGGTCAGGCGCGTGAAGGGTTCGTAGAACAGTCCCCACACGCGGTCGGCGACGTGCAGGCGGTAGCGCAGCGCGCCGTCCTCCTGGCGCTTGACGCCCTCGTCGATATGGAACAACAGTCCGAATACCCGGCGGATCGGCTGCGCGAAGGCGCTGGCGGTGTACTGCATGCGCGCGTTCGGGGGCGAGAAGCCGCAGTCCCAGGCGTCGCAGCGCTGCACCCGGCGCAGTTCCCCGCGCCGCATCCACCAGGCGCTCAGCCACCAGGCCAGCAGCAGGCCGATCAGCACCAGCGGGGCGGAATAGCTGGCCACGTGCGGGTTGACCGGTGTCAGCCACAACCAGCCGTGCCCGGCGGCGTGGGTGAGTCCCTGGCCCAGCAGCTGCTGCGGAATGGGGTTGATCAGCTGGACCACGCCGGTCGGCAGCACACCCAGCAGCAGGCACAACGCCGCCAGCAGGCCCTGGCCGAGTCGCATGCCGGGGGTTACTTCACGCGCCTTGCGTGCCGGCTTGCTGCGCGCCTGCCCGAGGAAGCTGACACCGTAGACCTTGACGAAGCAGGCCGCGGCCAGGGCACCGGTCAGGGCCAGCATGGCGGCGCTGACCGGAATCAGGCTGCGCAACACGCCGTTCTCCAGCGCCCAGGCCTGCAGTGCGGTCTGGAAGGTCAGCCACTCGGAGACGAAGCCGTTGAACGGCGGCAGGGCGGAGATGGAAATGCAGCCGATCAGAAAGAACAGGCCGGTCCAGGGCATGCGCTGCAGCAGGCCGCCCATGTGTTCCATGTCGCGCTGGTGGGTGGCGTGCAGGATGGCGCCGGCACCGAGGAACAGCAGCCCCTTGAAGACGGCGTGGTTGAGGGTGTGATACAGCGCGGCCACCAGGCCCAGCGCGGCCAGCAGTGGATGGCCGGTGCCGGTGAACACCATCGACAGCCCCAGGCCGATGAAGATGATGCCGATGTTCTCCACCGAGTGGTAGG
>DROT01000016.1 GCA_011321775.1 Gammaproteobacteria bacterium | reverse complement strand
TTACGCAAAACCGATTTCAGCAGGGTACGTCGCCTTCTTCAATCACTCCGTACACCAGTTTCGAGCATAGCTCCAGTATTCTCAGGATCTTGCCGATGTAGGCAGGCTTGACCTCTCGATCCCCGCCATGGCCACTGACAGCGGATGTTGGCCTTCGAGGCCTGAAGCGTCTCGACGACTTTCGTGTATAACAGTTTAGCCGACATGCGACACCATATCCATATATTGCATAGGGTCATAAGGAGGTCTACCTACCGAATCCCGAGCCGCGTCGCGACGTCTTCATAATCTGGGGACTCTTCATACAGCTTTTCCAATTCACTGCGAGCACGTTTGCGTTGCCCCAGTTCTTCGTACACCCGCGCCCGCTCATAGCGCAGTGCCCGAAGCAGCTCGTCGGCTCGGTCCTTCTTGCGGCGTAACGCCTGGGTCAGCACGTCACGGGCGGCCTCATACAGCCCCAGGCCGTACAGAGCCCTGGCCTTGTACAATAGCAGCGTCGCATGGACCGGGGTCTCGTTCTCGATACTTTCTGCCAGACGGACCACCTTTCTGCAGGCGTTGACGCTCGCCCTCCCTGGCTCGCGCCCCTTGGGCGTGCCTTCGGCACGTCCAAATCGGCTATCCTGCCGATTTGTCCTGTCGCCCGGGCGGGCGTCCAACAGCAGCTCCGCGAGGGACAGTTTCACCACCACGTCGTCGGGTTCGAGCCGCCGCAGCCTCTCCAGGCAGGCAATCGCATCCTCCCAGCGCTCCTGACGCTGATAGACCTCCACCAGGCCCAACAGCACGCCGCGGAGATCCGGGCCCACATGCGCGGACACCTCGTCCGTGATGGGGAGGCTCATGGTGGCAGAGATGCCGTACTTGGAGAAGTAGCGGCCCAGGCGGTTGTGCTTCTCGGTGGCCGTCGGCAGGTAGTTCGCGGCTTCTTCCAGCCGGTCCTGCTTGAGCGCCAGGAAACCGGCAAGGTACGCGCCGTCGGCCAGGTGGACGGCCTTCTCGAGGTGCTCGAGGGCCTTCTCTTCGTCGCCGAGGACCAGCTCCCGGCACCCGTCCACCAGGGCCTTCTCGTCGTCCAGCGTGATGAGCCGCTTGAAGAAACCCAGCGTCAGGCGGTCTTCCGGGCGGACCGCCGGGACGGCCGGAGCGGAGCGGGACGCGCTTCTCCTGCCGCTGGATCTCCGGCTCGGAAGCGTGGTCGTGTAGAAAAGGCCCGTTCCCGGAATGCCAACCGTGGCCCGCTTGCCCCTCGGGCCGATGGTGAACTTCGCACCGCGCGGCCCGAACGAGAGGGACCCGCCCGACTTGCTCAAGTTCAGCGTCACGCCGGGGGCGATCCTTATGCGGCGCCAGAAACGAAATGCCATCGGCGATCTCCGTTTGAATACCGGCCTCTTGAAAACATCCCCTGCCTACAATGCAACATCGATGGACTTAGCCCGCACATGCGCGCTCAGGCCTGCCTCTGCCTGCTTGTACGAGTCTGCCTGGAGCCCTGCCTTGAACCCCGCCGTCGACTGTTCTGCCACGAAAGCGCCTTCAAACACCTTCACTCCGAGACCAATATCCCACACATAATCTCCGAAGCGAACGAAACGGTCGTGATGGAGCTGGCCGAAATCAGCATTGGGCAACATAACGATTTTGACGCGCCTCACATGACCTTTCGGCAGGTGATCGAGGATTCCTCGCAGCTCTGCCTGTACATCCTCAATCGTTACCTTTGGTTGATTAAGTTCCGATGTCCATGCCGAGTACAGCGTCACGTATCGCTTTCCCGTTGCGTCCTTGTCCAGAAGACGGAGAAACCGTTCCAGGCCGGACAGCCTATCCTGTGGGCATTCGTAGTGCTGGGACACGGCATAGCGGTCAACGATAGCGATTTGCTTGATCGGCGCTCGCGCGAGAACGGCAAACCGCGACTCCCACAGATCGGTATAAGTCTGCTTGGCGGGAATGTGTCGGCCAGAAAACCGCATGGCATCTTCAAAAAATCGCGCTTGGGGCGCCGCCAGCAGGCGGCAGAATTCCAGTCGTGGATGTGACGGCAGAACCCGGCTCAGTTCGGCCTCATCCAGGCCAAACTCCACCTCTGCCTTGACATCGTCGAGCAGGGCGACATTGGCCGATGCCGCCAGGGCATCGAGCGTCCCGTTACTGTTGCGGGCAATGCCATCCCATTGCGGATCTGCTGGGAGCATGGGCAGCCGCTCGACCAGTTCCTGCCACAAGGGCCGGAGCTTTTGCGGAAGGGCGTCTATGGCCTGTCTGATGCGCGACCCGCTAAAATCCTCTCCGTCATGTACCAGGATTCCAATGCGCTGCCACGTATCGAGGAGATTTCTGTGGCAAGCCACCATCTGCGCCGGGGTCCAGCCGCCGTCGGGTTCCAGGCTCTCGGCGTCGATCGCGAACGGCACCAGCATCCCTACCTCCCGGCAAATTTCTCACGATAGGATTCCTCGAAGAACCCACCCGGCCAATCGTCGATAAAATCGCCCTCCTCATCCACGCGCAACTCGATGATCCGGCTGCCCCGGCCTGCAAGCGGCTCGACAAACAGCACCGCGATGTCGTCCGGGTGCAAGCGCCCCTCGCGTATCCGGCGGAGGATGCGCAGGATCAGATGCTCGCTGTGCGTCTCGAGGATGAACCGGTTCCCCCGCTCTCCGGTGGCGGCTTCGATGAACACATCCCCCAGCTCGGCCTGAAGGGCCGGATGCAGGTGAATCTCCGGCTGCTCCATGGCGATGATCTTGTCTTTCGATGCGTAGGCCGTAACCAGCACGGGCAGAACCTGGGTGATGCCTATCCCCACGTCCCGATGCGTGACCACGGTGTTGGCGCGCTGGTCGATCAGGACCAGTTCACGAATCCGATCGACATCGGACGCATCGATCATGGCCTGGAGATTACCCGCCTCCGCCTCGATGTCCTTGATGATCGGATAGGCGCCCGTTGGCTCGGGCGTGTCGTCGTAGTCGGGCTCGATGTCGAGCCCCTCGTCCTGCACCTGTTCCAGACCCTGCTCCAGCGGGCCGTGCAATTGATCCAGGGCGACAAGCGAGCGAACGGCGAGTTCGTACGGTGTCTGAAGCTTGTCGGAGCCGAGCCAAGCATTCACGGCCTCGCGCACACGATCATCCCGCCGCACCACGTCCCAGGCATAGCCGCCGCCGGCGTACCAGTTCGCGTCTTCGTGCTCGGAGAAAGCCAGATGCCGCGGCGGGAAGGATCGCAGCGGGCCGAGGTACTGCAATTTTTTTAGTTCCCCCGCGATGGCTTGGCTGGTCCCCTCGATCAGCTCATCGAGGGTCCGGGGGAAGAAGAACTTGATGGCGTTGGCCAGATCCTCCCGGCGGTTGCCGCGGCTGACCGG
>DROT01000015.1 GCA_011321775.1 Gammaproteobacteria bacterium | reverse complement strand
TCCCTCAGACGACCGCTTGTTTCCTTGAAATGGGCCGGATTTTCCGGGCCGGCCTGAACTCGCTGCGCTCAGACAACGGCCGGCTTTTTCCGGAAAATCCGGCCCATTTCAAGGCGCGGTCGATTCGGTCAGAGGCATCCCCCACGTCCGGGGAGCGGAACAATGGCTGGCGCCAGGACAACATCCCAAACGTTCATACAACGGTCACACCCGTCGGCTATCTTTACAATCGTCATCAGGATCGTTGGCGTGGACCATGCCCTTAGCCCTTGTTTTCCCGAATCATTTCAGTATGCACCTGAACGGGGCAATGCTCGACTCGTCGGGATGCCTTACAGAGGCGCACGGGGTGTTCGCGAAACACAATGACAACCCACTGAATATGCGAGATTTTATCCACCCGGCACGGCATTTGCTCGATATCCGGAGGAGGAGATCAGCTTCCACGATGGCCATGCAACTACAACAACAGACCATAGCGCTCGACCGGGCGGCCAGCGAACGAAGAACCGGGCAGGACCGTCGTCGCCACAACTGGCGCACCATCGCCTACGGCCTGAGCGGTCGAGGTCGGCGGCGGCTGGCCCGCCGTCACGACCACAGCTACTACCTCGACTGGTACGAGCCGAAGCTGGTATTCACGGGCATCGCCATCCTGTTGATGAGCAGCCTGGATGCCCTCCTGACCCTGACCCTGATGGAACAGGGGGCCTACGAGGCCAACTACTTCATGGCCCGGCTGCTGGACACCAGCCAGGGGATATTCATCACCACCAAGATCGGTGTCACCGCTGCCGCCGTCCTGTTCCTGCTGATGCACGCCCACTTCAGGCTGCTGCGTATCACACGGGCAAGACGCCTGTTGCAGTTGCTGGTACTGGTCTACGGCGTGTTGATCGCCTATGAGGTCCTGTTATTGGGGGTACTACGATGACACACAAGATCAACTGGAAAACAGCCGCTGCCACCAGCGGCGCCGGTTCCCCGGCAACGGCGCTGGCGCTTGCAGATCGACTGGCGGCAGCTTGGAGAGGATCCAGCCGGGCAATGGCGGGTTATCGCTGTAACCACAGGAAACGCCCAGGTTGTTCGGATCGAAAATTTTGACGAAGGTCGGTTCACGGGTGTCGTCTACGTAGACGATGCCGCAATAGTCCTCCTGGTGCTCCCGGCGCAGCAGTTCGTCCACTCGATCGATGAAACGCAGCACCTCCTCCGATGAACTGACTTCGGTCGGCGGCGGCTCACCGATGGCATAGAGGTACCAGCCGCCAGCGGCATCTTCGCGCAGCCGCTGCCAGAACTCGTCCAGCTGGGGCCACCGCAACAAACCATGGAAGGTTCCCTTGAAGGCACTGCGAAAATCGTCCTGCCGTTGATCCATCGATCCGTTCTCCGCTAGGGGGAAAGAAAACCGGCCTGCCCGGCTCTGCCCTATCATAACCCACAATCCTTCTGCCCCCCGGCAACCTGCGGGAGTCCGCAGGAACATCCTTTGGGGTCAAAAGCTTAGCGCCTTTCATCGCTTGACAATGACGACCTGCCAACCATAATGACCGTTTCCACGAGACCGACGCTGCACAGGACGATGGAACTCCGCTTCCCACTTTTTCTCGGCATTTCCCTCCTGGCACATGGCGGCCTGATGGCCTGGCGGCACCAGCCGCCCCCGGTGCTGCACATCGGTGGCGAGACCCGGGCCTTGCAGGTCTCGCTGGCGTCGCTGCAGGCGCCCCCGCGCCGGCCGGAAACCCTGCCGACCGGAGACGCGACTCCGCCACCCGCGGTCGTGACGGAGCGGCCCGCAAACCATCCGCCGGTCGCGTCACAACGCCGCACTCACCGCGTCCAGCGTAAAACGGTGCACGCCCCCCCGGAACATACACCCGCACCTGTGCCCCGTTCACGCCGGGCAAACAGCCGACGGACCCCGGCCTCCCCGTCCAGGCCGCAGAACAGTTCCGTCCACCTCAGCGACCGGATCAGTGCGGCGCTGCGGCGGCAGCTGGCCAGTCAGTTCGAATATCCCTGGCTGGCGCGCAAGCGCGGCTGGCAGGGTCGCGTCATGTTGTCGTTGCGCGTGGAAGGCAACGGTACCCTGACGCATTGGAAAATCCTGCAGACCTCGGGTCACGGCCTGCTGGACCGGTCGGCGTTGCGGTCGGCGCGTCGTATCGGGCGCCTGCCAGAGGCGGCCGAATGGCTGCACGGCCGTTCGCTGGATCTGAAACTGCCGGTCAGCTTCCGCCTGCTGGATGGCTGATGGGACACCGTCTGTCGAAGATCTACACCCGCACCGGCGACACTGGAGTCACGGGGCTGGGCGACGGGCAACGCATCGCCAAGAACGATGCACGCGTGGAGGCCATCGGCACCGTCGACGAACTCAACAGCCTGCTGGGGGTGCTGCTGTGCAAGTCCCCGGAAGAACCACAGCGGACGCTGTTGATCCGCATCCAGCACCGGCTGTTCGATCTCGGCGGCGAACTGTCCATCCCCGGTCACGAGCTGCTGTCGGCCGCTGACAGCGAGGAACTGGAACGGCACCTCGACGAGCTCAACGCCGAGCTGCCGATGCTGAAGGAATTCATCCTCCCGGGGGGCAGCGAAGCCGCCGCCTTTTGCCATCTGGCCCGGGCCGTGTGCCGGCGCGCGGAACGTCGCCTGGTCGACCTGGCCGAGCAGCAGGACATCAACCCGGCGGCGCTGAAATACCTCAACCGCCTCTCCGACCTGCTGTTCGTGCTGGCGCGCAGCCTCAACCGCGCCGAGCAGCACCCGGAAACCCTGTGGCAGCGCGACTGAAGCGGTACTCCCCGGAAGCAGGCATCGGAAATATTCCTGCATTGGAACTATTCGGTTCCGTAAGGGTGGGGTGTGTCTCTTCCCTCAGACGACCGCTTTTCTCCTTGAAATGGGCCGGATTTTATCGCCTCGTCGATTCCCTCCCGGGTACTGTCGATCTTCTCGCACAGTTCGGCCGCCGCCTCCAGCGAGCGTGGCGTCTGCCGTTCCATGCGCTCGGCCGGCACCGTAAACAGATGGTGCCGCGCCACCGCTTCCAGTTGCGGCCAGGCCAGCCACATCTTCTTCCAGTCTTCCCCCTTTCCCGGATACCGACCGGCGACGATCGCCTCCGGGTTGGCCTGCAGTACCGCTTCCAGGTCGATGACCGGCGCCAGGTCCGGCAGATCCGAAAACACATTGCGGGCGCCGCACAGGCGCAACCAGGCGCTGATCATGTGCCGGCCGTTGACCGTCATCAGCGGCCGCTGCCAGATCTGGTAGAAGACCCGCACCGGCTGCCGGCCCGCATAGGCCCGACCGAGTCTTGCCACCCCGGCACGAAATGCCTCGGCCGCACGGCGCGCCTGCACCTCGCTGCCGGCCAGGCGTCCGAGGCGCTCGAGGCTGGTGGCGATATCGTCGATCCGACGTGGCTCGGAATAGAAGACCGGGATGCCCAGTTGCTCCAGTTTCTCCAGCTGCGGGTGTGAATTGCCGCTCGACCAGGCGACCACCAGCTCCGGTCGCAGCGCGACGATCGCTTCGAGATCCAGCCCGGCGCCGCTGCCGACGCGCGGCAGGGTCAGCGCAGCCGGCGGATAGTCGCTGTATTCCGACACCCCGACCACCTGCGCCCCCGCCCCGGCGGCAAACAGCAGCTCGGTGATATGCGGCGCCAGGCTGACGATACGCCGGGCTGGTCCGTCCAGATGCAGCTCGTGACCGGCATCGTCGGTTGCCGTGACCGGCGCCGCAGCGCACGCCAGCGGAAGCACCAGCAGTGACGCCAGCAGCGACGCGCGAATCCATGACAGCTTTCTCGACATGCCCTGATTCTACGCCGGCGCTGCGGCCACGGTATACTCGCGCACTTCGAACCATGCGGAGCAGGAACGATGAAAGCACCCGTCGTCGTCATCGGCCTCGGTGAAATGGGCAGCGTGTTCGCGCGCGCCTTTCTGCGCAGCGGTCACCCGGTATACCCCGTGACGCGAAGCATACCGATGGAGGAAGTCGCCGCCGAAACCGCGGCACCGGAACTGGTGCTGGTCGCGGTCGCCGAACAGGACCTCCACCCCGTGCTGCAGGCGATACCCGCGACCTGGCGCGAGCGACTGGCACTGTTGCAGAACGAGCTGCTGCCACGCGACTGGCAGCAACACGGCTTCCGCGAACCCACCGTGATCTCCGTGTGGTTCGAAAAGAAGAAGGGCCAGGACGTCAAGGTCATCATCCCCTCGCCCGCCCGGGGACCAGGCGCACCGTTGCTGCAGCGCGCTCTCGGCGAGCTCGATATCCCGGTCCGTGTGCTCGACAGCGAAGAGCAACTGCTGTTCGAGCTGGTACGCAAGAACGTCTATATCCTGACAACCAACATCGCCGGCCTGGAGACCGGCGGCAGTGTCGGCGAACTGTGGTCCCGTCACCGCGACCTGGCGCGCGCCGTCGCCCTGGAGGTCATCCGCCTGCAACAGGCCCTCACCGGCCACGACTTCGACAGCGAGGCACTGATCGACGCCATGGTGGAAGCCTTCGAGGGAGATCCCGATCACCTCTGCACCGGCCGCAGCGCCCCCCAGCGACTGCAGCGGGCCTTGCAGCAGGCCGACGAACTGGGGATCGAGGTCCCGCGTCTGCGCGCCATCGCCGCCGCACGAGGCTAGGAGCCTGTCCGAGTACTGGGGGCCGTAGCGAGAGCGTGGCACAGCGAGGCAATTTTTGCGATCGTTTGAGGAGCATAGTGGGGACTATGCGACGAAAAGGATCGCGAAAAGCGGCCGCTGTGCTGCGCTCGCAGCAGGTCCATCATTACTCGGACAGGCTCCTGGTTCGAAGGGTTCGGGAATCAGGATCGATGCGGCCACAACCAGGCGGCGCCGCGAACGCCGCTGGAGTCTCCGAACCTGGGCGCCACCAGGCGAGTGCCGACGTGGTCTGAAAATACATAGGACGACCAGGCATCCGGCAC
>DROT01000014.1 GCA_011321775.1 Gammaproteobacteria bacterium | reverse complement strand
CTTCGATGCAAGGGCGGGGGATTTTTAGCCGCCAAGACGCCAAGGGCGCCAAGAAAGGCAAAACCTTGTTGTTTTTATGGCTCCGCGCGAAGCGCGTGAACCACAAAAAGTTTTTCTTGGCGCCCTTGGCGTCTTGGCGGCTAAACCCCTTGACGTCATCCACACCTTACAGAGCAAATCCGCCACAAGCACCCAGGCTTCAGTCCCACACGTAGTTGCGCAGTTCTTCCGGCGGCAGGCGCACCAGGTTCTTGTCGATCTCGCGGAAGACTTTTTCCTTTACTTCCCTGCTGAGTTTTTCGCGCAGCAGGCCCAGGAAGGCGGGCGGCGCCGCGATGGCCAGCCGGTCGAACCGGCCGCTCGTACGACCGGCCTCGAGGCGCTCGGCCAGTTCCTTGGCGAACTCGATGTGCTCCTGCCGGGTGGCACTGACCTTGTCGTCCAGCACGTGCGGCCCCTGGCCCACCGAGCCCGGGTCGTTGCCCGGCTTGTCCGTGACCAGGTCGCCTTCGTGCAGCCGGCCTTCCGGGTGCACGATGTCCTCGACTTCTTCCGGTATCGCCGTGCGATTCTCGGTCGCATAGATCTTGGCCCGGCTGCTTTCCGCCACCAGTATCCAGGTCCGCGTCATGGTTGCCTCTCCTGTCAGTGCTTGTTGTTAAGTATTGTGGACCGATTCACGCAACTTCAAGTTGACCCAGATCAGAACTGCGCACCCAGCCGGCAAACCAGGTGCCGGCCAGGCGCTGCAGGTGATTTCAGCCTCTTTACACCGGTGTTCGACGCATCAGCACCATCGCGCCCAGCAGGCCGGAACCGAACAGCCACAAGGCGGCTGGCAAAGGCACCACGGCGGTAAAATCGGGCGCGAGATAGCGGTCTTCTCCACCTGGTCCTGCGGGCCTGATATAGGTTCCGGACGAATCGTACAGTCCACGCGCGTACGTCGCATAGTGGGCCGCAAGCGGATACAGGGTGGGGTCACCGAGAACCGCCATGTCCAAGGTAAAACCAAACGTTACGGTATCACCGGGAAACAGGCCGGTAGTAGTATCCGCCTGAAAACCCACCTGCGATACCAACAGGCGGGCACCCGATGAATCGAATCCGCTGCTGGGGCCTGGCGCTATGGTCCATGACCAGCCCGAGGGGGCGCTCACTCCGAGGATCAGACTGGTGGGAACCGACAGCCCGAGAGCGATGTTTGATAACGCCACACCGGTCACTGACGTGGACTGGTTTCGAACCGTAACGGAATAGCCGGTCGTCGACAGAACTGCATCGTCGAAGACATAGACCTCGGCCGCACTGCCCTGCCCTGACAGGCTCAAAAGAACAAGCGGCAGAATCATCCGGAACCAATGCCGGATACCTGAGGAACTGTCTGTGAGTAAGCTCATGGCAACCTCCCTGGTTCATGTGGACTGAAAGAGGGGGCGGGCTGTCGCGAATGGCCCAGTACGGTTACATCATGGAGGCCCCTCTGACACCGGAGAAGAATAGTCGGTATCCGGGCGCTGGCAAGAGAGATGGGGCGCAAAATCTGCCAGGAACCCGGATACTACCGATGATGACGGCCCTGGCGGGAAAATATGGAGCTGGCGACAGGAGTCGAACCCGCGACCTGCTGATTACAAATCAGCTGCTCTACCAACTGAGCTACGCCAGCCTGGGATGGAAATCAGCGTGACCAATTGTAGGCAAGGCCGGCAGGCATGGCAATTCAGGGACAGGCGAG
>DROT01000013.1 GCA_011321775.1 Gammaproteobacteria bacterium | reverse complement strand
TTTTCAGCAGTTCCGTGAGCATCGCCCTCTGACGGGCGATGCTCTCCTGCAGGGTATCGCGCGGTTGTTCCATGCTGGCCTGTCGTCTTCCGGCGGTGGGGTGAATGTTCGAAGTGTAACCCCAACCCGGTGACAACGTCATGACACGGGTCGCCTTTCCGGCTGTGCCATAATGACATTGGAGAGAAAAGGAGGACATCGTCTTGACCCTGCCCGATCGGGAACAGCAAATCCGGCAGTCCCACGCCCTGTTGATCCGCAAGACCGTGGAAGCCTGCCAGAACCGCGACAGCCTGCCGGTGCTCGAACAGATGCTGGAGATGGCCAATCAGCAGGGCTGGACCAACCTGGTGACCGCCATTCGCGCCATTCTCGGCGGCCAGCGCGATGACCGCGTCCTCGCGGGACTCGATGCCGAGGACATGGTCATCGTGCGCAGCATCCTCGAGGGCCTGCAGAATCCCGCCACCCTGCCCGACCCGGGCCAGGGCGCCAGTCCGGCCATGGCCGCCCCGGGCCTGGCGCGGATGATCCATGCCGCGGCCGGGGGTGACGTGGAGGCCCTGCAGGCCGTGGCCTTCATGGCCGAACAGATGACCGCCACCCACGGCGATCTGCGCCAGCTCGGCGGCCGGCTCAAGGCCCTGGTGGACGGCGAGCGGGATCCCGACAGCCTGAGCAGGGGCATGAGCGAAAACGGCCGGCAGCTGATGCTCGATCTGCTCGCCGAACTGGGCCGGCTGGCCGAACAATGAAGCCGATCCGGCCGGTTGCGTTGTTCGGCCGTCTTGGCTAGTCTGAATCCCATCCCCCCGCCAAATGCCTGCGGGGTGGCCCGAGACGGCACGCGGCCCCTGCACCCGCCCGGAATATCGTGCGTCCAGGCAGACCTTATTTGTTCGCAGGGCCCATGATTGTCGCCACCGGCCAGACGTGCCATGAATGATGTTCGCCATCAGCACCTGCTCGAAGCACTGAAACACCCGGTGCTGCAGGACGAGTTCGCCGCCCTGATCCTGGTGGTCGACCGGCACGGCCGCATCGTCAGTTTCAACCGTGCCTGCGAGATGGTCAGCGGCTATGCCGAATCCGAAGTGCGCGGTCGGCATTTCAACTTTCTGCTTCCCGACGATCAGCGCCAGAATGTCCATCGGGTCTTCGATACCCTTGTCCATCAGGGCGCCCTGACCAATTACGCCAATGCCTGGATCGACCGGGACGGACGGGAGCATTTCATCCAGTGGTCCAACACGGTGCTCCGGGATGACGACGGCGCCACGGCATACGTGATTGCCACCGGCATCGATGTCACCCGTTACCGGGAAACCTCCCGCAACTGGATCGATGCCGACAACCGCTATCGTTCCCTGGTGGAAATCAGCGCCGACATCATCTGGGATACCGATGCCAACGGCGTCTACCGGTACGTCTGCCCCCGGGTCCGGGAGGTGCTGGGCTATGCCCCGGAGGAAATCATCGGCCTGCCGGCCGACGCGTTCATGTACGACAAGGCTGACATCCAACACCTCCATGCCTATCTCCGGCAACCGGAGGTCCGATGCGAGGGCTTTCAGCACTTCATCAATCGCCGTCGCCACAAGGCGGGGCACGAGGTCATCCTTTCCTGCTCCGGCACACCCTATTTCGACATGCACGGCGAGCTGCTCGGTTTTCGCGGCACCTCGCGTGACATCACCGAACTGCATCGCATGGAACAGCGACTGCGGGAGAGCGAGCAGCGCCTTCGCCTGAGCCAGCACTTTGCCCACATCGGCACCTGGGACTGGCACATCGAAAGCGGAGATCTGTTCTGGTCCGAGGAAATCTGGCCCATCTTCGGCCAGCAGCGCGAAACGTTCGAACCCACCTACGACAACTTCGTGGCCACCGTGTACCCCGAGGATCGTGACCGTGTGCTGACGGCCATCGAATGCTGCCTGGCCGACAGCGAGCGCTACGACGTGGAGCATCGGATCCGGTGGCCGGATGGCAGCGTGCACTGGGTACGCGAAATCGGCAACGTACAGACCGATGACGACGGCCGACCGACGCGCATGCTCGGCGTGGT
>DROT01000012.1 GCA_011321775.1 Gammaproteobacteria bacterium | reverse complement strand
GGCACCAGGATCAGCTTGCGCAGCGTCTTGTCGCCGATACTGCGTTGCACGTTGGCCTCCGCCAGCGCGCGTTCGCGGATGCTGTCTTCGCCGGCATCGGCCGCCACCTCGATGCGACCGCGCACCTTGCCGTTCACCTGTACCACCAGCTCGACGCAATCCTGCTCCAGCGCAGCCGGGTCGGCCTGCGGCCAGGGATGATCGACCACCATACCCTGGTGACCGAGTGCCTCCCACAACACCTGGCCGATGTGCGGCACGATGGGCGACAGCATCAGCACCACGGCTTCCAGCGCCTCCTGGCGCAGGGCCCGGCCTGCATCCGAATCGTCGCGGAAGCGGCCGAGTTCGTTGAGCAGTTCCATGTTGGCGGCGATGGCGGTATTGAAAGTATGGCGGCGGCCGACGTCGTCTCCGACCTTGTGGATGGTCTGGTGCAGCTTGCGGCGGAATGCCTTCTGCTCCGCGTTCAGCGCGGCGGCATCCACCGCCATCGCGGCACCAGCGTCGAGGTGCTGATGAACCGCCTTCCACAGCCGCTTGAGGAAGCGCGAGGCGCCTTCCACGCCGGCATCGGACCACTCCAGCGACTGGTCCGGGGGGGCGGCGAACATCATGAACAGGCGCACCGTGTCGGCGCCGTAGCGGTCCATCAGCGCCTGCGGATCCACGGTGTTGCCCTTGGACTTGGACATCTTGGAGCCGTCCTTGTTGACCATGCCCTGGGTGAGCAGGCGGCGGAAGGGCTCGTCCCCCTGCACCAGCCCGAGATCGCGCATCAGCTTGTGGAAGAAGCGCGCATACAGCAGGTGCAGCACGGCGTGCTCGATGCCGCCGATGTACTGGTCGACCGGCAGCCAGTAGTCGACGCGCCGGTCGAGCATGCCCTGGTCGTAGTCGGGACAGGCGTAGCGCGCGTAGTACCAGGACGACTCGAAGAAGGTATCGAAGGTGTCGGTCTCGCGTTCGGCGGCACCGCCGCAGCGCGGGCAGCTGGTATCGATGAAATTGCGGTCCTGTTTCAGGGGCGAACCGCTGCCCTCGAGCACCACGTCGGTCGGCAGCTCCACCGGCAGCTGCTCCTCGGGCACCGGCACCGAACCGCAGGAGGGACAGTGGATGATGGGAATGGGACAGCCCCAGTAGCGCTGGCGCGACACGCCCCAGTCGCGCAGCCGGAAGTGGACGGTGCGCCGGCCCTTGCCGTGTTCCTCCAGCCAGTCGGCGATGGCGTCGAAGGCCTGCCGCGAATCGAGACCGTCGAAGGGCCCGGAATTACGCAGCACCCCCTTGTCGGTGAAGGCCGCCTGCGAGACATCGGCCTCCTCGCCGCCGGCCGGGAAGATGACCTGGCGGATCGGCAGGCCGTAGGCGCTGGCGAACTCCCAGTCGCGCTGGTCGTGGGCCGGTACCGCCATCACCGCGCCGGCACCGTATTCCATGAGCACGAAATTGGCGCTCCATACCGGCACCGGCTCCCCGGTCACCGGGTGGATGGCCCTGAGGCCGGTGTCGATTCCCTTCTTCTCCAGGGTCGCCATGTCGGCCTCGGCCACGCGCGTATGGGCGCATTCCTCGATGAACGCCTGCAGCGCCGGGTTGCCCGCGGCCGCCTTGCGGGTCAGCGGGTGCTCCGGCGCCAGGCCGACGTAGGTCACACCCATGAGGGTGTCGGGACGGGTGGTGAACACCTTCAGCGGCTGTTCCTCGCCCTCCACCCGGAACTCCAGCTCGACGCCCTCGGAACGGCCGATCCAGTTGCGCTGCATGGTGCGCACCTGCTCCGGCCAGCCGTCCAGCTGCTCCAGATCGTCCAGCAGCTGCTGGGCGTAGTCGGTGATCTTCAGGAACCACTGCGGGATCTCGCGGCGCTCGACCGGGGCGCCGGAACGCCAGCCCTTGCCGTCGATCACCTGCTCGTTGGCCAGCACCGTCTGGTCCACCGGATCCCAGTTCACCACGGCGGTCTTCTTGTACACCAGCCCCTTCTCGAACAGGCGGGTAAAGAACCACTGCTCCCAGCGATAGTAGGCCGGGTCGCAGGTGGCAAGCTCGCGTTCCCAGTCGTAGCCGAAGCCGAGACGCTGCAGCTGGCCGCGCATGTAGTCGATGTTGTCCCAGGTCCACTTGGCCGGCGGCACCCGGTTCTGGATGGCGGCATTCTCCGCCGGCAGGCCGAAGGCGTCCCAGCCCATGGGCTGGAGCACGTTCCTGCCGAGCATGCGCTGGTAACGCGAGATCACGTCGCCGATGGTGTAGTTGCGCACGTGCCCCATGTGCAGGCGACCGCTGGGATAGGGGAACATCGACAGGCAGTAGTATTTCTCGCGCGCGGGATCCTCCAGCGCCCGGAAGGTGCCCTGGCGGCGCCACTGCTGCTGTACCCGTGCCTCGATTTCCTGCGGATTGTAGCTTGCGTCCATCCCCTCGCCCGAACAGAGATTCAAAGCGCGAAGAATACCGTACCGCGTGGCGCACGAACAGCACAGGCCGATGTGGCGAGCGAGGCTTCCTCACCTCCCGGCCACCTCATGGGTTGCCGTTGCGGCCGGACCGGGAACCCTTTCAGGACCTTGTACGCCCGAAGCGCCACGCCGCCAGCAACAGCAGCAGGCTGCCGACGATCACGGGCACATTGCCCCAGCGCACGTAGGGCGTGGCGCCGCTGCGCGGCTGGATCTCGCCGCTCAGGGTCTCGGTACGGAACTGGCGCGTACGCGCCGCGATCCGCCCGTCGGCATCGATGATGGCGGAAATGCCGGTATTGGTGGCGCGCAGCAGGTAACGTTCGGCCTCGCGCGCGCGCATGCGTGCCATCTCCAGGTGCTGGTGCGGCGCCAGCGAATCGCCGAACCAGGCGTCGTTGCTGACATTGATGAGGAAGGCGGCCTCGGGCAGCGCGGCGATGAGCTGCTCGCCGAAGGCGATCTCGTAGCAGATGGAACTGCCCACCGGATAACCCGCCGCGTGCAGCAACGGCTGGTCGATGGTCCCGCTGCTGAAATCGGCCTCCGGTACCGGCAGGAAACTCAGCACCCGCGCCAGCCAGTCGCGCAGCGGCAGGTACTCGCCGAAGGGCACCAGGTGCACCTTGTAGTAGAAACGCCCGGGCTCCGCGAGGCTGATGATACTGTTGTAGTAGCGCCAGCGGCGACGGTCGAGTACCGGGATACCGGTCACCAGCGACACCCCGTGCTGCGCCAGTTCGGCACGCAGCGGCTGCAGGAAATCGCTCTCCACCTGATCGTAGAAGGCCGGGATGGCGGTCTCCGGCCACACCACCAGGTCGCTGTCTAGGTGGGCGCGGGTCAGTTCCAGGTAGCGTTCCAGGGTCGCCGCCTGCTGGTCCGGTTTCCATTTCAGCTCCTGGGGGATGTTGCCCTGCACCAGGGTGACGCGCAGCGGGTCGCCCAGCGGGCGTGTCCAGTGCACCCGGTCGAGCGCCAGGCCGCCGGCGAGCAACAGCACCAGGGCGCCGGCGGCGGCCAGGCGTTGCTGCCCGCGGCCGCTGGCGAACCAGGCCAGCAGACCCGCCGCCAGCGCCGTCGCCCAGCCGACGCCGTAGGCACCCAGCAGCGGCGCAAGCCCGAACAACGGCCCCTCGACCTCGCTGTAGCCGAGGTTGAGCCAGGGAAAGCCCGTCAGCACCCAGGAACGCAGCCATTCCGAGAGCACCCAGGCGGCCGGAAAGGCGCCGGCAAAGAACCAGCCGCGCTTCATCGCGCCCGCGCGTCCCAGCACCCAGGCCATGGCCGCCGGATACAGCGCCAGGTACATCACCAGCAGCAGCATCACGGCAATGGACAGCGCCAGGCCGGCGTGACCGTAGAGATAGATACTGATGTAGACCCAGGAGACGCCGGCGCCGAACTCGCCGAGCCCGAACAGCCAGCCGTAGAGCAGCGCCTCGCGCGGCCGCTGCCGGTACAGCAGCAGCGCCAGCCCGGCCAGCGCAACGATCGGCAGCGGATACCAGTCCAGCGGCGCAAAGCCCGCCGCGACCAGCGCGCCCAGCAGCAGCGCCAGCAGGCCCTTCCCCAGCCGCCGCGGCAGGCGCCCCATGGAGTCAGGCGTCGTCGCGTGGACGCCGCGCGGCGCCCGGCAACAGGGTCAGCTTGAGCAGGTGAATGCGCCGCTTGTCGGCGTTGATGACCTGGAAACTCATGTCGCCCAGCAGCACGGTCTCACCGCGCTTGGGCAGGCGTCCCAGCCGGTCGGTGACCAGACCGCCGATGGTGTCGAACTCCTCGTCACTGAAGTCGGTACCGAAATATTCGTTGAACTCGTCGATGGGCGTCAGCGCCTTGACCGTGTAGCTGGTGTCGCTGTACTTGCGGATGAATGTGCCCTCGTCGATGTCGTGCTCGTCCTCGATCTCGCCGACGATCTGCTCCAGCACGTCCTCGATGGTGACCATGCCCGCCACGCCGCCGTATTCGTCGACCACCACCGCCAGATGGTTACGACTGGCGCGGAATTCCTTGAGCAGCACGTTGAGTCGCTTGCTCTCGGGAACGAACACCACCGGCCGCAGGTTGTCGCGCATGGAGAAGGATTCCCCCTCGGCGCGGGCGAAATAGCGCAGCAGATCCTTCGCCAGCAGCACACCGACCACCTCGTCGCGGCTGTCGCCGATGACGGGGAAGCGCGAATGGCCGGAGTCGATGGCGCGCTGCAGCAGTTCTTCCGGCGTGGCGTCGCGGTTCACCACCACCATCTGCGAGCGCGGGATCATGATGTCGCGCACCTGCATCTCGGCGACCTGCAACACGCCCTCGATCATCGCCAGGGCGTCGGCGTCCAGCAGGCCACGCCCCTCGGCCTCGCGCAGGATGTGTATCAGCTGCTCACGGTCGCGCGGTTCGGCCAGCAAGGCCTGGCTGAGGCGGTCGATCCAGGAGCGGCCGTTGGAGCCGTTGCTCGATTGGGATTCTCTCATGGGTTCAGGCCACGTCCTCTGTGCGGTAGGGGTCGGCGATGCCCAGCGTCGCCAGTATCCGTCGTTCCTCGTCTTCCATCTGCTGCGCCTGCGCCTCCTCGAGGTGATCGTAGCCACGCAGGTGCAGCACACCGTGCACTACCATGTGGGCCCAGTGATCGCGCCCGGCCTTGTGCTGTTCGCGTGCCTGGGCACGGATCACCGGCGCACACAGCAACAGGTCGCCAAGGTGCCGCGACTCCACCTCCGGCGGTGCCTCGAAAGGAAAGGAGAGCACGTTGGTCGGCCGGTCGATGCCACGGTAGCGTCGGTTGAAGTCGCGGCTTTCCTCTTCGTCGACGATGCGGATCACCAGTTCCGCGGGCTCGCCCGCCGGGTCCAGTGCCGCTGCCGCCCAGCGCCGGAAATCGGCCTGCGAAGGGAGATCGCCGGCCGCACTGGCGTACTGGACCTCCAGTTCCAGCCGCGGCTCAGGACTCACCGGCGGATTCCTCGTGGCGGTGGTAGGCATGGATGATCTTCTTCACCAGCGGGTGGCGCACCACGTCGCGGGCGTCGAAATAGGTGAAGCCGATCCCCTCGACATCCCGGAGCACCTCCATCACCTGGCGCAGGCCCGAACGCACCCCGCCGGGGAGGTCGATCTGGGTGATGTCGCCGGTGACCACGGCGGTGGAACCGAAACCGATGCGGGTGAGGAACATCTTCATCTGTTCCACGGTGGTGTTCTGCGCCTCGTCCAGGATCACGAAGGCGTCGTTCAGGGTACGACCGCGCATGAACGCCAGTGGCGCGATCTCGATGACGTTGCGCTCGATCAGCTTGGCCACCCGTTCGAAGCCCAGCATCTCGTAGAGCGCGTCGTAGAGCGGTCGCAGGTAGGGATCGACTTTCTGCGTCAGGTCTCCGGGCAGGAAACCGAGACGTTCACCGGCCTCCACCGCCGGGCGCACCAGCACCAGCCGGCGCACCGCCTCGCGCTCCAGCGCCTGCACCGCGCAGGCCACTGCCAGATAGGTCTTGCCGGTCCCGGCCGGACCGATGCCGAAGTTGATGTCCAGTTCGGCGATATCACGCAGGTAGGCGCGCTGGTGCGCCCCGCGCGGGCGCACCACGCAGCGGCGGGTATGGATCAGTTGTTCGTCCCCACGCTCCTGCGGCGACTCTGCGCGCCCCTCGAGACCGGCCTGCTGCAGGTACAGGTGCACGCGCTCGGGCGTCAGCGGCGCCTCGCGGGTGGTGTCGTAGAGGTCCTGCAACAGCTCTCCGGCGAGCCGCGGGGCGCGGTCGCTACCGGTGATCTGGAAGCGGTTGCCGCGGTTGCTGATCTCCACCTGCAGGCGATCCTCGAGCTGGCGCAGGTGTTCGTCGAACTGGCCGCACAGGGAGGCCAGGCGCCGGTTGTCGGCGGGTTCCAGGGTCAGGGAGACGGATGAGGGTTCGGGATCCAAGGCAGTCTTGAGTTGCGGGGTTCAGCCCCAGTTGAGCATTCTATCGGCCGTGGCGCCGTCGTCTACAGCGAGGAACTCGCCGCGCAGGGAATTGGGCATGGCCTCGGTGACGCGCACGCGCACGAAGCGGCCCACCAGTTCCGGACCGGCGTCGAAGTTGACCACGCGGTTGTTCTCGGTGCGCCCCGCCATCTGCGCCGGGTCCTTGCGCGACGGACCCTCCACCAGGATCCGTTGCTCGCTGCCCACCATGGCGGCAGCGATCTCCGCCGCCATTTCCGTGATACGGGCCTGCAGCCGTGCCAGCCGCCGCTTCTTGACCGGCAACGGCACATCGTCGGGCATCTCCGCCGCCGGCGTGCCGGGGCGGCGGCTGTAGATGAAGCTGTAGGAGTGATCGAAACCGACTTCCTCGATCAGGCGCATGGTGGCCTCGAAGTCGTCCTCGGTCTCGCCGGGGAAACCGACGATGAAGTCCGAGGACAGGCTGATGTCGGGGCGTACTTCGCGCAGACGGCGGATGCGCGAGCGGTATTCCAGCGCCGTGTGGTTGCGTTTCATGGCCGCCAGGATACGGTCGGAACCGCTCTGCACCGGCAGGTGCAGGTGGCTCACCAGTTCCGGCACCTCGGCGTACACCCGGATCAGGCTGTCGCTCATCTCCAGCGGGTGCGAGGTGGTGTAGCGGATGCGATCGATACCGTCGACGGCGGCGACGTAGGTGATCAGCAACGCCAGGTCGGCGACCGTGCCGTCCGCCATGGCGCCGCGGTAGGCGTTGACGTTCTGTCCCAGCAGGTTGATCTCGCGCACCCCCTGCGCCGCCAGTCCGGCGACCTCGGCGATCACGTCGTCGAAGGGACGGCTGACCTCCTCGCCGCGGGTATAGGGCACCACGCAGTAGGTGCAGTACTTGCTGCAGCCCTCCATCACCGACACGAAGGCGGTGGGCCCCTCGGCGCGCGGCTCCGGCAGCTGGTCGAACTTCTCGATCTCGGGGAAGGAGACGTCCACCACGCCGGCGTGCTCGCCGCGCGCGCGATCGATCATCGCCGGCAGGCGGTGCAGCGTCTGCGGCCCGAACACCAGGTCGACGAAGGGCGCGCGCTCGCGCAGCGCCTCGCCCTCCTGGCTGGCGACACAGCCGCCGACGCCGATGACCAGATCCGGCCGCCGTTCCTTGAGTTCGCGCCACTGGCCCAGCTGGGAGAACACCTTCTCCTGCGCCTTCTCGCGGATGGAGCAGGTATTCAGCAGCAGCACGTCGGCATCCTCGGCAGCATCCACCCGTTCCAGGCCACGCGCGTGCGCCAGCACGTCCGCCATCCTGGCGGAGTCGTAGTCGTTCATCTGGCACCCGTGGGTCTTTATGAAAACCTTGCCGGCCATTACATGGATTCGGTCAGGAGACCGCAACAAATCCCGTCGCTTCAAAGAGATGTCCTATTGTACAGGCAGTTTGCGGGGGAATCACACGTGAATCGTGGCAGATTGGGGGTTGGGTGCAGATGCGGGTTCGGGGCGAAACCGGGGGTTCGTGTTTATTAGCCACGGAAAACACGGATGAACACGGAAAAAACACGATTCATCAAAAAAAGATGACTGTGTCATCGTGCCTGTGACAGCAGGAATCCAGCCAGCCATTCAGGCACCTCGGGCCGTGACCGGTGGCTTCGAAACGCGGTCCGTCCCGGGAACTCTTGCCGGCCTTCGGCGCAGGCATGCGCAAGGCGGCCGTCAAGAGTTCCCGGGACGGACCGCTCGCAGAGCATTGGTTCCGTTCGTTTCAGAACCTGTAAGCCAGCATCAGGTTGGCAGCGGAGTATTTACTGGATTTTTCCGTGTTCATCCGTGTTTTCCGTGGCTAACAACACCGGACCGACTCATTGAAAACAAGGTGGAAGCCGGCCTGTAAGCCGGGTTCTGTCGTGGACAGCCATTCATCTGGGATGCACGTCGCCGTGCACCTCGAGCGACCTACCCGGGAACGGCGCGGGCCACGCCAGTGTTCCCCTATTTGGTCTTGCTCCGGGTGGGGTTTACCCTGCCACGACTGTTGCCAGTCGCGCGGTGCGCTCTTACCGCACCTTTTCACCCTTGCCTGTGCACCCGTCTGAACGGGGCCATCGGCGGTCTGTTTTCTGCGGCACTTTCCGTAGGCTCTCGCCTCCCAGGCGTTACCTGGCACCCTGCCCTGCGGAGCCCGGACTTTCCTCCGTGACCGAAATCACAGCGGCTGTCCGGCCGACTTCCGGTTCCATTGTAGGACACTGAAACAACGGGTCAAATTCCCGACCAATGTCGACTTTCCTTACATCCAAGCCGCTGGAAGCCGGAAACCGCAATACCTTGTTTTCATTGACTTATCTGCAAGCCGATCGACACAGGTCCATGTCGGCACACCTTACAACGCCCCGCAGCAAAAATATATCCTCTTGTTTTCAAAAACTATTTTTCGCGGTACGATACTTGCTACATTAAATGCCGGACCAAAGGAGAGCACACGACCTTGCCGGCTTCACAACAACAAGAACCGCGCAGGTTGAAAGCACAATAAACTGCAAGCAAGACCTGGAGGAGAGACCAGATCCATGAGCATCCGCCTGAGATACATGGCGCGGGCTGTCTGCCTGTGCCTTTGCAGCCTGGCGTTGCCAGCCACTGCCACCATCGTGACCGTCGCCGGTGACACGGTCATCTTCCAGTGGGATACCAACAACGTCGACCCCCTGTACGGCACCCCTTCGGTGGTCGGTGACAGCATCTTCGTGACGCCCACCGACTTCAAGGCATTGTCGGAGAATACCGACGGCAGCGTTACGGTGTCCGGCACCGGTACCATACAGATCATCGCCAAGGCGGGTTATGTGCTCGACGGCATCAACTTTGGCGAAGCCGGCGATTATCGCATGACCGCGGGCGCCGACAGCGTCGATGTCAATCCCTGGCTGCGGGTGTTCGACTGGAACAACCCGGTTCCGACTCTTGGAACCGAGGAAACCATGAACGTCCCGGTCAGCGGTGACCTCACCATCAAGGACGGCAACCTGCACGACTGGTCGGCATCCGGAAACTTCGATCTGACCACGACCACCTGGGACGGAATCAACAACGTCGGGCTGACGCTGCAGAACACCTTGACCGCCGTGAGCACCGCGCTGGGCGAGAGCGCCCTGATCCAGAAGAAGGCCGTCGGCAGTTCGATCAGCGTCAGCACCAGCCTGGTTCCGGTCCCCGCCGCCCTCTGGCTGTTCGGCTCCGGCCTGCTGGGCCTGGTCGGCATTGCCCGGCGCAAGAAAGCCTGAACCTGTTTCCTGCAGACAAAAGAAAGGCGGCCTGAGGCCGCCTTTCTTTTTGCCTGTTCCGCGTTCAGCGCGAATGCATCCGCGCCGGGCGGTAGGTCGCCTTCCCCAGCCACTTGTTGAGCAGGTTCTCGCGCCGCAGGAAAGGGATGCAGGGACGCCGCCGCACACCCAGCTTGCGGCGCAGTTTCAGCAGGCCGCGGTGCGCCGGGTCGATCCCCAGACCCAGGGCGATGGCGTCGCAGGCGCGTTTGCGGTGGTGGAACCTGATCTCCGCCAGCACAAGATTCTGGCATACGGTGGCCTCGATGGTCTCGTGCGCCGCCGCGTGGCGGCACAGGTTCAGCCCGCTGACATCACCGCTGTAGAGCAGCGACAGCCCGTGGTAGGACATGTAGAGGTTGCGGTGGATGTCGTGGCGCCCGGCCTTCTGCTCGGCCAGCCCGAAGTGCCGCGCCGCGGTCTTCCACTGTTTTCTGCGAAAAAAGTTCAGCCCCAGCTGGTATTCGGCGCGCGCCGCCGTGGCGCGCGCAGACCTGTCCGCCTGTTGTGCTTTCATTGGCAGTCTCCTCGAATGGTGTTACCGGCGATCCGTTCGCCTGATTGATATTCCCTTTAACGACAAAAGCTTGCTTTCTGTTAGTCGCGCCTCACCTCCTTGAGATAGTAGTCCAGCAGGCCACGGGTGGAGGCATCGTGCGCCTCGCTCACCCCGCCGGCCTGCAGTTCCTTCTGGATCACCTTCGCCAGCTGCTTGCCGAGTTCCACGCCCCACTGGTCGAAGGAATTGATGCGCCAGACGATGCCCTGGACGAAGATCTTGTGCTCGTAGAGCGCGATCAGCTGCCCCAGCACGAAGGGCGTCAGTTCCGGGTACAACAGCGAATTCGTCGGCCGGTTGCCCGGGAAGACCTTGTGCGGCAGCAGCGCGCGGACAGCCTCCGCGTCCAGGCCGGCGGCCTCCAGCTCGGTGCGCGCCTCGTCCTCGTCACGACCGCGCATCAGCGCCTCGGTCTGGGCGACGTAGTTGGAGAACAGGATCTGCTGCTGTTCCGCCAGCGGATGGTGGGCGTTCACCGCACAGAGGAAATCGGCCGGCACCAGCGAAGTCCCCTGGTGGATCAGCTGGTAGAAGGCGTGCTGGCCGTTGGTACCCGGCTCGCCCCAGATGACCGGGCCGGTGTCGCAACCCACCGGCTCGCCGTCGCGATTGACGCGCTTGCCGTTGCTCTCCATGTCGGCCTGCTGCAGGTAGGCCGGCAGGCGGTGCAGGTGCTGGTCGTAGGGCAGGATGGCGTGGCTGCCGGCGCCGAAGAAGTTGCGGTACCAGATCCCCAGCAGCGCCAGTATGACCGGCATGTTCTCTTCCAGTGGCGCGGTCCGGAAGTGCCGGTCCATGTCGTGGCCGCCGGCCAGCAGCTCCTCGAAATTCTCCATGCCGATGTAGAGCACGATGGACAGGCCGATGGCGGACCACAGCGAATAGCGACCGCCAACCCAGTCCCAGAACTCGAACATGTTGTCGGTGTCGATGCCGAAGGCCTCCACGGCTGCGGCATTGGTGGACAGCGCGACGAAGTGCCGCGCCACGGCATCCGGGGCGGACGCAGCCTCCAGCAACCACCGGCGCGCCTGGCGGGCGTTGGTCATGGTCTCCTGGGTGGTGAAGGTCTTGGAGGCGACCAGGAACAGGGTGGTGGCCGGGTCGAGCGATTCCAGGGTATCGAGCAGGTGACTGCCGTCCACGTTGGAGACGAAATGGACCCTCAGGCGGTCACCATAGGGCCGCAATGCCTCGGTTACCATCACCGGTCCGAGGTCGGAACCGCCGATACCGATGTTGACCACATCGCTGATCGGCAGGCCGCTGTAACCCTTCCATTCACCGTTGCGCACGCTTTCAGAGAAACGGCGCATCCTGTCCAGCACCCGGTTGACCTCCGGCATCACGTCCTCGCCGTCGACGTACACCGGCGTGTTGGCACGGTTGCGCAGTGCCGTATGCAATACCGCGCGCCCTTCGGTGAAGTTGATTCTCTCACCTTCGAACATGCGCTCGATCCACACCGGCAGGTCGCTCTGGCGCACCAGGTCCAGCAACAGTGCCAGGGTCTCCTCGGTCACGCGGTTCTTGGAATAGTCCAGCAACAGATGGCCGTGGCGCAGCGAAAAACGGCGCTGGCGCTGCGGATCGGCATCGAACAGTTCGCGCATGTGCAGGTCTTTGACCTGTTCGAAGTGGCGCTGCAATGCCTGCCAGGCCGGTTTCTGCGTCACGGAACTCACGGCTTGTACCCCTCTTCCCGCATCAGGGATCCTCGTCTTCAAGCGTATTGCGCCAGCGCTGGCTCTGGCGCACGAACAGGCGGTCGGCTTCCGGCGGGCCCCAGCTGCCGGACGGATAGGTATGGATGAAATCGCGCTCCATGGCCCACACCTTGAGAATCGGATCCACCACCTTCCAGGCCCAGCTGACTTCGTCGTAGCGCAGGAACAGGGAATGGTCTCCCTCGATCACATCCAGCAGCAGCGCCTCGTAGGCATCCAGCTGCGACTGGTTGATGCCGCAGTAGGTCGCGTCGAGGCGCGTGGTCTCGGCGCGCAGTTCCAGCCCCTGCTGCTTGACCTGCATCTCCATGCGGATGCACTCGTTGGGCTGCAGGTTGAGCAGTATCCAGTTGGGCTTGAGCTGCTCGATCTGGGTCTCGCGGAACAGCTGCTGCGGCGGGTGCTTGAAGCGGATCGCCACCATGGAGTTGCTCTTCGCCATGCGCTTGCCGGTGCGCAGGTAGAAGGGGATGTTGCGCCAGCGCCAGTTGTCGATGAACAGCTTCAGCGCCGCATAGGTCTCGGTCACGCTGTGCTTCGGCACGTCCGGCTCCTCGAGGTAGCCGGGCAGCTTCTTGCCGTCCACGACCCCGGAGGCGTACTGGGCGCGAAAGGCCTGGGCGTTGACGGCACTCTGGGGAATCGGCCGGATGGAGCGCAGCACCTTGACCTTCTCGTCGCGCAGCGACTCGGCATCCAGGCTGGCGGGCGGCTCCATGGCCACCAGCGTCAGCAGCTGCAGCAGGTGGCTCTGGATCATGTCGCGCAGGGCGCCGGCGCCGTCGTAGTAGCCGGCGCGACCGCCGACGCCGAGCGACTCGGAATGGGTGATCTGCACGTGGTCGATGTAGTTGCGGTTCCACAGCGGTTCCAGCATCAGGTTGGCGAAGCGGAACACCAGCACGTTCTGCACCGTCCCCTTGCCCAGGTAGTGATCGATGCGGAAGATCTGGCGTTCGTGAAAATCCCGCGCCAGGCGCTTGTTGAGGCTCTCGGCACTCTCGAGGTCATAGCCGAAGGGTTTTTCGATCACCAGCCGCCGCCAGCCACCGTCCTCGCGGTTCAGCCCGACCTCACCGAGCTGGCGGCTGACGACGCCGAAGTCGGCCGGACGGATCGCCATGTAGAAGATGAGGTTGGGGGAGAACTGCCCGCTGCCGAGCAGGTAGTCGTGCAGCGCGGGGTAGACCGATTCCTCTCCCAGGTCGCCGCGGAAGAAGAACAGCCGCTGGCAGAAGCGCTCCAGCACCTCAGCGTCGCCGGCGCGCTCGCCCAGCCAGGAACGCACCTTGTCACGCCAGATCTCGTCGCTCCACTCGCGCCGCCCGAAACCGACGATCTTCAGGCCCGAAGGCAGGCGGCCGGCGGACTCCAGGCCGTAGAGGGCCGGTATGAGCTTGACCTCGGACAGGTTGCCGGTCGCGCCAAAGATAACGAAGGTACAGTCTTCCATGTCGATCATTCATCCTCGTCGAATGGCCCCGGGCAAAGCTTGACGCCTGCGTGCCGTTAACGCAACCTACCGCATCCGCAATCAGACCTCTACCCATGAAGATCCTCTTTGCCAGCAGTGAAGCACACCCCCTCGTCAAGACCGGCGGCCTCGCCGACGTCAGCGGCAGCCTGCCGCGCGCCATCCGCGAGGCCGGCCACGATATCCGCCTGGTGCTGCCCGCCTACCCGGAAGCACGCGCCAACGCCGGCGAACTGCGGCTGGCATCGGAGATGTACCTGCCGGGCGCAGAGGGCTCGGTACGCATTCTCGAGGGTCGCCTGCCCGGCACCAGCGTCGGCCTCTACCTGGTCGACTCCCCGGAATACTTCGATCGCCGCGGCGGCCTCTATGGTACGAAAAAAGGCGACTGGCCGGACAATGCCCAGCGTTTCGCCCTGTTCGCCCGCGCCGTGTGCGCCATCGCCATGGAGCACGCGGACCTCGACTGGAAACCGCAGCTGGTGCACTGCAACGACTGGCAGACCGGCCTGGTGCCGGCGCTGCTGTCGCGCGAGAACGAGCGTCCGGCGACCCTGTTCACCATCCACAACCTCGCCTACCAGGGCCTGTTCCCGAAAGAGCTCTTCAAGAAACTGAAGCTGCCGGCGGAGTGGTGGTCCTGGCACCTGCTGGAATTCCACGAGCAGCTCTCCTTCATCAAGGGGGGACTGGTGTTCTCCGACTGGATCACCACCGTCAGTCCCACCTATGCCCGCGAAATCCGCACGCCGGAGTTCGGCTGCGGCCTGGAGGGCCTGCTGCAACAGCGCAGTGACCGCCTCAGCGGCATCCTCAATGGCGTCGACTACGAGGTGTGGAGCCCGGAACAGGACTTCCTGCTGCCGCGCAGCTACGACTTCGAACACCTGGACCGCAAGGCCGACAACAAGCGGGCCCTGCAACAGGCTTTCGGGCTGGTGC
>DROT01000011.1 GCA_011321775.1 Gammaproteobacteria bacterium | reverse complement strand
TCCAACCGACTCATTCCA
Organism: Gammaproteobacteria bacterium; assembly: GCA_011321775.1. Lineage (GTDB taxonomy): Bacteria > Pseudomonadota > Gammaproteobacteria > DSM-19610 > DSM-19610 > Thiogranum. The sequence goes on along the minus strand of DROT01000011.1, from coordinate 8,052 downwards.
TTGCAGGAGATTGCCGCGGCGCTGCGCACCTCGCAATGACAGGGAAATCAGAGGCTTTCCTGTGTTTTTCCGTGCCCTTCCGTGTGTTTCCGTGGCTAACAAAGCCATGTCGTCCGGCTACCCGGAGGATCGACTGGCACCCGCCTGCGCCATAAGTAATTCCTTATCGTAACAATCAAAAACTCTGAGTGTCATTTATCAAACGGGCCGCGTACAGTACCTCCTCCCGTTGAGCGGGCCCTGTGCTTACCGGCCCGATCAGCGACCGAATTCGTTCATCCAGTCCTACGAGGAGAAGTGGCATGGCTCTCGACCAATCCCAGCGTTATTCCGACCTGAGTCTCAAGGAAGAAGACCTGATCAAGGAAGGCAAGCACATCCTGTGCGCCTACAAGATGAAGCCGAAGGAAGGTCACGGCTACCTGGAGGCCGCCGCCCACTTCGCCGCCGAGTCTTCGACCGGCACCAACGTCGAGGTCTCCACCACCGACGACTTCACCAAGGGTGTGGACGCGCTGGTCTATCACATCGACGAAGCCACCGAGGACATGCGCATCGCCTATCCGATCGAGCTGTTCGATCGCAACGTCATCGACGGTCGCATGATGCTGGTGTCCTTTCTGACCCTGACCATCGGCAACAACCAGGGCATGGGCGACATCGCGCACGCCAAGATGATCGACTTCTACATGCCGCCGCGGGCCATCCAGCTGTTCGACGGGCCGGCCAAGGACATCTCGGACCTGTGGCGCATCCTCGGACGTCCGATCAAGGACGGCGGCTACATCGCCGGTACCATCATCAAGCCCAAGCTGGGCCTGCGTCCCGAGCCTTTCGCCGAGGCGGCCTACCAGTTCTGGCTCGGCGGTGATTTCATCAAGAACGACGAGCCCCAGGGCAACCAGGTGTTCGCCCCCCTGAAGAAGGTCATGCCGCTGGTTGCCGACGCCATGCGTCGCGCCCAGGACGAGACCGGCGAGGCCAAGCTGTTCTCCGCCAACATCACCGCCGACGACCACTTCGAGATGTGCGCACGCGCCGACTTCATCCTCGAGACCTTCGGTGAGTTCGCCGACCACGTGGCCTTCCTGGTCGACGGTTTCGTCGGCGGCCCGGGCATGGTGACCACCGCCCGCCGCCAGTACCCGAACCAGTACCTGCACTACCATCGCGCCGGCCACGGCATGATCACCTCGCCGAGTTCCAAGCGCGGCTACACCGCCTTCGTGCTGGCCAAGATGTCGCGCCTGCAGGGTGCCTCCGGTATCCATGTCGGCACCATGGGCTACGGCAAGATGGAGGGTGAGGCCGACGACCGCATCATCGCCTACATGATCGAGCGCGATAGCGTCGACGGTCCGGTCTACCACCAGGAGTGGTACGGCATGAAGCCCACCACGCCGATCATCTCCGGCGGCATGAACGCGCTGCGCCTGCCCGGCTTCTTCGAGAACCTCGGCCACGGCAACGTCATCAACACGGCCGGTGGCGGTTCCTACGGCCACATCGACAGCCCGGCCGCCGGCGCCATCTCGCTGCGCCAGGCCTACGAGTGCTGGAAGGCCGGTGCCGACCCGATCGAGTTCGCCAAGGAGCACAAGGAATTCGCGCGTGCCTTCGAGTCCTTCCCGCACGACGCCGATGCCCTGTACCCCGGCTGGCGTGACAAGCTGGGCGTCCACAAGTAGGCCGCCGTCAGGCTTTGCGGACGTCAACGAAGCCCTCGCTCTGCGGGGGCTTTTTTTCCGCAGCAATCTCCGGGAGCGCCGGGCTCCAGCCCGGCATGGCCCATGCCTGCGGCATCCTCGTGAGTGGAAACCATTCTTGCCGGGCTGGAGCCCGGCGCTCCCGGATTCCGTGGCTATCCTCCCGATGCACGTCCCTGGCACACGAGACCCTTTCTGCCCGTCATCGTTGACACAGGCAGGTACCAACAAGAGTAGACCAGTATGAGTGATTCCGAACAGTACAAGATCAAGGCCGAGCCCTTCTACCAGCCGCAGTACAACGAGGTGGAGCTGTACCAGGCGGCCTACGAGGCGCGCATGCCGGTGATGGTGAAAGGGCCGACCGGTTGCGGCAAGTCGCGTTTCATCGAGTACATGGCCTGGAAGCTGGGGCGGCCGTTGATCACCGTGGCCTGCAACGAGGACATGACGGCATCCGACCTGGTGGGGCGCTATCTGCTGGACGCCAACGGCACCCGCTGGCTGGACGGGCCGCTGACCGTGGCGGCCCGCATCGGCGCCATCTGCTATCTCGACGAGGTGGTCGAGGCGCGCCAGGACACCACCGTCGTCATTCATCCGCTGACCGACCACCGCCGCACCCTGCCACTGGACAAGAAGGGGGAACTGGTGGAAGCGCACCCCGACTTCCAGCTGGTCATTTCCTACAACCCGGGCTACCAGAGCCTGATGAAGGATCTCAAGCAGTCCACCAAGCAGCGTTTCTCGGCGCTGGACTTCGACTATCCGCCGGCCTCGCTCGAGACTTCGATCGTGGCGAAGGAAGCCGGCATCGACGAGGAACTCGCCGGGCGCCTGGTCAAGGTCGCCCACAGCGCCCGCAACCTCAAGGGGCACGGTCTCGACGAGGGTATATCGACGCGCCTGCTGGTCTATGCCGCCAACCTGATGAAGCGCGGTATCGAGCCGGTGTCCGCCTGCCGGATGGCGCTGGTGCGACCGATCACCGATGACGCCGATATTCGCGACACCCTGGATCACGCCATCGATGCCGTTTTTGCCTGACCGCAGGGCCGCATGAGCCAGACACAACTCAAGGCAATCGACCCGGATGCGCTGGAGCTCTATCGTCAGCAGCTGAAGTGCAGTTTTGCCCAGCTCGACGACGTGTTCGCCGACTGCATGGAAGAAGCAGTGGCGTTGCTGTCCGCAGGGGCCATCAAGGACTATCTGGACGGCGCCACCCTGGTGTGCATGATCGGGCGCGGTTTCGAGCCGGTGCTGGTCTATCTCGAGGAGATGCCGGGTATCGCCAGCCGCTTGGGCGAGGACATGCTGTCCAATATTGCCCAGTGCGTATGGAAGATGTCGCGCAGTCCCAACGGTGCCTCCATCCTGCCTTTCCTGCAGTCCCTGCCGGAAGCCTCGCGCCGCCTCGGCAGCGCCGAGCAGATGCAGCACTACCTGGACCTGGTGTTCGACTTCATGGAGAAGACCACCGGTTCGATCCACGGTTTCCATACCACCATCCCGAGTCCCGGGCTGCCGGACTTTCTCGACCAGGTGCCCTACCTGCTCAACCAGCTGTCGATCGAGGGGCTGAGGAACTGGGTGGAGTACGGCATCCGCAACTACCGGGACAACCCGGAGCGTCAACGCGATTTCTTCAGCCTGCAATCGGCCGACAGCCGCGCCATGCTGCAGCGCGAGCGGCACGGCACCCTGTTTGCCGACAACGAGCGCAAGCTGGATCTCTACCTGCGCGGCCTGTGGGAAGATGCCGAGCACCTGGTGCCCTACTCGCAGGCCTTCGACGAGCTGCGCAAGCCCATGCCCTACTACGATGCCTACGGTATCCGTGTGCCCGACGTCTACGACGACCAGGCCGGTATCCCGGGTATCGACCGCTACCGCGCCCTGCTGGCACACATCGCCGCGCACCGGCGCTGGACCACGGCCATCATCGCCGACAACTACAGTCCCTTTCAGCGCATCGCCATCGAGCTGTTCGAGGATTCGCGCGTGGAATACCTGGTGATGCAGCGCTATCCCGGCCTGCGGCGGATCTTCCAGGCACTGCATCCCGTTCCCCGCGAGGATGCCTGTGATCCGGACACCGAGTCCTGTATCCGTCACCGCCTGGCGATGCTGTCGCGCCTGCTGCTGGACCCGGAGTACCCGTGCCGCAACGCCGACATCCACGAGTTCGCCGAGCGCTTCTTCGAGATCATGCGTGCGGGGGAGTCCAGTACCGCCGAGATCGCCCAGCTGGCGATCTCCTTCATCGCCCGCACCCGCCGCCAGGGTGACCTGTTGCCCAATGTGCACTTTGACGACACCGTGGTGGACTACCGCGACGACAACCGTCACATGTGGAAGTTCATCGAGGAGGGTGACGAGGAAGAGGCCTTCGACGAGAAGCGCAAGCTGGAGCCCGAGGAGAAAGAGAGCCAGGGGCTGCCGCCGCGGCACTACCCGGAGTGGGACTACCAGACCCGCACCTACCGGCCGGACTGGGTGAGCGTATACGAGGTGCTGCATCCGCAGGGCAAGGCCGCCGACATCGACCGCCTGCTGCAGAAGCACAGTGCGCTCGCCAAGCGCCTGAAGCGCATGCTGGAGATGCTCAAGCCGCAGCAGTACGTGCGCATCCGCTACCAGGAAGACGGCAGCGAACTGGACCTCGACGTGGCGATCCGTTCGCTGATCGATTTCCGTTGCGGCGCCGAGCCCGATCCGCGGATCAACATGAGTCACCGGCATGACGGCCGCGATCTGGCGGTGACGCTGTTGCTGGACCTGTCGGAGTCCATCAACCAGGTGCCTGCCGGCTGCGAGCAGAGCATCCTGGAGCTGAGCCAGGAAGCGGTGTCACTGCTGGCCTGGTCCATCGAGCAGCTCGGCGATCCCTTTGCCATCGCCGGCTTCCATTCCAACACCCGTCACGACGTGCGCTTCCTGCACTTCAAGGGATTCCGCGAACACTGGGGCGACGAGGTCAAGGGGCGTCTCGCCGCCATGGACGCAGCCTACTCGACCCGCATGGGTGCCGCGATGCGGCACGCGGCCCACTATCTCGGCGCGCAGAAGGCGGACAAGAAACTGATGCTGATCCTGACCGACGGCGAGCCCTCGGACGTGGACGCCAGTGACGAGCGCCTGCTGATCGAGGACGCGCACCGCGCGGTGCAGGAGCTCGACCAGGACGGGATCTATACCTATTGCATCTCGCTCGATCCGCGCGCCGATGCCTATGTCGGCGACATCTTCGGCAAGCAGTACACGGTCATCGATCGCGTAGACCGTCTGCCGGAGAAGTTGCCGCAGCTGTTCATGGCATTGACGCGCTAGCCCCTGTATTGCACGAAGGGTTCGGGCCTGAGCCCGAACAGGCACAAACTGTAATCTGGCAGTCCACCTGAAAAGATCCTTTTCAACCTCGTATTGCAGCGCAAGGTCAGATTACCGTGCCGCCTTCGTGCAATATAGGGGCTTGCCCTGACGTTATTGTCACTGACAAAGTGGCAAGAAATAAACCTTCCCAAAGCCTGTATATACAGCGTCTCGTGCGACTTGACCTGCGTCAGTATCGCAGTGGATAGAACGAGTGTTCAGCTGTACAACTGATCAATCTGTGTTACCGTTTTACGCAGAACGTATTATTCGAGAGCGCCACCTGCGTATAACGCCTGCTGGACGCGATCGGTAGCGGGTTCATGTGTGTAACTTGCAGATGGACCCTGGTTGCCCGGCCCTCGGGCCGGCGCACTGATTTTTTCCACACCACGAAGTTTTGGAGAACAGGCCATGGCACGTATCGTAATTCTGGGCGCCGGTACCGGCGGCATGCCTTGCGCATATGAAATGCGCGAAGCGCTCGGCAAGGATCATTCGGTTACCATGATCAATGCCAGCGAGAATTTCCAGTTTGTACCCTCGAATCCCTGGGTGGCCGTCGGCTGGCGGGACCGCAGCGACACCACCTTTCCCATCGGGCCGCGGCTGCAGAGGAAAGGCATCGATTTCGTTGCCGGCATGGCGACGGAGATCGATCCGAAGGCAAACCGTATCACCATGGAGAACGGTGACACCGTCGATTACGACTACCTGGTGATCACCACCGGCCCGCGCCTTGCTTTCGAGGAGGTCGAGGGCTCCGGTCCCGACGGGCACACCAACTCGGTATGCACCATCGACCACGCCGAACGCGCCTGGGAGAATTACCAGAAGTTCATCGAGAATCCGGGGCCCATCGTGGTCGGCGCCATGCCCTTCGCCAGCTGTTTCGGTCCGGCCTATGAATTCGCCTTCATTCTCGACACCGACCTGCGCAAGCGCAAGATTCGTGACAAGGTCCCCATGACCTACATCTCTTCGGAGCCTTACATTGGCCATCTCGGTCTGGGTGGCGTCGGTGATTCCAAGGGCATGCTGGAATCCGAGCTGCGTTCGCGTGACATCAAGTGGATCACCAACGCCAAGGTCACCAAGGTCGAGGAAGGCAAGATGTTCGTCGACGAGCTGAACGACGCCGGCGAGGTGGCCAAGCAGCACGAGGTCGAGTTCGACTTCTCCATGATGCTGCCTTCCTTCAAGGGCGTCGATGCCGTCGCCAATGTCGAGGGTCTGTGCAATCCGCGCGGTTTCGTCATCATCGACGAGCACCAGCGCAACCCCACCTACCCGAACATCTACTCGGCGGGCGTCTGCGTCGCCATTCCGCCGGTAGAGGCCACGCCGGTTCCCACCGGTGCGCCCAAGACCGGTTACATGATCGAGACCATGATCACCGCCATCGTGCAGAACATCAAGGAAGAGCTGTCGGGTCAGCAGCCGACCCATTCCGGTACCTGGAATGCCATCTGCCTGGCCGACATGGGGGACACCGGTGCCGCCTTCGTGGCCTGCCCACAGATCCCGCCGCGCAACGTCAACTGGTTCAAGAAGGGCAAGTGGGTGCACCTGGCCAAGATCGCCTTCGAGAAGTACTTCATCCGCAAGATGAAGAAGGGCAGTTCCGAACCGATCTACGAGAAGTACGTGCTCAAGGCACTGCGTATCGAAAGGCTGAAGTAGAAGCGCCGTTTCGCACGCACAGGCCGCAGGGGGTGTTCGCACTCCCTGCGGTTTTTTTGTTGCCGGCGGGGCTGAAACCGGTGGCCGGGAATCGAGGTGCTGCCTCGGCCTGCGGCGAAAAGATGATTTGATCAGATTTTCCTTATTATAATACCGGTCACCATAAGGTGATGAGCCGGTGAATCTGACCCTGCGACAACTGAAGATCTTCGAGGCGGTGGCGCGTCTGCTGAGCTATACCCGCGCCGCCGAGGAGCTGCACCTCACCCAGCCCGCGGTCTCCATGCAGGTCAAGCAACTGGAGGCCGGTGTCGGCCTGCCCCTGTTCGAGCAGCTCGGCAAGCGCATCTATCTCACCGAAGCCGGCCGTGAGATGGAGCGGTATGCCCACCGCATACTCCACACCCTGGAAGAGGCGGAACAGGTCTTCGACGAGCTGCGCGGCCTGGAGCGCGGGCGGCTGCACATCACCGTCGCCAGTACCGCCAACTACTTCGTGCCGCAGCTGCTGGCGGCCTTCTGCCAGCGCCATCCCGGGGTGCAGGTCAGCCTCGACGTCACCAACCGCGAGGGCCTGCTGGCGGCCCTGGAGGACAACGTCACCGACCTGGTGATCATGGGCAAACCGCCGCGGGAGATGGACCTGGTGGCCGAGACCTTCATGGACAACCCGCTGGTGGCCATCGCGGCCCCTTCGCATCCGCTCGCCGGTGAGCGTGACATCCCGCTGGAGCGTCTGCAGCAGGAGACCTTCCTGATCCGCGAAAAGGGTTCGGGCACCCGTTCGGCGACCGAGCGTTTCTTCGTCGAGCACGGCCTGTCACTGTCGTCGACCATGGAGATGAGCAGCTCCGAATCCATCAAGCAGGGCGTGGAGGCGGGGCTCGGCCTCGGGCTGTTGTCCCTGCATACCCTGGAAATGGAACTGGCGCTGAAGCGGCTGGTGATCCTGGACGTGCGCGAACTGCCCATCCTGCGCAAGTGGTACATCATGTACCGCGCCGGCAAGCGCCTGTCGGCCGTGGCCACGGCCTTCAAGCAGTTCGTCAGCAACGAGTCGGCGTCGATCCTCGATCTGCCGACCTTGTAGGTCCGGGGGGAGCGCAACGACGTCGCGGGTGCTTTTTTCGAGTTGCGCGTAATTAGCCACGGAAAACACGGAAGACACGGAAAAAAGGAAGCTGACTATTCGGCTCAGGGAGCGCGGAGTATGCCTCTGAGCGAATCGACCGCGCCTTGAAATGGGCCTACTTTTCAGGAAAAAGCCGGCCGTTGTCTGAGCGCAGCG
>DROT01000010.1 GCA_011321775.1 Gammaproteobacteria bacterium | reverse complement strand
GGCGAGGGTTGGGGATGCCTCTGACCGAATCGACCGCGCCTTGAAATGGGCCGGATTTTCCGGAAAAAGCCGGCCGTTGTCTGAGCGCAGCGAGTTTCGGCCGGCCCGGAAAATCCGGCCCATTTCAAGGAAACAAGCGGTCGTCTGAGGGAAGAGGCATCCCCCACCCTCGCCGTGCTGGATAGTTACCATTGGCTACAGAGACAGGCATCCCTCTGCCTGCCCGGATCGGACCCGCCTCAGTGGGCGTCGCGCGACAACCAGCGGCGGAAGCTTGCGTCCGGCAGCGGCTCGCTGATATGGAAGCCCTGGCCGAGATCGCATCCCATGGCCTGCAACTGGCGGCGGACGGATTCGTCCTCGACGCCCTCTGCGATGACCTTGCAACCCAGGTTGTGGCCGAGTTCGATGATGGAGCGGACGATAGCCGTATCCTTGGGATTCCCCGCCATACCCTCGAGAAAGGACTGGTCGATCTTGAGCACATCGATCGGAAGGCGCTTCAGGTACGACAACGATGAATAACCGGTACCGAAATCGTCGATGGCGATCGACACCCCGAGTTCGCTCAGCTGGCTGAGGACACTGGCGGCGACATCGAGATCCGACATGAGGGTACCCTCGGTAATCTCGACCTCGAGACTGGCGCCTTGCGCACCGGCCCGTGCCAGGGCTTCCGAGATACGATCCACGAGCCCCGGCGACTGGAACGAGCGCGCCGAGACGTTGATGGAAATCGGTATCGGCTCACCGTTTACCAGGCAATGACGCCCCTGCTCCAGCGCCGTTGCCAGCACCCAGTCGGTAATGGGCGAGATCATGCCCAGCTGCTCGGCCACGCCGATGAAACGCTGCGGCAACACCAGGCCCTGCTGGGGATGCTGCCACCGCAGCAGCGCCTCGGCACCACGGGTCTCGCCACTGGCAAGATCCACCTTGGGCTGGTAGTAGAGCTCGAACTCCTCGCGTTCCAGCGCTCCGTGCAACTGCCCCGAGAACTGCAGGTGTTCGCTCGCGGAAACCGCACTACCCGATTCGTAGAACAGGTAGGGTGAGGCATTCCACTTGGCGCGGTACATGGCGCTGTCGGCATGGCTGGCGAGGCTGTAGGGATCCTCCCCGTGCTGGGGGAACAGGGCGATACCGATGGCGCTGCTGAGACAGAGTTCCTTTTGCTGGTAGCTGAAAGGCGGACTCAGGGCCGCCATCACCTCGGTCGCCACGCGCTCCACCGCCTTTTCGGCGTCCTGCAGCATGGGCAGGACGATGCCGAATTCGTCCCCTCCCAGCCGTGCCAGGGTGTCGGTATCCCGCAGCACTTTCTGCAGGCGCCCGGCCACCTGGCGCAACAACTCGTCGCCCGCGCGATGACCGAGCGAATCGTTGTACATCTTGAACTGATTGATATCCAGGATCATGACCGCGACCGAGGCGCCCGGATTGCGGCGCGCAACGGCGAGCGCCGAGGCCAGGCGGTCGAACCACAGGGCACGATTGGACAGACCGGTAACATCATCCCGCGTGGAGAGCTGCTCCAGACGTTCGCGCTCGACGTGGGAGCTGGTGACGTCTTCCATCAGGCAGTGTACCCGCAATACGCGGCCACGGCGGTTGGCAATGGGATAGAAGGCCAGGCGATACCAGCGTTGCTCGCCCTCCTCGGAGGGTGTCAGGCGCACGTCGAGTTCCGCGGCTTCGCCGTCGATCACTTTCTGCCAGGCGGTCAGCACACGCTCGCGTTCCGCCCCGTGAATCCGGTAGAAACAGGGGATCGGTGCTTCCAGCGCCTCGTTGCAGAAAGCCCGCGTACCGGGGCTGGCGTAGCTGATGCGGTTGGACTCGATGTCAACCGTCCATAGCAGCTGCGGAATGTTGCCCAGTATCTCACCCGCGAGGTTCTGCTCCACGCCCAGCTCGTCACGCTGATCGGTGAGTTGCTCGACCGCGGCACGCCAGTAACCCTCGGTCATCACCGCGAGGTCGCGGAAAATCATCTTGATCAAGGCGGATTCGAGGCGATCGCGGTCCTCCGGCGCGATGGCCGGTTCGGTGTCCACCAGGTGCTGGAGATGATCCATGAACAGGCGGTAGGCACCGAGCGACCAGACCGGTTTGACCCCCTGCCGGAAGTGGCCACGACCGATGGCCTCGGTACTGCGCGTCGCCTTCTCGCCGGTATCGCCTGCCAGCAATGCCAGCTTGTGCTCCAGCATGCCGCGTACCAGCTCGCCGATATCCCCGCCTTCGCGTTCGTAGGCATAGAGCACATCGGCGATGTCGGGGTTGTCGAACAGGTAGTTGTAGGTGGTCTCGGCGAAACTGGCGGCGCCCTGAGCCAGGGTATCGCGATAACGCAGCAACAGCTGCGTGTCTTCAGGCGTGATCTGAAGAACGTAGTTGTATTCTTTCCCGGAAACGGAACCGGAGGATTTTTTCCTCGCGCCGGTTCGCCTCTCCTCCTTCAAGCGCCCGCGCTTCTTCTGTGGTGTTGGCATCAGCCACGCCCATCTTTCTTATACTTGTAGCGCAAAGTTAGCACACCCGGCCGCATAATGACAATCTGCAACAAGCCGTCCCGGCCCCGGAAGACGGCCTGTCCCGCTTCCGCAACTCTATAAAAACCCGGTGCCAAAACAGAGAATTACAAATTCCGGGAGGTGCAGGGTGTGATTATCCTTTCTCCCTGCCGGCGACCAAGATCGACCAGCCGCCATATCCCTGAAAATACCGGTCCCGGCTGCCCCGAAACCATGCTTCACAACGACGATACGATCCCCGTCAGGCGAACAGATCCAGACGTCCGCGTTCCATCAGGGTGGTCACTGCCGTCTCCAGAACCGCATCCGGCGTCGCGTATTCCGTGGCCCCCGGAAGCGCTGCAAACGGTGCTTCCCCCGCCGCCGCCCGACCTTGCCCGCCCGCGGAGGATTCCCCGGAGATATCCACGTCGACCAGTTGCACGCCGGAGGCCTCGAGCATGTCACGCAACCTCGGCAGGGCCGCATCGAGAGCCTCGCGGACCATGGCATGACCGGATACGAAATGGACCGTCGCCTGGTCGTTCTGAACCTGGATCCGGATCTCCATCGGTCCCAGGTTGGCCGGATTCAGCCGCACCTGTGCCCCCGAGATGCGCTGACCGAGCATCCACTGCACCCGTTCCCCCAGCGCTTCGTCCCAGCCGGCCTGTTGTACCGGTACGGCTACCGACAGGAGCGAAGGTGTCGAGGACGGATTTGCCGCCGGCGCCGGCAGGTGCTGGGGCATCTGCATACCGGCCGTGTCTGTTTTCGACTGCGTTCCATCCAGCGCCG
>DROT01000009.1 GCA_011321775.1 Gammaproteobacteria bacterium | reverse complement strand
CGCCTGGCCGACGCCGGCTCCGACGAAGTGCTGCACCACTGGTCCGGCCTCGGCTACTACGCCCGCGCCCGCAACCTCCAGCGCGCCGCCATCCTGGTCCGTGACCGGTACGGGGGGCGACTCCCGGAGGACATCGACGATCTGGTGCAGCTGCCGGGCATCGGCCGTTCCACCGCCGGCGCCATCCTGTCACTGGCCTGCGGCCAGCGGCACGCCATCCTCGACGGCAACGTCAAGCGCGTGCTGGCGCGTTACCACGCCGTGGAGGGCTGGCCGGGAAAGGCGGCGGTGCTGAAACGGCTGTGGTCGCTGGCGGAGCAGGCCACCCCGCAGCGGCGCGTGGCCGAGTACAACCAGGCGATGATGGACCTCGGCGCCACCCTCTGTACCCGCAGCCGCCCCGCTTGTGACGCCTGCCCCCTCGCGGACGGCTGCCAGGCCCGCCGGATGCAGCGCCAGGGCGACTACCCGCGACCGCGCCCCGCTCGCGAACTGCCCTTGCGGCAGGCGTACATGCTGCTGCTGGTGGATCCCGATCACAGCGTCTACCTGCAGAGGCGCCCGCCGAGCGGCATCTGGGGCGGCCTGTGGAGCTTCCCCGAGTTCGCCGATCGCCAGGCGTTGCAGGACTGGTGCGAGGCCCGCGGCGTCGGCCAAGCGGCCGCCGAGGAGTGGCCGGCGCTGCAACACACCTTCAGTCATTTCCGGCTCGACATCCGGCCTCACTGCCTGAAGCTGCATAACCCTCCGTTCTCTGTGATGGAAGCGGGACAGGGACTCTGGTATAACACGCGCCAGCCCGCGGCGCTGGGCCTGGCTGCCCCCGTACAGCAACTGCTGACGCGCCTGCAAGAGCGTATCTGAGGAGACCCCGACCATGGCACGAATGGTACATTGCGTGAAACTCGGCAAAGAGGCCGAAGGGCTGGACCGCCCCACCTACCCCGGCGAGCTGGGCAAGCGTATTTTCGAGAATGTCTCCAAGGAAGCCTGGCAGCAGTGGATGCAGCAGCAGACCATGCTCATCAACGAATACCGCCTGTCGCCCATGGACCCCAAGGCACGCAAGTTCCTCGAGGAACAGATGGAAAAATTCTTCTTCGGCGAAGGCGCCGAGACGCCCCCGGACTACGTGCCGCAGGACCGCTGACGTCCGCGGGGCTTGTTCCCGCAGGCTGTCTGCAGGAACCCGCTGCTCAGTCGCAACACCGCCATCCCGGCCTGCGCCGGGATGACGCCTGAATCGGGAATCAGGCTATCGGATTGGTTCGAGCCAAGTGAATTCAATGGCTTGGCAAGACTTCAGCCGGATTCCGCTTGACTGCCGCGAACCCGCCCTGTTTAATACGCCCTCCCACCGCGGGCCAGGTAGCTCAGTTGGTAGAGCAGGGGACTGAAAATCCCCGTGTCGGCAGTTCGATTCTGTCCCTGGCCACCATTTACCCACTGCAATCACCTTGAAAATCAACAGCCTGGTTGCATCACCTCCTTTTCCTGAAAAAACCGGCGATGGTCAGTGTGACCAGAATGTGTCCACGTATGGCCTCACTTGACCAGCCGCAACTGCGGTCGGCCCGAACGCGGCGGCGATGACGGCGCTGGTGCCGTCGGTGCCTCGATGCGACTGGCAGCGCCCTTGAGGTGGTCCGCCGACAGGTGCGCATAGCGCAGCACCATCCGGTACGTCTTCCAGCCGCCCAGCTCCATGAGCTCGTGCAGCGGCGTGCCCGCCATCACGTGCCACGACGCCCAGGTGTGGCGCATGTCGTGCCAGCGGAAGTCCTCGATGCCTGCCTCGGCCAGCGCTTTGGCCCAGGTCCGGTGCCACACGTTGTTGAACGGCTGGCCGTCGCGTGTGAACACCCGATCAGCGTGCTGGCCCCGGCAGGCTTCCAGTACCGCCATCGCGTCCGCATTCAATGCCACGGCGATGGCGGCCTTGGTCTTGGACTGCCCGGCGTGGATCCACGCACACTGACGTTCCAGATCCACCTGGTTCCAGCACAGTTGCAGCACGTTCGACTGCCGCAATCCCGTCGCCAAGGCGAACCGGGCAGGGAGGGCATAGTGCACAGGCAGTGCCTGGCACAGTCGCTCTGCCTCCTCCCGGGTCAGCCAACGCACCCGTTCCTTTTCGGGTAGCAGCTCGATCATGGGTACATGGTCGAGCCACCGCCACCTGCGCGCAGCCCGCCGAAGGATGGCGCGGATGAGCGAGAGATAGCGATTGACGGTCGGGTCCGCAACACCTTCATCCAGCTTGGCTTCGACAATTTCGTCGATGAGATCAATATCGATCTCATCGAGCATCTGCTCGCCCAGATACGGATCCAGCCACCGAAGCTTCTGGATATCCTTGTCGATGTCGTGTTTGTGCCGCTTTTCCTTGCACCAGCGTACCGCTGCCTCTTTCCAGCTGTGCCGGGGCCTGTCGCCGAGTTTCTTGACACGCCACAGCTCGGCCTTCAATCGGTCGTGGTACTCCTGTGCTTCTTCCCGGGACTT
>DROT01000008.1 GCA_011321775.1 Gammaproteobacteria bacterium | reverse complement strand
GGCTCTTGTCCAGATCGCATCGGGAACGCTGTTCTTGCATGGGGCCGGCAACCGTAACGGGGTACACTGTCAGTCTAGTTCGCTGTCCGGGGAACGGCAAACCAGCCGGTGGCCAATGCATTCGCGAACACCATATAATGACCTTCCACACTGGTCGCAGAAGTTCGATACATGCGTGCATTACTCCTTGATCTCGACGGCGTCGTCTACCAGGGGGAACAGCCTATCCCCGGTGCCGCCGACGCGCTCGCGTGGATCCGCGCCAAGGCCATCCCCCACCTGTTCGTGACCAACACCTCGTCGCGGCCACGCAGCGCCCTTTGCGACAAGCTGGCGCGCATGGGCATCGAGGTACAGGCCGATGCCCTGCTCACGCCGCCGGCGGCCGCGGCACGGTGGCTGAAAGCCAACAGCGAGGGACCGGTGGCGCTGTTCGTCGCCGAGGCCACCCGCACCGAGTTCGAGGGGCTGCCGCTGTGGGACGGCGACGAGAGCCGGCCGGTCGCCGCCGTGGTGGTGGGCGACCTCGGCGAGGGCTGGACCTTCCAGCGCCTCAACCAGGCGTTCCGCTGCCTCACCAGCACGCCGGACACCCGCCTCATCGCCCTGGGCATGACGCGCTACTGGCGCTCCGACCAAGGCCTGGTACTGGATACCGGCCCCTTTGTCGCCGCCCTGCAGTATGCCAGCGGCGTCGAGCCCCTGGTCATCGGCAAACCGGCGCCGGCGTTCTTCCGGGCGGGTGCCGAGGCACTCGGGGTGGAGGCCGGGGAACTGTGGATGATCGGTGACGACATCCGCGGCGACGTCGAGGGCGCACAGAAGGCGGGGCTGAAGGGCGTGCTGGTGCGTACCGGCAAATTCCAGCCGCGCGACCTCGAAGGCGACGTCCGGCCCGATGCGGTTCTGGATTCCATTGCCGATCTACCGCGCTGGTGGCAGGAAAGCGCGGACGCGGGAACACAATGACCCCACCCGGCACCCCCGGGGAATCGCGCAGCGAGACCCTGTACTCGGAAGCGCTGCTGCAGAAACGGATCACCGTGCGCGAAATGGCCGGCGCCCGCGGTCGCGGCCTGTCGAGCGGCACGCGCCTCAAGGCGATCCTGTTCCCGCTGCTCCACTGGTCGTTCCGCCACAGCCCGCGCTGGCTGGCCCTGTTGCCGATACAGCTGCCGGTGGCCTTGCTGCGCCTCCTGTACGGCTGGAAGAGCAATCCCCTGCGCCGCGGTTGTGAAGCGGTCAGCCGCATCGCCGCGGCCCACGGTCACCGGCACCCGCCGCGGCAGCTGTATAGGCGCTTCCTCGACAACGTCACCGGGGTGATGAAGGACTACTTCCAGCTGTACCGCCATGGCGTCGAGGCGGTGTCGTCCCATATCGAACTGGCGGATGACGATGCCCGCCTGATCCGCGATCTGGCCGGGACCCATGGCGGCGTGGTACTCGCGGTCCCCCACAACATCGCCAGCGCCATCGCCGCCCTGCGGCTCAACCGCAGCTTCCCGCTGGTGGTGGTGGCACGCAATTCGCCGACCATCGCCCGCACCCGCATCGCCCTGGACTTCTTCGAGCGCATGGAGGTGCCGGTGCTGATGGTGCGCGGCGGCAACCCCTTCGAACTGTCACGCACCCTGTTTTCCATCCTCCGCGAAGGCAGGGTCATCGCGGCGACGCTCGACAACATCGACAACAGCTCGCGACGCGTGGCCGTGGAGATGTTCGGCCAGGACATCGGCCTCGCGCCCTGGGCCGCGAAGATCGCGGCGCGCATGCAGCTGCCGGTCGTCCCCTGCTGGTTCCGCTCCGACGGCAGGCGTATCGCTATCGTCATGGGCGAACCGCTGCAGTCGGATGACGCGACGGCCCTGGTGCAGCACTACGCCGACTTCTTCGAGCGCAACATACTCGCCGACCCGGCCAGCTGGGCCTACCTGGTGGACAAGCACTGGTGCAGATTGCTGGAACAGGCGGCCGACGCCTGGGGAACCCCCGATCACCAGTGATGCTGCTCCTCAGAACACGCCGATATACCAGCATCGAACGCGTCCGCGTACAGTGATCGGCCGGATGTTGCCTTAGTGATCGAGCAGTTCCACTATCCGCTGTACGGCGTCACCGACTCCGCTCGGCGCTACCGGCGGTTTCCTTTCCTGCGCCAGCAGAAGGCCCAGCGGGGCCTGCAGCGCACCGCGCGCGAAGCCTTCCGCATCGATTTCCAGGCAGTTGCCCTTGCGTTGCAACCAGTCGACCAGCACCGGCGCTTCCGGCCAGTCCGGACGCGGCAGGTACAGCACTGGCGTGGCGCTGCAGGCAGCCTCCACGAAACTGCCATAACCCGGCTTGCTGACGATGGCATCGCAGGCGCGGATCAAATCCGGGAATGGACGCTGCAGCGACTCGATGTCCAGGGTATCCGGGTGTCGACTGTTCCACGACGACGGCACCAGCAGGCGCAGACCGTCGAAGCGTGGCCAGCGCTCACAGGGCGCCTTCAGGTCGAAACCACCCAGCGACACCAGCACCAGCCGCTCAGAGTCCGCGAGCCCGAGCTGCCGTCGCAAGGCCGGCCGGACGTCCGCGCCGATCTGGGCCACCGGGCCGATATCGACGGCGTTGCGAATCGACGGCATGTCCATCGCCGGCTGCGGCCGCAGAAAGCAGCAGGCGCCGTTGTAGGCCGCCAGCATCTGGTCCAGGATGGCCGTCGCCCCGGGTCGATCGGCGAAATAATGTCGGTAGATTTCGGCCCAGTTCAGCGAACACAAGGCCAGCGCGGGAACATCGAGCCGCTGACAGGCCGCCAGTGTGAGATAGGGAATGTCGGACAGCACCAGCGCCGGATCAGCGCGCTCGATTGCGACGCTTTCCCTGTACAGCAGCTCGTCCCAGCAGGCGTGGAAATCGTCATAACGGCGTGCCGTGGCCTCGAGGTCGATGGTCAACGCGTCGCGTTGCACGGTGCCGAAATCGACCTCTGCAGCCTGCACGACGATGCCCTCCCCCAGCCGTTGCCGCAGCTTCGCTTCCGGCAGGCTGCTGCGAACCACGATCTCCACGGCCGGCCGTTCGGCCCTAAGCGCACGCACCACCGGCGCCAGCTGACCGAGGTGACCGAAACCGTGGCCGGACAGGGCGATCAAGAGGCGCCGGGGCATGAAGTGTTCCTTGGTGTGGGCGTCATCGAACAAAGGCGTCCATAATACAGCCACCACTTCCCCGCGGACAGGACGCCGGCAGCCCGAACACCATGAACCGCACCAACGTCAGTACCTTCCAGACACTGGAGCTGCACGATGGCCGCACCCTGGCCTGGGCCGAATACGGTGTGCCCGACGGGCGCGCGCTGCTGTACTTTCATGGCCTGCCCGGATCGCATCGCGAATGCGAACTCCTGGCACCGGCGGCGCGTACCCTGGATCTGCGGGTGATCGCCGTCGATCGTCCCGGCTACAGTCGCTCCAGCTGGCAGCCGCGGCGCCGGCTGCTCGACTGGCCGCGTGACGTGAGCGAACTGTGCGACGCGCTGGGACTCGACCAGGTCATGGTGCTGGGCGTATCCGGAGGCGCTCCGTGCGCGCTCGCCTGCGCCCACGCCATTCCGGAACGCATCGCCGCCACGGCAACGGTATGTGGACTGGGGCCGGTGGCGCTGGAGGCCCTGTTACGGGACATGCGCTGGCGCGAGCGGCTGGCGTTTCGAATGGCGAGGCGGAGCCCGGCGCTGCTGGGTATCCTGGTCGGCCAGCCATTGAGCCGCCTGGCGCGAAGCGCGCCGGCGCTGGCGATCCGGGCACTGGCACTCGCCAACGGCGATGCCGACCGCCGCGTTCTGGCCCAGGAGGGCGTTCGCCGCATCCTGGCGGCCACGCTGCGCGAGGCCCTGCGCCAGGGGCCCCGCGGTGCGCTCCATGAGGTCAGCCTCTACGCCCGCCCCTGGGGCTTCGACCCCGCCACGATCCGGTTGCCGGTACAGATGTGGCACGGGGACGCCGATCGTGTCGTACCACTGTCGCACAGCCGTTACCTCGCCGGCCGGTTGCCGCACGCCAGCCTGCACGTCCAGCCTGGCGAGGGGCATTTCTCCCTGCCGATACGCCACGCCGCCACCATACTCGCGGCGCTCGCCGCCTCCTGAAGATAGTATACTGACCCGCCAACAGCGGAACCGGGAGTGACGACAAGCCGTGAGCATCCTTCACCCCTCGTTACCGGCGCCTGCCATGGACGACCGCAGCATTGCGATCCGGCGGCTGCGCCCGGGCCTACGAGAGAACCACCGCCAATGATCCGCGGCAGCATCCTCGCCTTCGTCGCCGGCTGGTTCCTGTGGTTCTGGATCGACAAGAGCCCCCTGGCGCTGGGACCGCCACCGCATCCGTCGGGCGGCGGCATGCTCGGGGACTTCCAGCTCGCCGTCGACCTGCTCAGGGAGGGGCGCGTCCGTGCCGCCTACGTCTACATCTGGCAGGCGCATTACATCGTGCTCTCACTGGGTGGCGGATTGCTCGCCGCGCTGGTGACGGAATCCCTGTCGCGCGCGCTGGCGCGACGCCGATTGCGCAGGCTCTACATCCCGGACAGGAAGAAAGCGGCTGCGCACGAGGGGCGGCCGCAAGGCCTGGATGACGCCCGCAAGAACGATCAACCGGAATGATGCCATGAGCACACCACACCACAGACGACTCCCGGCCTCGCGCCTGCTCAATGGTGCCGGCCTGCTGACTACGCTGGCGGCCATGCTGTTCGCCGTCCTCTACCTGGAACGCACCCTCGGCCTCGAGCCCTGTCCCCTGTGCATCGTCGACCGGCTGATCATCCTGTCGATGGGTGCCCTGTTCCTGCTGGCGTTGCTGCACAATCCCGGGCGCCGCGGACAACGCGTCTATGCCGGACTCAACCTGGCCCTGGCACTTGCCGGGATCGCCACCGCCGGACGCCACATCTGGCTGCAGCACCTGCCGCCCGAACGGGTGCCCGAATGCGGCGCCAGCCTGGAATTCATGCTCGAGCATGCGCCGTTGCCCGAGGTCCTGGATTACATCCTGCAGGGCTCCGGTGAATGCGCCGCGATCCAGTGGAGCTTTCTCGGCCTCAGCATCCCGGAACAGACCCTGCTGCTCTTCGCCGCCCTCGCCGCGCTGGCGCTGATACAGTTGTTGCGCACCGACGACTGAACGGGCCGATGCAGCACAACCCGAATCATTTCCCGCAAAGGAAGACACGACTGCCATGACAGACATCCATATCGGTATCGTCACCGCCTCCGACCGCGCCAGCGCGGGCGTCTACGAAGACCTGTCGGGACAGGCCATCATCGCCACCCTGAAAGACTACCTCGCCTGCGAATGGGAACCGGTCTACCGGCTGATCCCGGACGACCAGCCGATGGTCGAGCGGACGCTGATGGAACTGGCGGACGAGGAACGCTGCTGCCTGATCGTCACCACGGGGGGTACCGGGCCGGCACCGCGCGACCTGGTACCGGAGGCAACCGAGGCCGTGTGCGACAAGATGATGCCCGGTTTTGGCGAACTGATGCGCCAGGTCAGCCTGCAATACGTGCCGACCGCCATCCTGTCGCGCCAGACGGCCGGCATTCGCAACGGCGCCCTGATCGTCAACCTGCCGGGCAAGCCCAAGTCCATCCGCGAATGCCTGGATGCGGTGTTTCCCGCCATCCCCTACTGCATCGACCTCATCGGCGGCCCCTACCTCGAGGTGCGCGAAGAGGTGATCCGCGCATTTCGGCCCAAGGGAGCGCAGAAAAACACCCGGGAAAGCTGAAATCCCACAAAAAAGCTAGTAGAGTGGGCAGGGAGGAAAAATACCAGGCGTTCAGATCTGGAAAAGGAGGCAGCTTGTTCTACCGTACACGTCGTTTCGTCCTGACCACCCTCGGCACGCTCGTCCTGGCCTGCAACGTCCACGCGGCCCAGAAGTTCAAGATCCTGGCGGACCCGTCACTTCCCGACATCGCCGCCGTCAGCTATCCGCCGGGCGAGGACCCGGTGATCCTGTTCAATCCGGCGCTGTGCAAGCAGGCCGGCGAGGCCCTGTGCACCTTCTACCGCTACCACGAATACGGTCACATCGCGTTGCGGCACAACGAACGCGACGATCTCTCCCTGCAGGAGAAGGAACGCCAGGCCGACCAGTGGGCCGCGCGCCACGCGCCCTTGACGAGCGTGGTCGCCGCCTACCGCTTCTTCCTCTCCGGCGGAGGCTCCACGCCGGTACACGGCAGCGGTGCCAGCCGCGCGGCGCGCATGGAGGAACGGGGCAAGAGCGTCGTGTTGCTGGCGGCTTCGCTGCCGGTACCGCGGTAACAGCCCGGGAGCGCCGGGCTCCAGCCCGGCAACAACGATAACCCTTGCCCGCAGTGACGCCGGACAGTTCCACCATGCCGGGCTGGAGCCCGGCGCTCCCGGGATACATCGAAAGCCGTCGTACGCAGCCATCGCCCACCCCGCTGGCGATACCGGCCCCCCACAAACCTCAGGGACTCGCAGCGATCGCGGCCCTCAGATGTTCGCGGGCGGTCTGCGCATCGACCAGGCTGGCGGTAAAGGGGTAGGAAGCCGTCAGGCTGGCGACCAGCTGGCTGGCAGCGTTGGTGAACGCCGTCGGGTCGGCAAAGTCGAGATCGCGAATCGCCGCACCGACCTGTGCGGAACCGGCGGCGGCCGCGCGCTGCAGGGTGGCTGGAATGGTGATGCGGTCGTCGCCCGGAACTGAATCCAGCGACTGCAGCAGGCGGGCGATATTGATCACCGCGGTCGAATCGAGGGTCCCACCGGGTACCAGGTCGAGCGGCGTGATCACGGCCTTGCCGGCCGCTGCCTCGCCGAGCATGAGGTCGCCGATGAAGAAGCGCACGCTTTTGCCCTCCTCGTACCGGAACTCGCCGTCGAAGCCCGTGACCCCCGACTGGCCGCCGGAGATATAGCCCACACCCTGCACCGGGCCGTCGACGAGACGCCCGTCGCGGACCACCACGATCAGCCCGGCGCGGTCACCGTCCTCCTGGTCCCTGTTGCCACCGGAGGTGCCGACAAAGGTGCACTCGGCCCCCATCAGCGTCACCAGCGCCAGCAATGCGAACAAACCTGTAGCGCTTTTCCGGAACATCGGCTTGCCATCCGCCTCAAACGGCCTTCATTGTACACCAGTGATGGGTGCCTACGACCGGCCATGCCGGTCGCTGACAATCAGTGTGAAGGTCCGCCGGTAGCGACCGGGAGTGCCAGGCTGGCAGGCGTCACGCCGGCGCCACGGCGCTCTTCCTGTGCCTGCAACCACTCCAGTACCTGTTCCCAGGTGTGCGCATCCTGGCGTGCCGAGGACTCTTTCAGCTCGTGTACCCCCAGCCCCTGTTCGGCCGCGTTGAGGTAGTGCTGGGTGTCACGGATCTGGCCGATCACCGGAATTTCCAGGCTGTTGAGAAAGCGATCCAGCTTCTCCAGCGCGCGGGTGCGGATACGGGTACGATTGGAAATGATCGCCAGCGTCTTGTTGCGCGCCCGCGCCTTGCCCTCGAGCAGCAGGTCGCGGATGAAGTCGGCGGTCGAATGGATGTCGATGGAGGAAGGCAATACCGGGATGAGCACCACGTCCGAGTCGGCCACGCGGTCCTCGATGTCCAGCCCCGCGTGTCCGGCCGGGGTGTCGGTGATGACGTAGCGCGTGTGCTCGGGAATGCGCATCTGCCAGGCACGCGTCGTCCCCGCGGCCGGAGGCTGCCAGGCGGCCACACCGTGCACCGGCGGCCGTTGTGCCGGTCTGGCCTTCAGCCAGCGGCTGCTGGAGCCCTGCACGTCATAATCGAACAGCGCCGTGCCATAGCCCTGGCAGGCACAGAAACTGGCCAGGTTGGTGGCGACCGTGGTCTTTCCACAACCGCCCTTGGCATTCATCACGACGACACGAAGCACGATACGAGATCCCGGATACCTGGGGAGTGACAGGGAGTCGATTCTAAGAAGTCACGCCGGCAATGACAAATGCATTCGCCGACCGCGACTGTCGCCCCCGGGCGACAACAGCGGCACACGTGGGATTGGCGTGCCGTTTCCGCTATGATCGCGGCCACAACACAACCGAACCGCTGCATCACCTTGCTTTCCACCGCACCCATCGCTCCAGCACTGCGCAACACCCTCGGCGGCCTCGCCCTGCTGCTGTGCGCGCATGGCGCCGATGCCGAAATCCTCACCCAGCCCCCCCGGGACGTCGACGTGGTCGGCCGCATCCGCACCGTCACCGCACGGGCGGAGGATACCCTGCTGGACATCGCCCGCCGCAATGACATCGGCCAGGACGAGATCCTCGAAGCCAATCCGGATGTCGACCGCTGGCTGCCGGGCGCGGGCACCAAAGTGGTGATTCCCTCGCGCTACGTCCTGCCGAACGCCGAACGCAAGGGCATCATCCTGAATGCGCCCGAGATGCGACTCTACTATTTCCGGCCCGGCCATGACGGCGAACCACCGGTACTGGAGACCTACCCCGTCAGCGTGGGACGCATGGACTGGAATACCCCCGTCGGCACCACCCGGGTGGTGAAAAAGGTACGCGACCCCAGCTGGCACCCACCGGAATCGATCCGCAAGGAAGCCGAAGCGAAAGGCGAATCCCTGCCAGAGGTAGTGCCGGCCGGGCCCGACAATCCCCTGGGCCGCTACGCCATGCGCCTCGGCATCCCCGGCTATCTGATCCACAGCACCAACAAGCCCTTCGGCGTCGGCATGCGGGTCACCCATGGCTGCGTGCGCATGTACCCCGAGGACATCGAGAAACTGTTTCCCGAGGTCCCGACGGGCACACCGGTGCAGATCGTGAATCAACCCGTGAAACTCGGCTGGCTGTTTGACACCCTGTATATCGAGGTCCATCCACCGCTGGAGGAAGACGACAAGGGCTATGAGGGGTTGTTGCAGCTGGCGATGGACCAGCTGAACCGGATGTGGGAGAAACGTCCGTTCCGGCTCGACGTGCCTGCCCTGAAACAGGCCGTGCGCGCCCGGAGCGGCATGCCGGTAGCGATCGGTCAGGCGCTGGAGAGCCGCTGAGCCGGCCGGTCCGGAAGATCCGGACCGGCCGCCTGTCGACCAGCCGCGACGACTTGCGGTGGTCTACTTGTACATTGATTTCTTGAACATGCGGTCGATGCGCGAGTTGGCATCGTCAGCCGCGGCCTTGGCGTCGGCAGCTGTCTGCGAAGCCGCAGCGGCTTCCTGGCTGGCGGCATCAGCCTTGGCCGCAGCGGCCTCGGCGGTCGCATTGGCCTGGTGGACCTCGTCACGAAGCTTGTCCAGATCGGAAGTGGTGGCACAACCGGAGAGTCCCGCCACTGCGGCAATTGCGAGGGCGAGCGTGATGTTTTTGGCTACCATGTCAGACTCCTTGTTTAACACTGGGAAAAGCCCGAAACCCCCGTCCCCGGACGTTCCGGAAGCGAAATAACCGCGCCCGAATGGTAGCACACGGGCGGGCAATGGAAACTGTCGCTGTACGGAGACGGCTTCAGCGGATGACGACCCGGGT
>DROT01000007.1 GCA_011321775.1 Gammaproteobacteria bacterium | reverse complement strand
GCTTCGTCCCAGCCGGCCTGTTGTACCGGTACGGCTACCGACAGGAGCGAAGGTGTCGAGGACGGATTTGCCGCCGGCGCCGGCAGGTGCTGGGGCATCTGCATACCGGCCGTGTCTGTTTTCGACTGCGTTCCATCCAGCGCCGGCGTCTTCGCCCCGCCGGCAAGGCGCCGCAGGCTTGCGAGCAGATCCGCAACTTCCGCCGGACGCTGTCCGGCCATGGCCAGAGGCGTTTCCACAGACGGCTTGTCGGGGAGGGGTGGCCTGCTCCCTTCGGTGACCGGGCTGTTCCTGTCCCCTTGCCGGGCGTCCGCCCCGGATTCCATATCGCCGGCGAGTTGCTTCAACGTGCGGGCGTTGCCGCTCGTGTCCGCAACCGCTACGACATCCGCCGCGGTCGCCTGGCGCAGCGTACCGCCCGGGGAGGCAGGCGGCATCTCGTCGAGCACCTGCTGCAAGGCGACGGCGATCAGCGCCGAGGGGTCCAGGTCGGTCTCATTGTCCAGTGTCTGCAGGCGCGCCTCGAGACGGTCCAGTACCGCCTGCGGATCGAGACCGCGGGCGGCGGCACCGTCCAGCAGCTGCCGCAACAGCGGCAACAGCTTGCCACCGTCCTGCAGGGGCTGCGGAGAGAGTGCCGTCTCGACACCATCTCCCGTATTCGTTGCGGGTGTGCCACCGGCACCCCCTCCGGCCTCCTGCAGCAGGGCGCGAAAATCCATGAGCACACCGCTATCCGACTGTTCCGGCGAACTATTTTCCGATAACGCCGCTGCGGCGGCGGAACTGGCGGCGGTCATGACCGGCACTGGCAAGGATGCATTCATCCCGAACTCCCGAGTTGAAATTCAGCTTCTGGAGGGGGTAACTGCAATCGGCGTGCCAGCCGCGGAATGTTTCAGCGGCGGAAATGCCCGGAACGGCCGGCGCGCTCGTCCTGGTCGCGCTGTTCCGCACGCTCGACCTGTTTCTGCTCGTCCTGGCGGAAACGTTCCACGACCTTGTCGATGGCCTGGCTGTGGCTGCGACTGGCGATCCAGTGCTGGCGGGTCTGCTCGTGACGGCTGCGGCATTCCGCGATCAGCGCCTCCTGCTGCGCGATGGCCTGCCCGAGACGGGCCAGGAAGGCACGGTAGTCGCGCAGACGCGCGGCATCGAGGCCGCCGCCGCCGCATTCCTCGAAGCGTCGGGCATACTGGTCACGATAGGCACACAGCTCTTCGAGTCTGGCCTTCTGCGCTTCCAGATACTGCTGGCTTTGTCCCAGTCTCTGCGCGGCACTCTGTTCGCGACTGGCGGCGACGTGCTGGACCGGCTGCATCCTTCTGGAACGTTTCATGCGCCTGCCCCGTCGTCAGCGGTCGCGCCAAGGGCCGAAGCCAGCCCCGCCAGGCTCTCCTTCCACGGCCGGCGTTCGTGCATGTGCTGTTGCAGGAACCGGCTCAGTTGCGGATACATGGCAATCGCCTCGTCGACGCGCGGATCGCTGCCGGCCTGGTAGGCACCGACATTGATGAGATCCCGGTTCTGGCGGTAGGTGGAATAGAGCTGCTTGAAGCGACGCGCCGCCTGCTCGTGTTCTGGGGCGACGACATCGACCATGACGCGACTGATCGAGGCCTCGATGTCGATGGCCGGGTAATGCCCCGCCTCGGCCAGCTCGCGTGACAGCACCACGTGCCCGTCGAGAATGGCACGCGCCGCGTCGGCAACCGGATCGTTCTGGTCGTCGCCTTCCGCCAGCACCGTGTAGAACGCCGTGATGGAACCTCCACGATCACCGGTGCCAGCACGTTCGACCAGCTGCGGCAACTTCGCGAACACCGACGGCGGATAGCCCTTGGTGGCGGGCGGTTCGCCGATGGCCAGCGCCACCTCGCGCTGCGCCTGGGCAAAGCGCGTGAGGGAATCCATGAGAAGAAGTACCTGCTTGCCCTGGTCACGGAAATATTCGGCAATGCTGGTCGCCAGCATGGCACCGTGCATGCGCATCAGCGGCGGGTTGTCCGCCGGCGTGGCCACTACCACCGAACGGGCCAGCCCTTCCTCGCCGAGAATGTTCTGCACGAATTCCTTGACCTCGCGGCCACGTTCACCAATGAGCCCGACGACGATGACATCGGCGTTGGTATAACGCGTCATCATGCCCAGCAGCACACTCTTGCCGACGCCGCTGCCGGCGAACAGGCCCATGCGCTGACCACGGCCGACGCTGAGCAACGCATTGATGGCGGCCACGCCCACGTCCAGCGGTTCACGGATCGGCTCGCGCACCAGCGGGTTGATGGGCCTGCCGGTCAGCGGTACCTGCTGTTGCGCCTCGATCGGACCCTTGTCGTCCAGCGCCTTGCCGGTGCCGTCCAGCACCCGCCCCAGCAGCTGTTCACCGACCGGGACCCTGCAGACACTATGGGTGGGAACCACGCTGGCATCCGGGCCGAGACCGTGCAGCTCACCGATGGGCATGAGATACAGCCGGTCGCCGTGGAAACCCACGACCTCGGCCTCGATGGCTTCCCCCTGGGTCGAGTCGATCAGGCAACGGCCGCCGATGGCGGCCTGGCAGCCGACCGCTTCCAGGGTGAGTCCGACCATGCGCGTCAGCTTGCCTGCCACGACCAGCGGCTGCGGCTCGCGTGCGCGCTCCAGGTAGGGCTGCAGACGTGCCTTCCAGATTTCGCTGCGCGCACCGTTCAACATCATTCGCCACCGTCGCCATGGCGCTGCCCGCCGAGGACCGCGGCGATGACGGCGTTGAGGCGCGACTCCACGGTCGCATCGATCTGCGAGCTGTCGGTGAGCACCCGGCAGCCACCGCGACTCTGGACCGGATCGTCCACCACCTGTATCGCCTGCCCCTCGTCGCGCAGCGACAGCGCCTCGCGAATCATGGCCGCATCCTCGGGGTTGACGGCCAGGCGGACGTTGCGTGCCGACAGTGGCAGGGCACCCAGTGCCTCGCGCACCACCGCGATGACCTGGCCGGGTTCGGTCTGCAGTTCACGGCGCACCAGTTGACGCGCCACCAGCATGGCCAGTTCCGCCAGCTGTTGTTCGACGCTCTGGTCGAGGTCCTCGAAGGGTTTGTCCAGCGATGCGACGATCCCTTCCAGATAGGCCAGTCGCTCCGCGAATTCCTGCTGCCCCGCCTCGCGGCCCTGCTGCAACCCCTGCTCGAATCCTTCCTGACGGGCCTGCTGCTGGATTTCCTCCAGTTGCCGCGCCGTCAGCGGCTGACGGCAGTCTTCCTCGCCCTCTTCCACCAGCGGCACATGCCAGGCCTGGCAATCGTCGAGTTCCTCGCTGCGTATCACCCTGGACATGGGAAACTACCTCGTATGCAAGAACGGGCGGCCGTGGTGCGACGGCGGAAGCATGAGACCCGGCCACATCAGGCGGCACTCAGACAAACTGCTCCGCTCCGCGGCCACCGAGAACGATTTCGCCGGCTTCGGACATGCGCCGCGCAATGGACAGGATCTCCTTCTGCGCACCCTCTACCTCGCTGAGTCGCACCGGCCCCTTGTTCTCGAGGTCGTCGCGCATCATCTCCGCGGCACGCTTCGACATGTTGCTGAAGATCTTTTCCTTTATGGCCTCGTCGGCCCCCTTCAGGGCCAGTATGAGCGTCTCCGAAGACACCTCGCGCAGCAGCGCCTGGATACCGCGATCGTCGACGTCGATGAGGTTGTCGAAGACGAACATCAGGTCCTGGATCTGCTGGCCGAGTTCCGCGTCGGTCTCCTTGATCGCTTCCATGATCTCGGCCTCGATGGAACCCTCGACGAAATTGAGTATGTCCGCAGCCGCCTTGACGCCGCCGACGCTCGAGGACTGCACATTCTGGTTGCCGGAGAACTGGTGCTCGAGGATGGTGTCGAGCTCCTGCAGCGCGGAAGGCTGGATGCCGTCCAGGGTGGCAATGCGCAACAGCACGTCGTGGCGCACCCGTTCGGGGAAGAACTTGATCACCTCGGCGGCGTGGTCGTTGTCGAGATAGGACAGCACGATGGCCTGGATCTGCGGGTGCTCGAGCCGGATCAACTCGGCGACGGCGCGCGCATCCATCCACTTGAGCGCCTCCAGCCCCTTGGTGCTGCTGCCCAAGAGGATGCGGTCCATCAAGCCCTTGGCCTTGTCCTCGCCCAGCGCCTCCACCATGACGGTACGTATGTAGTCCTCGGCCCCGACGCCCAGCGCCGTCTGCTCCTGCACCGAAGAGGCAAAGCTCTCCAGGACCTCGGTGACCTGGTCACGGGGCACGTTGGTCATGCTGGCCATGGCGGAACCAACCTTCTGGACCTCCTTGGGTCCCATGTGCTTGAGCACCTCGGCGGCGCTGGCCTCTCCCAGCGTCAGCAGCAGGACCGCCGCCCGATCGGTGCCATTCAGCCTGGTCTTGACCTCAGCCATCTTCGCTCACCCAGTTCTTGACCACCTGTGCCACACGCTTGGGATCGTCCTTGACCACGCTGCGCGCCGTTTCCAGATGCTGTTCGTAACCGCCCTGCGGCGCCGCCAGCTGTGCCTGTTGCGGATTTGCCCCCGACAGGCTGAGCTGGTCCTCACCGGCCACCCCATCGGGTCCTCCCGCCGCTGCCGGCACCATCGCGCTTGCCTGCATGCTCTGCGCTCCCTTGTCGGCGAGGCTGCGCATGACCGGTTTCAACACACCGAACACCACCAGCAACACGCCCAGGACGCCGGCTGCCTGCCTGGCGACATTCCATACCCACGGCTGCTCCAGCAGCGACGGGGCGGGCAGGTCCTCCACCTCGGGAACGGGGGCAAAGGAGGAATTGACGACATTGACGGTATCGCCGCGTTTCTCGTCGAAGCCCACCGCCTCTTTCACCAGCCTGGTAAAGCGTTCGATTTCCTTGTCGCTCCAGGGCTTGCTCACCGGTTCACCGTTGTCGTCGAGTTCCTGCCGGTTGTCGAGCACGACGGCGACCGACAGACGCTTGATGGAACCGCTGGCCAGGCGCGTGTGGCTCACGGTCTTGTCGAGTTCATAGTTACGGATGGTGCTCTTGGAGCTGTTGAGCGGCACCGCACTGGGGTCGCTGGCCAGATTCTGGCTGATCATGTCGCTCGCCGGCTGCAGCGCGGCATCCGCCGGTGGCTGGTTCGACAGGGAGCCGGGCACACCGGATGCGACCGTCGGGCTGCTGCTGGTGTCCTCGCTGGTCTGTTCGCTGCGCACCACCCTGGAGTCGGGATCGAAACTCTCGCGGGTGCGTTCGACCACGGTAAAGTCGAGATCGGCGTTGACCGAGGCCCGTACCCTTCCGCTGCCGACGATCGGTTCCAGCAGTTTTCGGATACGGTCGCTGTAGGTCGCCTCCAGCTTGCGGGTGTAGCTGAACTGGCTGGAGCTCGGCGCCATCCCCTCGTTCTCCTCTCCGCTGCTCAGCAGGTTGCCGCGCTGGTCCACCAGGGTGATCTTCTTCGGCTGCAGGTGCGGCACACTGGAAGATACCAGGTGAACGATGGCCGCCACCTGTTCGTCGTCGAGCTTGCGTCCGGAGTAGAGGCGCACCACCACCGACGCCGTGGGCTCGGACTGGTCGCGCAGGAATACCGAGCGCTTGGGAATGGCCAGGTGTACGCGCGCACTCTCGACGTTGCGCAGCGTGGCGATGGTACGACCGAGCTCGCCCTCCAGGGCGCGCTTGTAGCGTGCGGTTTCGATGAACTGGCTGGTGCCGAAACCCTGCTCCTTCTGCAGGATCTCGAAGCCCATGGCGTTCCCTTCCGGCAGCCCGTCCTTGGCCAGTTGCATGCGCGCCGCCTGCAGCTTGCCGCTCTCCACCATCACCGCCCCGGTTGCCTCGTCGACCTTGAAGACGATGCCCGACTTCTGCAGGGCATCGACGACCTGCCCGGCATCCTTGCTGCTGAGATTGGCGTACAGCAAGGTGTAGCTGGGCTGCTGCGACCACAGCACCACGGCGACACCGAGAGCGACACTGGCGGCCAGACCGATCATGAGACCGACCTGGCGTATCGCCGGCAGCCCCTGGAACCCCTGTACCGTTTCCGCTTTTACCAGTGCCATTCCGTCACCTTCCGTCTATCCGATTCCACTGTCTCTGTTCCCTGCCCACGAGTCGCCGAATGATTCCGGGCTAGACCTGCATGCTCATGATTTCCTGATAGGCCGAGACCAGCTTGTTGCGCACCTGGGTCATGGCCTGAAAGGAGATACTGGCCTTCTGCAGGGCCACCATGACCTCACCCAGTTCGACGTCCGGCGCACCGGCACTGAAGGCATTGGAGAGGCTGGTGGCGGTCTGCTGGGTTTCGTTCACCTTGTCGATCGACTGTTTCAGGAGCGTGGAGAAATCCTCTCCGACCCCCTTTGGCGCGGCCGTTTCCGCGGGTGCACCCTGCGCGGCGGCGCTGAGCCGGCGCATTTCGGCGAGAACCTGGTCGATGCCATTGATCGTGCTCATACTCATACCTCCTCAGGCCGGAATGGCTATACCCTGTTCGCGCATCCGCGCCAGCTTGTAGCGCAGGGTGCGCGGGCTGATACCCAGACGATCCGCGGCCGCCTTGCGGCTGCCCTGGCCGGCGCGCAGGGCGTCCAGGATCAATTCGAATTCGCGTGACTTGAGATCATCCCCCAGGCCCTCCATGGCCTTCGCCGGCGCCGCTTCGCTGCGCGCCGGCTCCATGCCCATATCCAGCTCGAAGCACAGGTCCGCCACCTCGATCTGGTCGCCGTTCAGCAGGATCAGCGCCCGCTGGATGACGTTGTCCAGTTCGCGCACATTGCCGGGCCAGGGGTGCTCCAGCAGCGCCTGCTGCGCCTGCTTCGACAGGTGCGGTACGCAACGCCCCTCCGGGCTGTACTTGCGGATCAGGCGGTTCGCCAGCGGCAGGATGTCACCCCTGCGTTCGGCCAGCGGTGACAGGTGCAGGGGGAAAACATTGAGACGGTAGAACAGGTCCTCGCGGAAGCGGCCGGCGGCCACCTCCTCGCGCATGTTGCGGTTGGTGGTGGCGAGCACGCGCACGTCCAGGCTGATGATCTCGCGTCCGCCGAGACGCTCGACTTCCCGCTCCTGAAGTACGCGCAACAGCTTCGCCTGAAGACCCAGATCCATTTCCGAGATCTCGTCGAGCAACAGGGTGCCGCCCTGGGCCTGCTCGAACTTGCCGGCGCGGGCCTGGTAGGCGCCGGTAAAGGCGCCCTTCTCGTAGCCGAACAGGGAGGCCTCCAGCATGTTCTCGGGAATGGCGGCGCAGTTGATGGCGACGAAAGGCGCGCTGGCGCGCCGCGAATGCCGGTGGATCATCTGCGCGAATACTTCCTTGCCGGCCCCGGAGGCGCCGCTGATCATGACGGTGGCGTCGGTTGCCGCCACCCGCTGCGCCAGCGCCACCAGCTTGCGGGTAGCCGGATCCTCCGCCACCACTTCACTGTCGACTTCCTCGTGATCCAGATAACGGCGGATCATGTCTACCAGCACCTCGGCGCCGAAGGGCTTGACAAGGTAGTCCGCGGCACCGGCGCGCATTGCCTCGACCGCCTTCTGCACGGTCCCGTAGGCGGTCATCAACACCACCGGCAACTCCGGGAAGTGCGTCTTCACCCGGCGTAACAGCGTGTGCCCGTCGCCCCCCTCCATCTGCACGTCGCTCACCACCAGGCCGACGGGATGCCGTTCGATCACGCCCAGTGCCTGTTTTCCGTTTTCCGCCGACCGTACCGCAAAACCGGCGAGTTCGACGGTGGCACACAGCGCCTCGCGCAGGTCCGCGTCGTCCTCCACAATCAACACCGTTGCCTGACTCATTACCCACACCTCGAATGGACGGTCGCGTCGACCTGCGATTCCCGGGACAGACTGGACGGAAGCCGTTGTGCTTCCAGTGCCGGCAGGCGAACGACGAAACGCGCGCCGCCGGCACTACCGCGCTCTACGTGGATGTGTCCCTCGTGCGCGGCGATGACGGCCTGAACCACGCTCAGCCCGAGACCGGTGCCATTGCTGCGCGTGGTATAGAAAGGTTCGAAAATCCGTTGTGCCCCGGTATCCGGGATGCCCGGGCCATCGTCCTCGAGCACCAGCACGGCCTGGTCTCCCTCACGACCGATGGTCCATTGCAGGGAGGCGCCTTCCCCGCAGGCCTGCAGGGCATTGTCGACCAGGTTGCCCAGGGCACTGAGCAGGGACTCGTCGTGCCCGGCGATGCGGACGTCGACGCCCTGGCCTTGCACTTGCCAGACGGCCCGTTGCGCCTGCAGGTGGGGCCAATGGGCCTGTTTCAGACGCTCGAGCAGTTCCGACAGCGCGATCTCCTGGTCGCCACCGCGGCCGCCACGGGCGAACAGCAACAGGTCGTTGACCATGTGGTCCATGTGCCGGAGGCCGACCAGAAGCCGCTCGACGAAGCAGCGACGCTGGCGTGGATCGAGCGATTCCTGTTCCAGCTGGGAGGCATACAGCAGGGCAGTGGCCAGCGGGGTGCGGATCTGGTGCACCAGTCGCGCGGTCGTCTCTCCAAGACTGCTGAGGCGTTGCGTGCGCGAGGCATCCCGCTGCAAATCCTGCATCTGCTCGACCAGTTGCAGGCGCTGGTGGCGGGATTCCGCCAGTTCGCGGGTGAGCGTGAGGACCTGCTGCTGCAGGCTCTGGTAGGAACCGCTGAGCTGTTCCGAGAGCTGGTTGAAGCGCTCGAAGGCATCCTGCAGCTGTTGCTTGCTGGTAGCCGGGTGGCTCATAGACAGACGTTCTCCCAATGCTCGTCAAACCGGGCCTGTTTGCCCACGGCTTACAAAGCAAGGAGCATGCCTGCTACATATTTATCTTTATCTTCAGCTAGTTATGGATACAGCAACCAGATCGCGTCAAACTCCCGACGCATTGTCGGATCGTTGCAGACCGTACTTGCGCAACTTCTCGACCAGGGTGGTACGCCGCATGCCGAGGCGCTTGGCGGCCTGGGCGACCACCCCGTTGGCATCGTCCAGCGCCTGGCGGATGAAACCGACTTCCAGATTGCTGAGGTGTTCCTTGAGATCGAGCCCGTCACGCGGCAGGCGCGGCTCCGCGTCCAGCGCATACTGCATCGGCTGGCTGTTGGCCAGTAGTTCCTCGCTGAAACGCGGGGTCTCACCGATCGGCACATCGGACTGGAACTTCTCCGGCAGGTCGTTGACGTCCACCACGCCGAAGGGGTAGAGGATGGCCAGGCGTTCCACCAGGTTGGCCAGCTCGCGCACATTGCCGGGCCAGTTGTACTGGCACAGCGCCAGGATGGCCGGCTGGGTAAGACGTACCGACCCCCGTT
>DROT01000006.1 GCA_011321775.1 Gammaproteobacteria bacterium | reverse complement strand
GGCCGTAGCGAGAGCGTGGCACAGCGAGGCGATTTTTGCGATCGTTTGAGGCGCATAGTGGGGACTATGCGACGAAAAGGATCGCAAAAAGCGGCCGCTGTGCTGCGCTCGCAGTAGGTCCATCATTACTCGGACAGGCTCCTAGGTTTGGTCACTGCGCTCCCGCTTCTGCTCGGCCACGCTCCAGAGCTTCTCCAGTGCGTAGAACTCGCGCACCCGCGGCTGCATGACGTGTACCACCACGTCACCCAGGTCCACCAGCACCCACTCACCCTCGCGTTCTCCCTCGACCCCCAGCGGCGCCACGCCGGCCTTCTTGCACGCCATCACCACCGCGTCGGCGATCGACTTGACGTGACGGTCCGAGGTGCCGCTGGCGACGATCATGTAATCGGTGACCGAGGTACGCCCGCGCACGTCGATTTCGCTGATGTCCACGGCCTTGAGGTCGCGCAGCGCCTCCAGCACGATCCGTTTCAGTTCTTCAGTCTGCATACCAGTTCTCTGTTCTGATCCGTTCGATGACGCTGTCGGGCGCCAGGTAACGGGCGCTGCGACCCGCCGCCAGCAGGGCCCGGATCCGGGTGGAGGAAATATCCAGCTGCGTCACCGGCACCGCCACTATGTGACCGGCCGGCCGCTCCTTCAGTCGTGCGATGTCCCCGACCCGGGCCTCGTCCACCAGCTGCGCCAGCCGTCCTTCCCGCGGCCAGGCGCTGCCCGGCCGCTGCATGACCACCAGGTGGCACAGGCCGGGGATCTCCTGCCACCGGTGCCAGCTCTCCAGGCCGGCGAAGGCATCGCTGCCGAGCGCCAGACACAGCGCTTCCTCGCCCAGGTCTTCCCGCAGCGAGTGCAGGGTATCGACCATGTAGGACGGACCCTCGCGCCGCAGCTCGCGATCGTCGATCGCCAGCGCCGGTTCGTCAGCGACCGCCTGCTGCAGCAGGGCCAGGCGCTGTGCCGGCGTGGCTTTCGGCGCCGGCCGGTGCGGCGGCGTGCGACAGGGCAACAGGTGAACGCACGGAATCTCCAGCGCCTGCTGCACTTCCAGCGCCGGTCGCAGGTGACCAAGGTGGACGGGGTCGAAGGTACCGCCGAGGATGCAGATCATCGCTCCGCGGACCGGCCGGCGGCACGCCTATTCGCGGATATGTCCATCACCCAGGACGATGAACTTCTGCGTCGTCAGTCCTTCCAGACCCACCGGACCGCGCGCGTGCAACTTGTCGGTGCTGATGCCGATCTCGGCGCCCAGTCCGTATTCGAAGCCGTCGGCAAAGCGCGACGAGGCATTGACCATCACCGAGCTGGAATCGACCTCGCGCAGGAAGCGCCGCGCGCGGCCGAGATTCTCGGTCACGATCACGTCGGTATGACGCGAACCGTGGCGTTCGATGTGATCCATGGCACGGTCGAGATCCTCCACCACTCGGATGGACAGGATCGGCGCCAGGTATTCCTCGTCCCAGTCGGCCTCGGTGGCCGCCTCGATGTCCGCCAGGATCCGGCGCGTGCGCGCGCAGCCGCGCAGCTCGACGCCGGCTTCGCGGTACATGTCCGCCAGCGGCGGCAGCACCCGTTCGGCGATACCCTCGGCGACCAGCAGCGTCTCCATGGTGTTGCAGGTACCGTAGCGCTGGGTCTTGGCGTTGTAGGCCACGCGCAGCGCCTTGTCGATGTCGGCCTGATCGTCGATGTAGGTGTGACACACGCCGTGCAGGTGCTTGATCACCGGAATGCGCGATTCCTTCATGATGCGCTCGATCAGCCCCTTGCCGCCGCGCGGCACGATGACGTCGACCGAGTCTTCCATCTTCAGCAGCTCGCCCACGGCGGCGCGGTCGCTGGTCGCCACCACCTGCACCGCGGCGGCCGGCAGCCCGGCAGCCTGCAGGCCGCGGTCGATACAGCGGGCGATGGCCTGGTTGGAATGCAGCGCCTCGGAGCCGCCGCGCAGGATGCAGGCGTTGCCCGACTTGAGGCACAACGCCGCGGCATCGGCGGTGACGTTGGGCCTGGACTCGTAGATGATGCCGATGACGCCCAGCGGCACCCGCATGCGCCCCACCTGGATGCCGGACGGACGGTAGTCCAGGCCGCTGATCGCGCCCACCGGATCCGGCAGCGCGGCCACCTGGCGCAGGCCCTCGGCCATGGCCTCGATGCGCGCATCGGTCAATTCCAGACGGTCCAGCAGCGCGGCGTCGAGGCCGCGCTGCCGACCGGCCTCGAGATCCCGGCGGTTCTCGCCCGCCAGCCGGGCGGCATCTTCCAGCAGCGCATCGGCGATGGCCTGCAGGGCGGCATTCTTGGCGCCGGTCTCGGCACTGGCCATCCGCCGTGCCGCCCGGCGCGCCTGCGCGCCCAGTTCACGCATGTAGCCCGCCACCTCGAATTGCGCGGATTGTGCTGTTTCGCTCATGGATTCCGTTGCCGCCCCCGCGGCGTCTGTCGTCTGCCTGCCGCCATCATGCAGGGGCGCGCAGCGGCGCGCACCCGGCCAGGCGCAGCGTCAATTGTAACAGTTCGTCCCAGGGGCTGCCCGCGGCCCGGCCCTTGGTGATGCGATCCAGGCGGGCGCACTGCTGCACCAGCAGCCACCACTGACGGCCCCGAAAACGCTGCAGCGCCGCTGCGATCGGCGGCTTGCGCTTTTCCCACACGCGCCGTGACGCCAGCACCCGGCCCACCGGGGTGCCGCCCTGGACCTCGCGCGCCATGGAGGCCAGCGAGCGGATCTCGCGCGCCAGCGCCCACAGGACCAGCACCGGCTCGACTCCCTCGGCGCGCAAGCCGGAGAGCATGCGCTGGGCGTGCGCGGCCTCGCCGGCGAGCGCCGCATCGACCAGGCCAAAGATATCGTAGCGTGCGCTGTCGGTCACCAGTTCGGCCACGGTCTCCAGCTCCAGTCTTCCGGGGCCGTGCAGCAGGTAGAGTTTCTCGATCTCCTGTGCCGCGGCCAGCAGGTTGCCCTCCACCCGCTCGGCCAGCAACTGCAGGGCCTCGCGATCCGCCTGCATGCCGCGGGCGCGCATGCGGACATCGATCCAGCGTGGCAGCTGCGCGGCCTCCACCGGCCACACGGCCACCGACACCCCGGCCCGGTCCAGCGCCTGCACCCACTTGCTGCGCCGCGCCGCCGGCTCCAGCTTGCCGGACAGGATCAGCAGCAGCGTGTCCTCGGGGGGCCGGGCCGCATACTCCGTCAGCACCCGGGCGCCTTCCTTGCCCGGTTTGCCGCCCGGCAGGCGCAGCTCCAGCAGGCGCCGCTCGGCGAACAGCGACAGGCTGTCGCCGGCCGCTGCCAGGCGGTTCCAGTCGAATCCCGGTTCCGCGCTGAATACCTGGCGTTCAGCGAAACCCTGGCGGCGCGCGGCGGCGCGCACGGCATCGGCACACTCGCCGCTCAGCAATGCCTCGTCGCCGTGTATGAAGTACACCGGGGCCAGCTCGCCGCCAAGTCGTGCCTCCAGTTGCTCGGGACGCAGCTGCGTCATCTTCCCATGCCGACCTGGATACGGGTAATGATCTGGCGCGACAGGGTGCGCAGCATCTTCTTGCGCAACTGCTCGGCTTCCTCGACCTTGCCCAGCAGACCGGCCTCGTAGAACACCAGGTCGCGGGTCAGGCTCAGGGTCTGCGGCTTGAGCAACTCCTTGCCTTCGGGGTCGTTTACCGAAAAGGTGACCTCCTCGTACAGCTCGTACTCGCTGGCACGTCCGGTGCTGCCGACCGAGAGCACGCGCCGCTCGGAACGTTCGTTGAGAATGTGGATCACGGCAGTGGCATCCTCGGCCTGTTCCACCACCTTCGCACCCGCCGACAACAGCTGGTCGCGCAGCACCGGCGTAATGCCCTTGAAGGGGCTGTTCGACTGCAGGTACACCTCTTTCAGTACCGGCGGCAGCTGGACCGATCCGCGCAGATGAAAGCCACAGGCGGACAGCAGCAGCGCCGCCCCCAGCGCCACCATGATGACCCCGCCACAGCGCAGATTGCTTCTCATGTCCGCCACCTCAACCAACCACCAGGTTCACCAGCCGCCCCGGCACCAGGATCAGCTTGCGCAGCGTCTTGTCGCCGATACTGCGTTGCACGTTGGCCTCCGCCAGCGCGCGTTCGCGGATGCTGTCTTCGCCGGCATCGGCCGCCACCTCGATGCGACCGCGCACCTTGCCGTTCACCTGCACCACCAGCTCGACGCAATCCTGTTCCAGCGCAGCCGGGTCGGCCTGCGGCCAGGGATGATCGACCACCATGCCCTGGTGACCGAGTGCCTCCCACAACACCTGGCCGATGTGCGGCACGATGGGCGACAGCATCAGCACCACGGCTTCCAGCGCCTCCTGGCGCAGGGCCCGGCCTGCATCCGAAT
>DROT01000005.1 GCA_011321775.1 Gammaproteobacteria bacterium | reverse complement strand
TCGGTTTCGTCCTCAACAACAAGGGACTGATGGCCGGCGTATCCATCGAGGGTTCCAAGATCACCAGGCTCGAACGCTAGGAGCCTGTCCGAGTAATGATGGACCTACTGCGAGCGCAGCACAGCGGCCGCTTTTCGCGATCCTTTTCGTCGCATAGTCCCCACTATGCGCCTCAAACGATCGCAAAAATCGCCTCGCTGTGCCACGCTCTCGCTACGGCCCCCAGTACTCGGACAGGCTCCCAGCAGCCCCGCCCATGAAACTGCTCGAGCACGCGCACATCCTGCACGTGCTGAAGCACCACCCCATCCCGCAGGCGCTGTGGGACGAGGTGGCGGGGCAGGCCCCGGTGCTGCGCGGGCTGAGCTCGGTCGAGCGGGCGCACCTGCGCGAGCTGAGCACCCTGTTCCTGCACCGGAAGAGCTTCAGCGCCGTGCAGGGCCTGGAACTCGACGAGCGCATGCGCCTGATCATCGCGGCACAGGCCTGTCTGCCGATCCTGGAACTGGGCCTCGACTACTACGACGGCTGGGTGGAGATCGTGGTCTACCCGGCCGGTTTCCGGGTGCGGCACGAGCACGCCGACGCCGCCGGCGTGGTGCACCAGGAGGAGCGGGCGCTGAGCGGGGAATCCTGGTCACGCGGACCGCTGATCCTCTCCTGGGAGGACGTCGAGCACGATCTGCGCGAAGGGCAGCCCGGTCGCAACGTGGTGATCCACGAGTTCGCCCACAAGCTGGATGCGCTCAGCGGCAGTGCCAACGGCATGCCGCCGCTGCACCCGGACATGGAGCGGGAACGCTGGACCGAGTCGCTGAGCCATGCCTACGCCGTCCTCAGAGAACAGCTCGCGCATCACCATCACCCCTGTCTCAATCCCTATGCCGCTACCGATCCGGCGGAATTCTTTGCGGTGTGCAGCGAGTATTTCTTCACCGCGCCCGAGGTGCTCAAACGGCATTGCGCCGAAGTCTATGAACAGCTGGCCGCCTTCTATCGCCAGCAGCCGCTGGAACGCCTGGCGGCTGCCAGGCGGAACGAGGAGCGGCAGAATCAGTCGTAGAGCAGTTCCGACCAGCGCCCCTGGCTGGCGAGTTCGTCGCGGATGCAGCGCCAGCGTTCTGCCGAACCGGCCTTGTGCTCCATGACCCGGTGAAACTCCTCTGCAGTCTCGGGCCGACCGGCGAGATAGACGTAGGTCCTGGGATCCTGGATCAGTTCCCAGATCTCCTCCGCATTGTCCTCCAGCATGCGGCCGAAGCCGCTCTCTCCCGCAGGCCGGCCGGGCTCGCGGCAGAGGCCGGCAAAAGCCTTGAAGGTGTCGCGGTCATAGTAGTTGGCGAGATCGTTCTTCAGGTCGTTCTGGTACAGCATCTCGGTACCCGAGTGCGCCCCGTAGAACAGCCGTACCTTGCCCTGCCAGCTGCGCTGCCGTTCATAGATGTGCTGGATGAACGCCCGGAAGGGGGCGATGCCGGTACCGCTGCCGATCATCAACAGGTTGGAGTCGCTGGAGCGCGGCATGCGGAAGGCATCCCCGTAGGGACCGGTGAGAGTGATGCGGTCGCCGGGACGGGCGTCGCAGAGATAGCCGGAAGCGATGCCCGGGACCTCCTCGGCACCGTTGCCATAGAGGTTGCGCCGCACGCACAATTCGATGTCGATACCGCCTTCCGCATTGCGCTGAGGCATGTTGGCAATGGTGAACAGGCGGAAGTGGTCCTCCGACTTCCCGGCGTAGTCCTCCGGCACCAGCACACCGACATTCTGCCCCTCGACGTAGACGAAGTCCGGGTCCTGGATGCGCAGCACGATGCTGCATACTTCCGGGGCGCCTTCCGGCGTAATGCGCCTGTTTTCCCTGACCACCGCTTCCGTCCGGTGGCTGGTGTCATAATCGCTGAGCCTGGTCATGCGGGTCTCCGTTCGTTGCTGCGCCAGCGCATCCTGCTCAGGCGACCGGCGCGAATCGGGCCGGCTCCTGCCGGGCCATGTACTCGTAGGTTTCCCATCGCAGGTTCACCTGTTCCTGGGCGCGTTCCATGAGGCGTTCGGCCTCTTCCGGGTTGGTGCGCAGCAGCATGCGGTAACGCATCTCGTTGTAGGCATAGTCCCTGAGCGCGATCCGCGGACGCGGCGAGTCGAGCACGAAGGGCCGCTGGCCGCGCTTGCGCAGTTCCGGGTTGTAGCGGATCAGTGGCCAGTAGCCGCTCTCCACCGCCATCTTCTGGTGACTGAGGCCTTCGCGGAGGTCGTAGCCGTGGGCAATGCAGGGGCAGTAGGCCAGGATCAGCGAGGGACCGGCATAGGCCTCCGCCTCGCGCATCGCCAGCAGGGTCTGCTGCGGATTGGCGCCCATGGCGATCTGGGCGACGTAGACGTTGCCGTAGGAGATCGCCTGCATGGCCAGGTCCTTCTTGCCGATGCGCTTGCCGGCGGAGGCGAACTTGGCGGCCGCGGCGGTGGGTGTCGCCTTGGACATCTGCCCGCCGGTGTTGGAATAGACCTCGGTGTCCAGTACCAGCACGTTGATGTTGCGGCCGCTGGCGAGCGCGTGGTCGAGTCCGCCGGCGCCGATGTCATAGGCCCAGCCGTCGCCGCCCACCAGCCACACGCTGCGGCGGATGAGGTGGTCGACCAGCGACAGCAGATCCCGTGCCCTGGGATCGTCGATTTCCTGCAATCGCTGTTTCAGGGTCTCGACGCGCTTGCGGTGGGCGCGGATCTCCGCTCCGATGCGTTGCTGGTTGTCGATCAGGGCGTCCACGAACTCCTTGCCCAGCTGCGGCTCCAGCTGGCGCAGCAACTGCTTGGCGATATCCATGTGGTGATCGGCCGCGATGCGCATGCCGAGGCCGAATTCGGCGTTGTCCTCGAACAGGGAATTGGACCAGGCCGGCCCCTGGCCGTCGCGGTTGAAGGTCCAGGGGGTGGTCGGCAGGTTGCCGCCGTAGATGGAGGAACAGCCGGTGGCATTGGCAACCAGCAGCCGCGGGCCGAACAGCTGCGACAGCAGCTTGACGTAGGGGGTCTCGCCGCAACCGGCGCAGGCACCGGAGAACTCGAACAGCGGCTCCAGGAACTGGGCGCCGCGCACCGAGGAGAAGTCGACCTGGGCGCGCGGGTTGACCGGCAGTCGTTCGAAAAAGGCCACGTGCTCGCGGCCCTGTTCCAGGATGGCGTCCTTGGGGGTCATGTTGATGGCCTTGCGCGAGCGATCCTCGGCATGGATGGCGGGGCAGTCCTCCACGCACAGGCCGCAGCCGGTACAGTCCTCGAGGTAGATCTGCAGGGTATAGCGGGTCTCCGGAAAGCCGCGGGCTGTGATCTCGGCCGAGGGAAAACCCTCGGGCGCCCCTTCCAGCATGCTCTCGTGATAGAAGCGCGCGCGGATGACACTGTGGGGACACACGAAACTGCAGTTGCCGCACTGGATGCAGGTTTGCGGATCCCATTGCGGCACGAAGTCGGAGATGTTGCGTTTCTCCCAGCGGGTGGTGCCGCTGGGGTAGGTGCCGTCCACCGGCAGCATGCTCACCGGCAGGGCGTCGCCCTCGCCGTGCATCATCTTCGCGGTGACCTCGCGCACGAAGGGCGGGGCTTCGGCTGGCACCACCGGATCCAGGTCGCGGTCGCTGCTGACGCCGGCCGGGATCTCTACCCGGTGCAGGTGATCGAGGGCCGCGTCCACGGCGCGGAAATTCTGCTCGATCACCGCCTTGCCTTTCTTGAAATAGGTGGTTTCGATGGCGTGCTTGATCTGGCGGATGGCCTCGTCGCGCGGCAGCACGCCCGAGAGCGCGAAGAAGCAGGTCTGCATGATGGTGTTGATGCGTCGACCCATGCCGGCTTCGCGGGCGACGCTGGAGGCGTCGATCACGTACAGCGAGAGCTTGCGATCGATGATGGTCTGCTGGACCGGTCGCGGCAGCTGCTCCCATACCTGGTCCGGCGGCCAGGGGCTGTTGAGCAGGAATACGGCGCCGTCGACCGCGTATTTCAGGATCTCCGTCTTGTAGATGAAATTGAACTTGTGGCAGGCGATGAAATTGGCCGACTGGATCAGGTAGGGAGCACGGATCGGCCGGGGTCCGAAGCGCAGGTGCGACACCGTCTGCGAACCCGACTTCTTCGAGTCGTAGACGAAATAGCCCTGGGCGTGCAGTTCGGTATTCTCGCCGATGATCTTGATGCTGTTCTTGTTGGCCCCGACGGTGCCGTCGGAACCCAGTCCGAAGAACAGCGCGCGGGTGACATTCTCCGCTTCGATATCGAAGCCCGGATCGTAGTCGAGGCTGGTGTGGGTGACGTCGTCGTGGATGCCGATGGTGAAGTGGTTCTTCGGTGCGGATGAGCCCAGTTCCTCGAAGATCGCCTTGACCATGGCCGGCGTGAACTCCTTCGACGACAGTCCGTAGCGGCCGCCGATGACGCGCGGCAGCGGTCCGGGGCGGCCGCCGGCGTGGGCTTCCATCAGCGCGGTAATCACGTCCTGGTACAGCGGCTCACCGGCCGAACCGATCTCCTTGGTACGGTCGAGGACGGCGATGGCGCGCACGCTGTCCGGCAGCACCTGCAGCAGGTGTTCGGCGGAGAAGGGGCGGAACAGGTGCACGTTCACCATGCCCAGTCTTTCACCGCCGGCATTGAGCACCTCGAGGGTCTCGATCACGGTCTCGGCGGCCGAGCCCATGACCACGATCACGCGCTCGGCCCGCGGATCACCGTGGTAGTCGAACAGGTGGTACTGGCGGCCGGTGCGGGCGGCGAAGCGGTCCATGGCCTCCTGGACGATGCCGGGCGTGTCCAGGTAGAAGGGGTTGGCGCTCTCGCGTCCCTGGAAATAGACGTCCGGGTTCTGTGCGGTGCCGCGGATGAAGGGACGGTCCGGATTGAGCGCCCGGCGGCGATGGTCGTAGACCAGCTGGTCGTCGATCATGTGGCGGATGTCGTCTTCCGACATCCGTTCGATCTTGTTCACCTCGTGGGAGGTGCGGAAGCCGTCGAAGAAGTGGATGAAGGGCACCCGCGCCTCGAGGGTGGCGGCGTGGCACACCAGCGCCAGGTCGTGCGCTTCCTGCACCGAGGCGGAGGCCAGCAGGGCGAAGCCGGTGGTGCGCGCCGCCATGACGTCCTGGTGGTCGCCGAAGATGGACAGCGCCTGTGCCGCCAGCGAACGCGCCGCCACGTGGAACACCGTCGGCGTCAGCTCGCCGGCGATCTTGTACATGTTCGGCAGCATCAGCATCAACCCCTGGGAGGCGGTGAAGGTGGTGCTCATGGCTCCGGTCTGCAGGGCGCCGTGGGCGGTGCCGGCGGCGCCGCCCTCGCTCTGCATCTCGATGACGTCCGGCACCTGCCCCCAGATGTTCCTGATCTTGCGCGCCGACCATTCGTCGGCGTGTTCCGCCATCGGCGAGGACGGCGTGATGGGATAGATGGAACAGACTTCGCTGACGCGGTAGGCGACCCAGGCCACCGCTTCGTTGGCGTCCAGGGTGACAGACTTCTTGGTTGCGCCCATGGCTGAATTACTCCGCTTCGGTGCCGGGTTCGGGAACCATCTCGATGGCGTGGCAGGGGCATTGCTCGTAGCACACCGCGCAGCCGGTGCACAGCTCGTAGTCGTAGCGGTAGCGCTTGCCCGGTCCCAGCTTGATGACGGCGTGTTCGGGACAGGATGCGTAGCAGCCGTCGCATTCGAAGCAGTTGCCGCAGGAGAGGCAGCGCTTGGACTCGAACAGTGCCTCGTCGGCGCCGATCCCCTTGAGGATCTCCTCGAAGCCGGCGGTACGCTGTTCCGGCGGCAACTCCGGCTGTTCCACCTGGGGCGCGTAGGTGCGGAACCAGAGGTGCAGTTTTTCCGGCCCCACGACCGGGTGTTTCGGTGGCGGGCGGTAGGGCTGTCCGCGCAGGTAGCCGTCAATGTGGCGGGCGGCCTTCTTGCCGTGGCCGACGGCGACGGTCACGGAACGCTCGCTGGGGACCATGTCGCCCCCGGCGAAGATGCCCGGATGGCCGGTCATCATGTCTTCGCCGACCACCACGGTGCCGTCGCGCTTGAACTCGATGCCCGGCACCCGCGACAGGAAGGCGGTGTCGGTATCCTGGCCGACGGCGAGGATGAGCGCGTCGGCCTCGAGGGTCTCGTAGCGACCGGTGGGCTGCGGGCGCCC
The DNA here is from genome assembly GCA_011321775.1 of Gammaproteobacteria bacterium. GTDB lineage: Bacteria > Pseudomonadota > Gammaproteobacteria > DSM-19610 > DSM-19610 > Thiogranum. The sequence continues at coordinate 59,645 of DROT01000005.1, read as the reverse complement.
GTTCTCGTCCAGTTCCATTTCCTCCACCTTGAAGGTGGTGTCGTCGATTTCCTTGATGGTGCGCAGCCACTTGATCTTGACGCCTTCCTCGAGCGCCTCCTCGGCCTCGAAGTCGTGCGCCGGCATGCTGGCACGGTCGCGACGATAGATGATCACCGCCTCGTCGGCGCCGAGGCGCTTGGCCGTGCGCGCGGCGTCCATGGCGGTATTGCCGCCGCCGTAGATCGCCACCTTGCGCCCCAGCTTCAACGGCTCGCCCGCCTCCACGCTGCGCAGGAAGCTTACCGCATCCATGATGCGTCCCGCGTCGCGGCCGGGAATGTCGATCTTCTTGCTGATGTGGGCGCCGACAGCGACGAACACGGCGTCGAAGCCGCCCTGTTCGCGCTCCGCCAGCACATCCTCGACACGGTGATTGAGCACGATCTTCACACCCATGTCCTCGATGCGCTGCACCTCGGCGTGCAGTTCGGCGCGCGGCATGCGGTAGGCGGGGATGCCGAAATGGATCATGCCACCCGCCACCGGCCCGGCCTCGTGGATCTCCACCCTGTGCCCAAGCCGGGTCAGGTGATAGGCGGCCGAGAGGCCGCTGGGTCCGGCACCGATGACGAGGATGCGCCCGCCGCCTTCCGGCGCCTCGAACTCCGGTTTCCAGCCGTGTTCCAGCGCCTGGTCGCCGAGAAAGCGCTCGATGGCGTGGATGTTGACGGGGCTGTCGGTGGAGCTGCGATTGCAGGAGGACTCGCACGGGTGGTAGCACACGCGCCCGTGAATGGAAGGCAGGGGATTGTCGCGGATCAGCTGCTGCCAGGCCTCGTGAAACTTGCCGGCCTGCGCCAGCGCCAGCCAGGCCTGAATGTTCTCGCCCGCCGGGCAGGCATTGTTGCACGGCGGCAGCAGGTCGACATATACCGGCCGCCGGGTACGCCGCGCGCCGGTGCCGGCGAAACGGGTCGGATCCGGCGTCGGCGTCATGTCCCGCGAATTCATGCCCATGCGCCCCGTCCCCTGTGCCCGCTGGTGGCACGTCCTGGTGTCCCGGCGTCGGGACTTGCGCTGAATAACTGCACGAAGGATACTCCTTTCAGCGTTGACTTTCGGTTGTCCGGTGATGCCGCTGCGGGGGGGCCTTGGCACCTGACCGGCCCGAGTATAGATCAGACGGGAACCCTGAGACAGGGGCACAGCCCGCCGGCCGCCAGCGTCTGCCGGCAGGGGGTGCGAACGAAGGGAGGTGAGCGGGGTGAGCGCGGGCGACGGCGGCAGCGAAGATACACCGGGGACGCATTTCAGCGTCGAGATCCAGCCGGTGTTGCCGGAGCGCTTCAGCCGCCTCGGCGAACTGGCCAACGACCTCTATTACAGCTGGAACGGCACCGTGCGCGGCCTGTTCCGGCACCTCGACAACGATTGCTGGAATGCCTGTGCGCACAACCCGCGGGTGTTCCTGCGGCGGCTGCGCCAGCGCCGGCTCGACGAGGCGGCGCGCGATCCCATCCTGCTGGCGGAATACCGCCATGTGCTCGCGGCCTACGATACCTACCGCGAGGAGCGGCCGACCACCTCGATCGACGCCTGGCTGGACCCGGAGGCGGACCTGGTGGCCTATTTTTCCGCCGAGTTCGGTTTTCACGAGAGCATGCCCATCTATGCCGGCGGTCTCGGCATCCTCGCGGCCGACTACTGCAAGGCGATGAGCAACCTGTGGGTCCCCTTCGTCGGCGTGGGGCTGCTCTATCGTCAGGGTTATTTCAGCCAGCGCATCGACTGTGACGGCAGCCAGCACGCCGTCTACCCGAGTACCGATCCGCGCGATCTTCCGGTCACGCCGGTGGCGGATGAGGGCGGCGGCGAGCTGCGCGTCAGCGTCGATCTGCCGGGGCGTGCGCTGCAACTCAAGGTGTGGTGCGTCAAGGTGGGGCAGATCCGGCTCTACCTGCTCGACAGCGATGTGCCCGAGAACTCCGAGCAGGATCGCCGGATCACCGCGCAGCTCTACGGCGGTGACGGTCACATGCGCCTGCAGCAGGAACTCGTGCTCGGCATCGGCGGCGTACGGGCGTTGCGGGCCCTGGGCCTGCGGCCGACGGTATGGCATATCAACGAGGGTCATGCCGCCTTCCTGGTGCTGGAACGTTGTCGCGAGCATGTGGCGCAGGGGCTGGATTTCGGCAGCGCCCTGGAACTGGCGGCGGCGAATACCGCCTTTACCACCCACACGCCGGTGGCGGCCGGTCACGATGTATTCCCGGTCGACGATATCCGCGACTACTTCGGGACTTTCATCGATGAACTGCAAATCGAGCCGGAACGCCTGTTTGCACTGGGATCGGTGCCGGAACAGCCGGCGGCCTTCTCCATGACCAGCCTGGCGCTGCGCGGGTCGCGCTTCCGCAACGGCGTCAGCCGTATTCACGGGCGCGTGGCCTCGCGCATGAGCGCCTACGTCTGGCCGGAACTCCAGCCAGCGGAAAACCCGATGGACTACGTCACCAACGGTGCCGACGTCGATACCTATCTGGCACAGCCCTGGGTGGCGCTGTTCGAGATGTACATGGGCGGTGGCTGGCGCGCCAAGATGACCGACCGCGACTTCTGGCACCGGTTCATCGACGACATTCCCGATCACGTGTTCCTGAGCGTGCGCCAGATCCTCAAGGTGTCCATGCTGGAGGACGTGCGTCGGCGGGCGCTGCTGCAATACCGCCGCTGTGCCGCTACCCGAGCCATCGCCGACCGCCTGACGGTCAACCTCAATGCCGCCAACAAGGGTACGCTGGTGATCGGTTTCGCGCGCCGCTTCGCCACCTACAAGCGCGCCACCCTGCTGTTCCATGACCTCGAGCGTCTGGCCCGGCTGATCAACGACCCGCAACGACCGGTGCTGCTGGTATTCGCCGGCAAGGCGCACCCCAACGACCTGCCGGGCCAGCAGTTGCTGCGGCGTATTTTCGAGATCAGCCAGCGACCGGAGTTCCAGGGCCGCCTGATCCTGCTCGAGAATTACAATCTGTCGATGACCCGCGACCTGCTGCCCGGTGTCGACGTGTGGCTCAATAACCCCGAGTATCCGCTCGAGGCCTGCGGCACCTCGGGCATGAAGGCGGCCATCAACGGTGCCGTGAACCTCAGCGTGCTCGACGGCTGGTGGGACGAGGCCTGGGATGGAGACAACGGCTGGGGTCTGGAGCCCTACCTGGAGCTGGACCCCCGGCAGCGCGAGCGCCAGGAGGCCCGCGAACTGCTGGATACCCTCGAATACCAGGTCATCCCCTGCTACTACCAGCACAACGAGGAAGGCGAACCCGAAGCCTGGGTGAAACGTTCCAAGGCATCGATGAAGACGGTGTTGCCGGCCTTCAACACCATCCGCATGGCCAAGGACTATCTGCGCCAGTCCTATGCGCCGGCGGCGCGGGGCGGGCGCAGGCTGGCACAGGACGATGCCGCCGGCGCACGCGAACTGGCGGCCTGGAAGGCGGGGATCGAGCGCGGCTGGCCGGGCGTGCGCGCGAAACTGCTGCGGCCGCTACCGGAAACGATTACCGCCGGGGAACCGTTGTCGCTGGACGTGGAGGTGGAACTCAACGGTCTCCGCAGCGAGGACCTGGTGGTCGAGTGCCTGGTCGGACACCGCGACGAGGACGGTGCCTTCGTCGCCAGTGATCATGTGCCTTTTCGCCTGGTTGGAGACGGCAGTGAGGGTTGCGCACACTACCACTGTGACCTGTTCGAGGCCGATGACACCTGTTCCGCCGGCGGGCTGCAACAGTTCCGGGTGCGACTGTATCCCTGGCACCGTCTGCTCAGTCACCCGCTGGAGTGCGGGCGCATGCGCTGGTTGTAGCTCGCGGCCGGGCGCCGCTGTGCTTGTCCTGCAGGGTCCACCATGGCGGGATATAATCGCGGCCATGAACAAGGTCACCCGGGAAAGTGCTCCGGCCGCGTCGGCACCGGTGGCGCGGTCCTTCTCCCTCGCGGATATCGCCGACGCGCTGGCCCAGGGCTGGGGCAGTTTTCGCGCCATGCCGGCGCCGAGCATGGCCTATGCGCTTGTGTTCGTTCTCATCGGCCTGGTGCTGCTGGCCGCCGTCGGCTGGTTCGGACTGTCTCCCATGGCTCTGCCCTTTGCCGGTGGTTTCATGCTCGTGGGGCCGGCGCTGCTGACCGGTTTCTTCCGCCTGGAAACGATCCGCGCCAGCGGCCGTCGCCCGCGCCTGCTGGACGCCTTCGGCGCCTTCGCGCGCACACCGGGCGGCCTGTGGCTGGTGACACTGCTGTGCACCTTCCTGTTCCTGATCTGGATCACCGATACGGCCATTCTCTATGCCATGATGATCGGCTCCGAAGCGCTGCCCTATGAGTTGCCGTGGCTGATCGGCATGCGCGAGCACGTCATCGCCTTCGAACTCTGGGGATCGCTGATGGGGTCGATCCTGGCCTTCATCATCCTGTCGGTATCCGCATTCTCCGTGCCGCTGCTGCACGAGGGCCGTGCCAGCCTGGTGGGGGCCGTGAACGCCAGTGTGCGCGCCGTGTTCGGCAATATCGGCAGCAGTATCGCCTGGGGAGTCATGCTCAGCGCGGTGACGCTGGTTTCCATCGTACTGTTGCCGCTGCTGGCCGTCACGCTGCCGGTGCTGGCCTACGCCAGCTTCGCGCTGTACCGCAAGGTATTCCCCCTGGAGGAGGGCGGCCCCGGCTGAGGGTATGATCGGCAAATCCCCGGGATGTCCTTTTTTTGCCTCTTCCGTGGAGCCGTTCTTCGTGCGGCCCTGCTTTGTCAAGAAAGCGTGAGGAACGCGCTTTCGCGTCCGGATGTGCGATAATGGAGTTTCCCGGGCTTCCCTCCGGTCGATGACAGCCTCCTGGCAAGAACGTATTCAAGACGGATTTCCCAAACATGCAGATTACCGACGAAATGCTCACGGAGTACGCCCTGCCCGTGGGGCTGATCGTGCTCATGGCGTACATGGTGTTCATCGTCTACCGCCTCGGCAAGGACTCGAAGGCCGGCCGCTTTGGCATGTTCGTGCTGTTTCTCGGCCTCATGGTGGGGGTGCTCGGTTTTGCCATGAAGTACGTCATCAAGTTCTTCGTCGGTGAAAGCCTGGGCTGAGGGCGTTCTGCCTCCCTTTTTCTGTGCTGCCCGCAGCCGGGGGCCCGATCCGATATACTATCCGCCTTCGAAACTACCGCCCGGAAACCGAGATGGCATCGATCGCCGATTTCTTCAGTGGCCAGCATCGCGCCTGTGATCTGGTGTTCGAGGACATGGAAGACGCCGTCGGCAGCGCCGACTGGCCGCGCGCCACCGAGCTGTACCAGCAGCTGAGCCGCGACACCCTGCAGCATTTCAGCAACGAGGAGGAGGGGCTGTTCCCGCTGTTCGAGGACAAGACCGGCATGCAGGCCGGTCCCACGCAGGTGATGCGCGGGGAACACGCCGAGTTGCGGGAACTGCTGCAGCGTCTGGGCGAAGCCGTGGAGTCCCGCGACCAGGATGCGGTGCTGGGTACCGGCGAGACCTTCTTCCTGTTCCTGCAGCAGCACAACGTCAAGGAAGAGCAGGTGCTGTATCCCATGGCCGACCAGGTGCTGCAGGACTCCCTGGGGGAACTGGCGCAGCGGGTCGCGGGTTTCCCCGCCGGCGACTGAGGCATGGCGGCTCGCCGGCTGGACGTGCGCGGGCTGGAGGCGCCGGAGCCGCTGGAGCGGATTCTCGCGGAACTGGAGCTCATGGAGGCCGGGGAACAGCTCGAGGTTACCCACTGGCGCGAGCCGTTGCTGTTGTATCCCATCCTCGACGCGCGCGGCTGGCGCCACCGCACCCGTCACGACGAGGCGGATGACACCTGGCTGATCCGCATCTGGAAGGGGGCGGAATGAATCTCGGCGCCCTGTCGCTGGAGGATGCGCCGGGGTTCCGGGTGCCGCTGCAGTTCTTCCTCACGGTACCGGCGTTCGGCATCCTCGCCGCCACGCTGATCCTGTTCGACGGCGGGCTGTTGCTGCAGTCTCGCTGGCTGCCGGCAACGCTGGCCGTCACCCACGCCTTCACGCTCGGTTACATTGCCATGGCGATGCTGGGCGCGCTGTTCCAGATGCTGCCGGTGGTGATGGGAACTTCCTTTCCGCGCACCGAGCCTGCCGCGCGCCTGGTCCACGGGCTGCTGACGGCCGGCACCCTGTGCCTGGTGGCGGCCTTCGAGTGGCGGCAGGCCATGTTGTTCCTCATCGCCGCGATGCTGCTGGTGCCGGTGCTGTTGCTGTTTGCCGCCGGTACCCTCATCGCCCTGAGGCAGGGGGCAAAGGGTGGCGGCCCGGCGCGCGCGGTACGGCTGGCGGTGATGGCGCTGGCGGTGACAGCGGGTCTCGGCGGCTGGCTGGCGGCCGGCCACGCGTTGCCGGCGGTGCCCTTGCAGCGCGCGCTGACCGACTACCACGCCGGCTGGGGGCTGGCCGGTTGGATACTGGTGCTGGTGGTCGGCATCTCGACGCAGGTGATTCCCATGTTCCTGACCACGCCGCCCTATCCGAAAACGCTGGAGCGCTGGCTTCCGCCTTTGCTGGTGGTGCTGTTGCTCACCGGCAGCGTGGCGCCGCTGGATGCGCTGCGGCAGGGGGCGCTCCTGGCGTTGACCGTGCTGGCAGCTGTCTATGCACTGGTCAGCCTGCACTTGCTGCAGCGGCGGCGCCGGAAGCGTTTCGATGTCACCGTCTGGTTCTGGCGCCTCGGCATGGCGTGCCTGCTGGCCGCTGCGGGCCTCGAAGGCTATGCGTATGTCCGCGGCGGCTCCGCCGGGCCGGAGCTGGCCGTGCTCGCGGGCCTGCTGTTCCTCGCCGGGTTCGCCGTCTCCGTCATCAACGGCATGCTCTACAAGATCGTGCCCTTCCTGGTGTGGCTGCACCTGCGCATGCCGGTGCTCAAGGGCCTGGTGCCGCCGGGTACGCGCCTGTATACGCCCAACATCCACGAGGTCATCGCCCCGCAACGGATGAAATGGCAGTTCCTGTTGCACGCGGCGGCGCTGGTGCTGTTGTTGGCGGCTGTTGCGGCAACGAACGGTCGCTGGGCGCAGGCGGGTGCCGTGCTGTTGCTGGCCTCGAACGGATTGCTGCTGTTCAACCTTGGTGCTGCCGTGCGCCTGTATGCGCGCCACGCGGGGTCTGTTTAGCGTCGCCTGACACCGCCTTGCGGATCACCGGCACCAGGGCTTCGGGCAGTGCGACCGCGCCGGAGAGGGCGAAGGCGTGCGCCTTTTCCGACATCTTGCGCCAGGTCTTGCGGATGATGTCGATCCACTTGGCCTCGTCGTACTCGGGATGCCGGTCGTAGAAGCCCTGCATGTAGTGTTCGAGGAAAACCAGGCCGGCAACGTCCTCGACCAGCTGGGTGTCGGGACTGGTGCGCAGCGAGCGCTTGGCCACCGCCTGGTGCACCCGCTCGATGAAGTCTGCGTCGTAGCCTGCCTGCTGCAGCAGGGCGGCGACGGTATCGGCGTGGAAGCTGTAGAGGCCGGTACGCCATTGATGGTAGCCCTTGCGTCCGGCCGGGTAGGCGTCACGCGGTGATTTCCAGCGCTGGATGTGCTGGGCGCGTACGGCCAGCTTCATGGCCTCGTCGGCCTGCGGGTCGAAGCGTTCCAGCATGTCCGACATGCGCTGCGAGTACAGCAGTTCCTTCGGCCAGCTGCGACCGTCGGCGGTCTCCTGGTTGGGGTCCTCGCGGTTGGCGGCGTCGATGAGGGCCATGGCCCGTTCGAACGGCGTCTCTGTCATGGGGCATCTCCGTGTTCGCGAAGACGCCATCCTATCGGCGGGCTGCGGCGATTGCCATGGCCGGAGGGCGCGTTTTCCCGGGTGAATGCCGTGGGATTAGGAAGGCGCGACTATCCAATGCCGCGAGCCGGATCATGTCTCTTCCCTCAGACGACCGCTTGTTTCCTTGAAATGGGCCGGATTGTCCGGGGGATAGAGCACTGGACTCGCTGCGCTCAGACAACGGCCGGCTTTTTCCGGAAAATCCGGCCCATTTCAAGGCGCGGTCGATTCGGTCAGAGACATGATCCGGCTCGCGGCGTTGGATAGTCGCTTGGATATACGAAGTGCCCGGAAGAAAACCGGAGGCTGCTTCCGTGCGTTTCCGCGGCTGTGGGAATGGCCTCGAACTCAGCTGAAGACGCGCGCCACCCGCTTGCAGGAGTGGGTGACGAAGCGGGCGGTCTGCTGGGCATACCAGGCGAAGCGGTTGGGCTTGACCCAGCTCATCTGGATCATGCGGCGCTCGCCGTCGAAGCTCTTGTAGCCGTGCCAGGAATGGTCGCAGCGGTGGAAGGCGAGCAGGGTGCCGGCCAGCGGCGGTACCTCGGCCTGGTAGTCCTCGATGTCGTGCTGCGAGCGCAGTACCCGGAAGCGGCCGCCCTCCTGGTGCCACTCGGGATTGAAATACACCAGCAGGGTGATGATCTTGCTCCAGTGGTCGGCATGGATGTGGCCGTCGCTGGGTTCGGAGTACTTGCGTACCGTGATGGTCTTGATGGCGCCGTCGAGATCGACGCCGAACTTGCGCGCCACGTGCTGTTCGAACTCGGGGCTGTCGAGCTCCTGCAGCAGCTGGGCGAAGGCCGGGCCGTACTCGAGTTCCGAAGGGTCGAAGTTGGTCGGTTCCTCGATCCGCGGGTAGTCGCGGTTGATCATCTCGATGTTGCCGGCGTCGATGACGCCCGGCACCACCAGGTAGTCGTAGGGCTCGGTTTCCAGCGACGCCGCGTCGATGGCGTCGAGCTTGATCATGGACATCGGGTTGACCTCGCGGTTGGTGTTTCGTCCTGTGCAGCTCAGGCTGCCAGCGGCTCGATGCGCTCCAGCAGTTCCAGCGCGTCGTGGCGCAGGTGGTTGAGTTCCATCTCGCGGCGCAGCTGTTCCTCGGTAACGATGCCCTTGTCCAGGCATTCGCGTACCAGGCCGAAGAAGAAGGCTTCCTGCTTCGGGTCCGGGTGGCGGCCGTAGTGGCCCAGCAGGCCGTAGTCGCCGAACAGGCTGCGGCGGGCGCGGCGGATCCAGTGCTTGGGCGGAAACAGCTGGAAGGTATCGGCGGGCCGGTAATCGATCGGCAGACCGGTCTTCCAGGGCTGGTGCTTGCGCTTGGTGGTGTGCAGCATCTTGGTGTTCTCGTCGAGGTGGTCGAAGTCGTTCCACTCGTTCTCGAACAGGCCGATGGTGTCGCGGTCCTCGTACTTCAGGCACACCCACTTGAGGTAGTCACGCTTGCCCTCGAACATGGCATGGAACTGTTCCTCGAACTTCCAGTGGGTGAGTCTGGCGCAGTCGAGCAGCATGACGCTGGTGGCGAGGCAGCCGTGCCTGCCCTTGTTGCCGGACTTGGGACGACACAGGATGGCCTTGCCCTGCATGTCGCGCGACAGCAGTTCCCAGACGTCGGCGAGAGCGAACACGTCGGGGTCGATGACCACCGCGCGCCCCTGGTAGCCCATCAGCTGCGGTGGCAGGAAGCGGCTGGGGGTGAAGGACTGCAGGTCGTCGCGTACCCACACGCGCTTGCCGCCGCCGCGCAGGAACTTCTGTCCCTCGTGCTCGCGGAACACCGGAATGTCGTCGTAGTGCATGATGCGCACGTCGAAGCGGTCGTTGTGCTTCGAGTTGCGACGCAGGGCGTACTCGGCCACGATGGCACCGAGCATCTGCTTGTCGTTCGCCTGGATGAATACGCAATGATCCACGCTGTCGTCCTCCACTTGCGGTCTCGGGGGGCCCAAAATCGGGCGATTATCCCCGCTGCAATCCGCCAGTTGTCTGATCTGTATCAGAAAAGTCGATAATAGGTGCGCTGTCCGGCGTTTTCCATCAACCGGGGGCGTTGAAATCGGCCCCGCCCTGCAGGCAGGACAGGGTCTGAAGGGCGATTTCCAGTTCCTCGTCGGTGGGGACGACCAGTATCGCGACCCTGGCGTCGTCCGCCTGAATGGCCCGGATGTCGCCGCCCGGGGCCTCGTTGCGGGCCGGGTCGAGGCGGATGCCGAGGGCCTCGAGATCCTCGCACACCCGGCTGCGGATGGCGGCGGCGTGTTCGCCGATCCCGGCGGTGAACACCAGGGCATCCAGTCCCCCGAGCACGGCGAAATAGGCGCCGATGTATTTCTTGATACGGTAGCAATAGAGGTCCAGTGCCAGGCGCGCGTCCTCGTTGCCGTCTGCAGCCAGCTGCAGCACTTCGCGCATGTCGTTGCTGCCGCACAGGCCGCGCAGGCCGCTTTCCCTGTTGAGCAGGGCATCGATCTGCTCCAGCGACAGCTGCTTCTCGCGCGCCAAGTAGAAGGGGATGGCCGGGTCGATGTCGCCGCAGCGGGTGCCCATCACCAGCCCCTCCAGCGGCGTCATGCCCATGGAGGTGTCGATGCTGCGACCGCCGAGGACGGCGCAGGCGCTGGCGCCGTTGCCCAAGTGCAGGCTGATGATGCGCAGCGAGTCCGGCGCCCGCCCGAGGAAGGCGGCGGCCTGGCGGGTCACGTAGCCGTGGGAGGTGCCGTGGAAGCCGTAGCGGCGCACCCGCTCCTCGCGGTAGAGCCGCCGTGGCAGGGCGTAGTGCCCGGCGTGCGGCGGGATGCTGTGGTGGAAGGCGGTGTCGAACACGGCCACCTGCGGCACGCCCGGTGCGGCCTGCATGGAGACCTCGATGCCCAGGAGGTTGGCCGGGTTGTGCAGGGGCGCCAGCGGGATCATGTCGCGGATCTGTTCCAGCACGGTCTGGTCGATACGCACCGGCAGGCGGAAGCGTTCGCCGCCGTGCACCACCCGATGGCCGATGGCATACAGCTCGCCCGCTTCGCGCACCGCCCCCGAGGCGCCCAGGGTCTCGAGGATGCGTTCCAGGGCGGCGCGGTGGTCGCCGAAGCGGTCGTTCTCGATCTGTTCGCCGCTATCACCGCAGCGGTAGCGGTGCGCTCCCTGTGCCTCGCCGATGCGCTCCACCATTCCGGAGACCAGCACCTCGCCCGCAGGCAGGGCGAACAGCTGGTACTTGATGGAGGAACTGCCGGAATTGAGGACCAGGACCTTCATCCGACCTGTGCCTGCACCGCGGTGATGGCGACGGTGTCGACGATGTCGGTGACATTGCAACCGCGACTGAGGTCGTTTACCGGCTTGTTGAGTCCCTGCAGCACCGGCCCGATGGCGATGGCGCCCGCGGAACGCTGCACTGCCTTGTAGGTGTTGTTGCCGGTATTGAGGTCGGGAAAGATGAACACCGTGGCGCTGCCGGCGACTTCGCTGCCGGGCATCTTGGTGCGCGCCACGCTGGCATCGACGGCGGCGTCGTACTGCATGGGCCCCTCGATCTTGAGGTCCGGGCGGCGCTCGCGCGCAATACGCGTCGCCTCGCGCACCTTGTCGACGGCCGCGCCCTTGCCGGAGTCGCCGGTGGAATAGGACAGCATGGCGATACGCGGTTCGATACCGAAGGCGCGGGCGGTGTCGGCCGAGCTGATGGCGATGTCGGCCAGCTGTTCGGCATCCGGGTCGGGGTTCACGGCACAGTCGCCGTAGACCAGCACCCGGTCTTCCAGGCACATGAAGAACACGCTGGAGACGATGCGCGTGCCCGGGCGCGTGCGGATGATCTCGAAGGCGGGGCGGATGGTGTGCTGGGTGGTGTGCACCGCGCCCGAGACCATGCCGTCGGCCTCGCCCCGGTACACCATCATGGTGCCGAAGTAGCTGACGTCGGCGAGGGTGTCGAAGGCCATCTGGCGGGAAATGCCCTTGTGCCTGCGCAGTTCGTAGTAGCGCTCGGCGTAGGGCTGGCGCAGCGGCGAGTGCAGCGGATCGATGATCTCCACTTCCTGCAGCTGCAGCCCCAGCGCCTGGATGCGGCCGCGGATCTCCTGTTCATCACCCAGCAGCGTCAGGCGCGCGACGCCGCGCAGCCTGAGGATCTCGGCGGCGCGCAGGATGCGCTCCTCGCCGCCCTCCGGCAGCACGATATGCCGGAGCCGGGCGCGCGCACGCTGGATCAGCTCGTATTCGAACATCAGCGGTGTCATGCGCTCGCTGCGGCGTGTCTCCAGCGCGCGCGCGAGCTGTTGCAGGTCGACGTGCGCCTCGACCAGGCCGAGTGCCGAGGCGATCTTGTGCTCGTCGTGCGGCTGCAGTTCGGCCGCCACCCGGCTGACCTTCATGGCCACGGTGAAGGTGTCGCCGGGCGCCGCCAGCACCGCGAAGGGCGGCCGGCCGGTACCGGCGAGCAGATCCATTACCTGCGGCGCCGGCTTCAGATGGCCGGTGAGCAGCAGGCCGGCAATCTGCGGATAGGCGCTCGAGGGGTAGGTGCCGAAGGCGGCCAGGATGATGTCGGCGCGATCGCCGGGGGTGATGATGAGGCTGCCTTCCTCCACGTAGTCGAGGAAGTCCGGCACGTGCATGGCGGCGACCTTGTAGTTGTCCACGGTGCGGCTGAGGCCGCCGTCCTCGCCATAGACCAGCGGGTAGTCGAGCTCACGGGCGATGTCGCCGAGGGTCGGCTTTGCCAGCAGCGGATCCTCCGGTATGGCGTAGACGCGCTCGCCGGTGTCCCCCGCTTGCAGTTGTTGCCGCAGGGTCTGGAGCTGCCCCGGGGGCACGCGGTTGACCACGGTGGCGAGGACGTCGCCGTCGCGTTCCTGCAGCGACTTGAGGAAACCGGTGGTGGCGTCGACGATCTCCTGGTTGCTGCGACCCCGGCCGCGCACGACCGGCAGGATGGAACAGCCGAGGTTGTTGGCGACGTCGCAATTGAAATCGAGTTCCATGGCGGCATAGCCGCCGGCGTAGTCGGTGCCGGCGCAGATCATGCGGTCGAACTGCGACTGCAGGCGCCGGAATTTGCCCAGGATCCGTTCCAGCAGCTCGTCGTAGCGGTCGGCGCGGATCAGCTCGCGCGCCTCGCCGGCGCGGCAGCCGTAGAGCTCTTCCACCGTCTGCTCCAGGGCATAGCGCTGGCGTACCAGTTCGATGAGCGGGTCGGCCCGGACCGTGTCGCGTACCACCGGTTTGAAGAAGCCGGTGGCGGCGCCCTGGCCGGTGAGGGTCTCCATCATGGCGAGTACCAGCACCGACTTGCCGCTGCCGTGTTCCGCGCCGGTGACGTAGAGGCTCTGGCTCATGCCGGTCTCCCGGGCCAGGCTTCGAAGACCGCGACGCTGCGTGCCTCGACGCGGTAACGCTGCACCGCCAGCGGCGTCTGTGCGGCCGGTTCCACGATATCCAGCGGCGAGCCCAGTGCGGTATCCACGGCCAGCCGCCAGCGGCGACCGGCGACCGGCGGCAGCGAGCGTTCGCTGGCGTTGGCGGCGAGGTTGAGCACCACGTGCAGGTCGGCTTCGTCGTCGGCGACGGCGGCCAGGGTGAAGGCCAGCCGCTGCGCGAGCGGATCGTCCCAGCGGGGCGGCTCCAGTCCGTCGCCGTGCCAGCGGATGTCGGGCATGTCGCGCCCGGCGACCGCTTCGCCGCGCAGGAAGCGGCGGCGCATCAATGCCGGGTGACGCCGACGCAGGGCGATCATGAGGCGCACGAAGCGCAGCATGTCGGCGTTGTCCCGCAGCAGTCGCCAGTCGAACCAGGCCAGTTCGTTGTCCTGGCAGTAGGCGTTGTTGTTGCCCTGCTGGGTGTTCAGTACCTCGTCGCCGCCCCGCAGCATCGGTACGCCCTGGCTGAGCAGCAGGATGGCGACGGCGTTGCGGGCCAGCCGGCGGCGCAGCGCGCGGATGCGCGGGTCGGCGGTCTCACCCTCGATACCGCAGTTGCAGCTGAAGTTGTCGTTGCTGCCGTCGCGGTTGTTCTCGCCGTTGGCCTCGTTGTGCTTGCGGGCATAGCTGAACAGGTCGTTGAGGGTGAAACCGTCGTGGCAGGTGATGAAATTGATGCTGTTGATAGGCAGCCGGTCCTGGGAGCCGTACAGATCCTCGCTGCCGCCGAGGCGGGTGGCCAGTTCGGCGATCAGCCCGCGGTCGCCGCGCAGGAAACGGCGTACCACGTCACGGTAGCGACCGTTCCACTCGGCCCAGCGGTAGCCGGGGAAGGAGCCGACCTGGTACAGCCCGGCGGCATCCCAGGCCTCGGCGATCAGGCGCGTGGCGGCCAGGCGGTCGGACAGTTCGATCGCCCACAGCAGCGGCGGATCGTGCATCGGCCGGCCGTCCTCGCCGCGCGCCAGGGCGCTGGCGAGGTCGAAGCGAAAGCCGTCCACGTGCATCTCCCGCACCCAGAACTCGAGGCAGTTGAGGATGAAGTTCGCCACCAGGGGGTGGTTGCAGTTGACGGTGTTGCCGCAGCCGGTGTAGTCGCGGTAGCGGCGCCGGTCCTGCTGGTCGAGGTGGTAGAAGACGCTGTTGTCCATGCCCTTGAAGTTGATGAGCGGGCCGTCCTCGTTGCCCTCGGCGGTATGGTTGAACACCACGTCGAGTATGACGCCGATGCCGGCCCGGTGCAGGGCCTTGACCAGGTCGCGGAACTCGTTCAGGTGGGTACCGTCGTCCGGCGCCACGCAGTAGCCCGGGTGCGGCGACCAGTAGCTGTGAGTGCTGTAGCCCCAGTAGTTCTTCAGGCCGAGCGCAGCGGTGGCCAGCGGCACGTCCTGCTCGTCGAAGGCCATCACCGGCATCAGCTCCACGTGGGTGATGCCGAGCTGTTGCAGGTAGGGGATCTTCTCGATCAGGCCACGGAAGGTGCCGGGATGCCGCACACCGGCGCTGGGGTGGCGGGTGAAGCCGCCGACGTGCAGCTCGTAGAGGACGGCTTCCTCGTTGGGCCGCTTCAGCGGCGTGTCGCCTTCCCAGTCGTAGTCCGTGGCGACCACGCGGCTGCGCATGGAACGGCGCACGTTGTCCCCCGGACGACAGGCGCTGGCGCGGTCCCACAGCACGTCGCTGACGGCGCGTGCCCAGGGATCGAGCAGTACCTTGCCGGCGTCGAAACGCAGGCCGGTCTCGCGGGTGTCGGCGGGGCCGTCCATGCGCCAGGCGTACCAGCTGTCCGCCGGCAGACCCTCGACACGCACGTGCCAGATGAAGAAGCTGCGGTGAATGTCGGCGTCCAGTTCGATGACCTGGAAGGGTTCCGGGCTGTCCGCGGCGGCGAACAGCAGCAGCTCCACGCGCGTGGCGTGGCGGCTGAACACCGAGAAGTTGACGCCGCTGTCGTCGGCCGCCGCACCGTTGGGATAGCGCACCCCCGGTGCGGTCGTGTAGCGCCTTTCCACTGCCGTCTTCTGCACTCTGCTACGCCCGTCTTCAGTAGGGCCATTGCCAGTCGCGCACTTCGGGCATGTCCTCGCCATATTCGCGCACGTAGTTGCGGTGGTCGATGAGCTTGTCGCGCACCTTCTGGCGCACGTAGGCGGCGCGCTGGCGCAGCTGCGGCACGCGCTCGACCACGTCGGCCACCAGGTGGAAGCGGTCCAGGTCGTTCATCACCACCATGTCGAAGGGCGTGGAGGTGGTCCCTTCCTCCTTGTAGCCGCGCACGTGCAGATTGTGGTGGTTGGTGCGCCGGTAGGCGAGGCGGTGGATCAGCCAGGGATAGCCGTGGTAGGCGAAGATGACCGGCTTGTCGGTGGTGAAGATGCTGTCGAATTCGCGGTCCGGGAGGCCGTGGGGATGCTCGGAGGGGCTGGCCAAGGTCATCAGGTCGACCACGTTCACCACCCGCACCTTGAGCTCCGGGATGTGTTCCCGCAGCAGGTCGACCGCGGCCAGGGTCTCCAGGGTCGGCACGTCGCCGGCACAGGCCATCACCACGTCGGGGTCGCCGTCATCGTCGTTGCTGGCCCATTCCCAGATGCCGATGCCGCTGGAACAGTGCTTGACGGCGGCGTCCATGTCCAGCCACTGGTGTTCCGGCTGCTTGCCGGCGACGATGACGTTGACGTAGTTGCGGCTGCGCAGGCAGTGGTCGGTTACCGACAGCAGGGTATTGGCGTCCGGCGGCAGGTAGACGCGGATGACCGAGCCCTTCTTGTTCACCACGTGGTCGATGAAGCCCGGGTCCTGGTGCGAGAAGCCGTTGTGGTCCTGGCGCCAGACGTGCGAGGACAGCAGGTAGTTGAGCGAGGCGATGGGGCGCCGCCAGGGAATCTCCTGGCTGGTGGTCTTGAGCCACTTGGCGTGCTGGTTGAACATCGAGTCGACGATGTGGATGAAGGCCTCGTAACAGTTGAAGAAGCCGTGGCGGCCGGTGAGCAGGTAGCCCTCGAGCCAGCCCTGGCAGGTGTGTTCGGAGAGGATCTCCATGACGCGGCCGTCGGGCGACAGGTGGTCGTCTTCCGGGATGGTCGCCTCCAGCCAGGTGCGGTCGGTGACCTCGAAGACCTTGTTCCAGCGGTTGGAGGCGGTCTCGTCGGGGCCGAAGAGACGGAAGTTGGCGGTGTCCATGTTGAGTTTCATGACGTCGCGCAGGAAGCCGCCCTGGACGCGCGTGGCCTCGGCGATGGTGGCGCCGGGCCGGGGCACGTCCACCGCGTAGTCGCGGAAGTCCGGCAGGCGCAGCTCGCGCAGCAGGATGCCGCCGTTGGCGTGCGGATTGTCGCTCATGCGCCGGGTTCCCTTCGGCGCCAGTTCGCGCAGCTCGGGACGGAAGGTGCCGTTGTCGTCGAACAGTTCTTCCGGGCGGTAGCTCTTCATCCAGTTTTCCAGCAACCTGAGGTGCTCGGGGTTGTCACGCACCTTCGAGAACGGCACCTGGTGGGAACGCCAGAAGTCCTCGGTCTTGAGACCGTCGACTTCCTTCGGCCCGGTCCAGCCCTTGGGCGAGCGCAGGATGAGCATGGGCCAGCGCGCACCCTTGTTGTCGCCGCCCTTGCGTGCGGCCTGCTGGATCGCCCGGATCTCCTCCAGCATCCGGTCCAGGGTGGCGGCCATCTGCTGGTGCATGAGTTCGGGTTCGTGTCCTTCGACGAAATGCGGCTGGTAGCCGTAACCCCGGAACAGCTGCTCGAGTTCGCCGTCCGGCAGGCGCCCGAGAATGGTGGGGTTGGCGATCTTGTAACCGTTGAGGTGCAGTATCGGCAACACCGCACCGTCGCGTGCGGGGTTGAGGAACTTGTTGGAGTGCCAGGAGGTGGCCATGGGGCCGGTTTCGGCCTCGCCGTCTCCCACCACGCAGCAGGCGATCAGATCGGGGTTGTCGAATACCGCGCCGTGGGCGTGCGACAGGGCATAGCCGAGTTCGCCGCCTTCGTGGATGGAACCGGGGGTCTCCGGCGCCACGTGGCTGGGAATGCCGCCGGGGAAGCTGAACTGCTTGAAGAGCTTGCGCATGCCCTCGGCATCCTGGGAGATGTTCGGGTAGTACTCGCTGTAGGTGCCCTCCAGCCAGGTGTTGGCCACCATGGCGGGGCCGCCGTGACCGGGGCCGGCGAGGTAGATCATGTCCAGGTCGTGCTGGCGGATGAGGCGGTTCATGTGTACGTAGATGAAGTTCAGCCCCGGGGTGGTGCCCCAGTGGCCCAGCAGCCGCGCCTTGATGTGTTGCGGCGCCAGCGGTTCGCGCAGCAGCGGGTTGTCGAGCAGGTAGATCTGGCCCACCGACAGGTAGTTGGCGGCACGCCACCAGGCATCCATGCGCCTCAGTTCTTCCGCCGACAGCGGTCCCTCGTTCTCGCTTTCCCTATTCATGGTGGATCTCCTCGGTAGCTCGTTGGCGGTCCGGATTCAGTCGGAGCCGGGCTTGTCCTCGCCGGTGAACATCATCATGGCCTGGGCGCGTAACCGGTGGCCGCGCCAGAAGCGGTTGTGGAGCATGCCCGCCAGGGCCTCGGCGCCGGCGTGATCGGTATCCAGGCTGACCACGGCCGTCTGGCGCGTGGCATCGCCTTCGTTGGTGAGACGGATGCCGGTCACCGGCACCCCGTGTTCGGCCAGTATCTCCCGTATCTCCTCTTCCTTCGCATCGTCGGGAAGGTTGCCGATGACTACGTTCATTATCCTCTCTCCTGTGATCTCCGTGGTTCGCGTCGTGCTGGGGCACCGTTCAGACCGCGATGGCGGCGAATAGTGCCGGGCCGTACAGGGCCGTGCGTTCGTTCAGTATGACGCGCACGGGCATGTCGCGCATCAGGGCTTCCATGCGCCCCTTGGCGCAGAAGGCCTCCAGGAAGGCCGGCTGCTCCAGCTGGTCGAGGATCCTGGGTGCAATGCCGCCGCCCAGGAAGACGCCGCCGGTGGCCATGAGCTTGAGCGCGTGGTTGCCGGCCTCCACCCCGTAGAGGTGTACGAACAGTTCCATCGCCTCGGCGCACAGCGGACAGTCCTGGCGCCTTGCGGCGTGCGAGATCGCCGCCGCGGCGTCGCCGCTGCGCATCTCCTCGGCCAGCCAGGACGGGGTCGGGCTGGCGCGATAGTCGCTGAGGAAGGCATGGATGTTGACCAGCCCGGTACCCGATACCACGCGCTCCCAGCTGACGTGGCCGTGGCGTTCGCGCAGGTAGCGCAGCAGTTCGATCTCCAGTTCGGTGGCCGGGGCGAAGTCCGAATGGCCGCCCTCGGAGGCAAAGGGGCGATGACGTTCCCCGTCCCAGTAGAGGCCGGCCTCTCCCAGACCGGTGCCGGCGGCGATGACGGCGGCGTTGCCCCGGGCCGTCTCGCGTCCGGCCTGCAACACGCGGAAGTCTTCCGGGGGCAGCGCGGTGATGCCCCAGGCATTGGCCTCGAGGTCGTTCAGCAGCCATACCCGGCGCAGGCCGAAGGCCGCGGCGAGCTGTTCGGCATCCAGTCGCCAGGGCAGGTTGGTGGTGGTCGCCCGCCCCGCGCGCACCGGTCCGGCGACGCCGAAGGCCGCCTGTTCGCAGTCGTGCCCGTGCTGGTCCAGAAAGCGAGTCACGATGTCGTCGAAGCGGGTGAATTCCCGGCTGGAGAAGGTCTCCAGTGCGGATACCTCGACGCTGCGGCCGTCGGTCTCGATGACCGCCAGCGAGGTCTTGGTGCCGCCGATGTCGCCGCTCAGTACCTTCAATCGATCCGCCTCCACTGGCGCCCGTCGCGTGCCAGCAGTTCGTCCGCCTCGGCCGCCCCCCAGCTGCCGGCCGGGTAGTTGGGGAAGTCGCGCGCCGGCAGCGCGCTCCATACGTCGAGGATGGGTTGCAGCAATGCCCAGCAGGTCTCGATGTTGTCGGCGCGCTTGAACAGCGTGGCGTCGCCGCACAGGCAGTCGTAGATCAGGGTCTCGTAGCCGCTGCCGGCAACCGATTCCTCGAAGTAGTCGTCGTAGTCGAAGTCCATGCGCACGGTCGATACCTGCAGCACGGTGCCCGGCACCTTGGCATTGAACTCCATGCTGATGCCCTCGTCCGGCTGGATACGCAGGATCAGCTGGTTGGCGGCGATGTTGGCGCGCTGGGCGATGGAGTCGCGGAACATCATGTTGGGGGCGTGGCGGTACTGGATCACCACCTCGGTGCGGCGTTCCGGCATGCGCTTGCCGGTACGCAGGTAGAAGGGCACGCCCGCCCAGCGCCAGGTATCGATCATCAGCTTGAGGGCGACGAAGGTCTCGGTCCCCGAGTCCGCAGCGACACCGGGCTCGTCGCGGTAGGCGCGCAGGTGGGTACCGTTGTCCAGTACCCCTTCGCCGTACTGGCCGCGTACCGCCTCGGTCAGCACCTGTTCGGGGTCGAAGGGCTGGATGGCGCGCAGCACCTTGACCTGTTCGTCGCGAATGGCGTCGGCCTGAAAGTTGTTGGAGGGTTCCATGGCGATGACCGAGAGCACCGCCAGCAGGTGGTTGGCGACCATGTCGCGCAGCGCCCCGGCCTCCTCGTAGTAGCCGGCGCGGCCCTCCACGCCCAGCGACTCCGCCACCGTGATCTGTACGTGATCGATGTAGCGATGGTTCCACATCGGTTCGACGGTGCCGTTGCCGAAGCGGTAGGTGAGGATGTTCTGTACCGTCTCCTTGCCGAGGTAGTGGTCGATGCGGTAGATCTGGTGCTCCTCGAAGCTCTGGTGCAGGGTGGCATTGAGGGCGCGGGCGGATTCCAGATCGTGGCCGAAGGGCTTCTCGATGATGATACGGCGCCAGTGACCATCACCCTCGGTCGCCAGCCCCGCTTTTCCGAGGCGGGTGGCGATCTCGCCGAAGAATCTCGGTGGTGTGGCCAGATAGAAGAGGTAGTTGCCGGGCGTTCCCTGTTCGTTGTCCACCTGCTGCAGCAGTCTTGCCAGCTCGCGGTAGCTGTCGTCGTCGAGGAAGTCGCCGGCCGTGTAGTAGGCGCGGCCGATATTGGCCTCCCACAGTTCCCGTGAAAAGCCCTCGCCGACGAAATCGGGGATGTGTTCGCCGAGCAGGTCGCGGTAGCCCTGGCTGTCCATTTCCACCCGGTCGATACCGACCATGGCGATCTGTTCGGGCAGCAGTTCCTGCTTCGCCAGGTTGAACAGCGCCGGTATCAGCTTGCGGCGGGTAAGGTCGCCGGCGGCGCCGAAGATGACGATGACGGCCGGGGGAGAGCAGGATTCGTTGTGTAGTGTGGACACGGGGTTCGCCCCTTATTTCTTCTCGTGGTGCCCCCCGAACTGGAAGCGCATGGCCGACAGCAGGCGGTCGCCGAAATCGGCCTCGCCGCGCGAGCTGAAGCGGTTGAACAGGGCAGCGGTCAGCACGTGCGCCGGGGTGCCGGTCTCGATGGCGGCCATGCTGGTCCAGCGGCCCTCGCCGGAGTCGGAGACGTGCCCGGAGAACTCGGACAGGTCCGGGTTCTCCTTCAGGGCGATGGCGGTCAGGTCGAGCAGCCAGGAGGCGATGACACTGCCGCGGCGCCACACCTCGGCCACCTCGGCGACGTCGATGTCGTACTGGTAGTCTTCCGGGTTCTGCAGCGGGGTGGTTTCGGCGTCGACGGCGTGCTCGCGCTTGCCGACATTGGCGTGACGCAGGATGTTCATGCCCTCGGCATAGGCCGCCATGATGCCGTACTCGATGCCGTTGTGGACCATCTTCACGAAATGGCCGGCGCCGTTGGGGCCACAGTGCAGGTAGCCCTGTTCCGAGGGAGAGGGCTCGCCGCTGCGTCCGCGGGTGCGCTCGATGTCGCCGCTGCCGGGGGCGATGGTCTTCAACAGCGGGTCGAGGTGGGCGACCACTTCGTCCTCGCCACCGATCATCAGGCAGTAGCCGCGTTCCAGGCCCCAGACGCCGCCGCTGGTGCCGATGTCCACGTAGTGCAGACCGCGTTCCCGCAGCGCCTTCGCGCGCGCGATGTCGTCCTTGTAGAAGGAGTTGCCGCCGTCGATGAGGATGTCACCGGCCTGCAGCAGCGGGGAGAGTTCCTCGATAACGCTGTCGACGGCGGCGGCCGGCACCATGATCCAGATGGCGCGCGGTGTCTGCAGGCAGGACACGAAGGTGGACAGGTCGGTGGCACCGACGGCACCTTCCTTCTCCAGGCCGTTCACCGCCTCGGCATTGGTATCGTAGACCACGCACTGGTGGCCTCCCTTCATCAGGCGTCGCACGAGGTTGGCGCCCATGCGACCCAGTCCCAGCATTCCCAGTTGCATGGCTGTTTTCCTTGTTTTCTGGCCCCGGCGGAGCGCAGCGAGGGCGGGGCGGGTCAGTGGAATCGTCCCGGACTCGTGGTGCTCCTCCGGGTGACGGTCTCCTGGACCGAGGCTCAGTTGTTGCCCGGGCCGCCGCTGTAGACGGTCTGGTAGTAGAGCTTCTCGAGCTCGCGCTTGTGCATGGTCTCCTCGTAGGCGAGATATTCGAAGAGATCGTGGATCGGTCCGGGTTCGGTACTGTCCGCCAGTTCGCGGTACTGTTTCATGGCGGCGTCTTCGCGTCCCATGGCGTATTGCAGGATCGCCTGATCGTCGGGGTGCTCGCCGAGGTCGGGCAGCTGTACGTAGTCGGAGAAATGGTGATCCTCCACCGGAACCTGGATGCGTTGCTGTATCTGGTTCTCGATCTCCGGGTTGTCCGCCAGCTTCCTGAACAGCTCGTAGTGTTCCTTTTCCTCCTCGGCCAGTTCCTCCACCAGGTAGCGCAGGTTCTTGCTGACCTTCGGAATCAGCGCCGTATAGAACTCGAAGGCCTTCTGTTCGAAGGTGGTGGCGACTTCCAGGATCTCGCCCAGCGTCTTCTTCGAGCGGATACGTGCGTAGGCCTCGCTGTGGCCTTCAGGATGTTCTTCCATCGTCCTGTTTCTCCGAATCTAGTTCTGCCAGGTACCTTTCCATGCTGGCGGCGACGCGGTGACCGTCGGCCACGGCATGCACCACGTCGGGTCCGAACACCATGTCGCCGGCCGCCCACAGCCAGGGTTCCGAGCTGTGGCCGTCCTCGTCGACCTTGAGGCGGCCGCGGTTCCATTCCAGGCGTTCGGTCAGTTCCTCGCCCAGCAGCGACACGTCGCTCATCTGACCGATGGACTCGATCACCATGTCGCCGGGGTGGAACTGCTCGTCCTGCTGGTCGTAGCGGGGTGCGAAGCGTCCCTGTTCGTCGAAGATGGAGATGACGCCAAGGGTCTTCAGTCCGGTCAGGCGGCCATCCTCGATGACGACCTCCTTCGGCCCGCGGCTGTCGAGAATCTCGATACCTTCCTCGCGTGCTTCCGTGACCTCTTCGGGGTCGGCGAGAAAATGCTCGAAGTCTTCCAGCGCGCAGACGGTGATCTGCACCTTTCCGAACTGCTGCTTCTGCAGACGCGCCAGGCTGCGGGCGATGTCCATGGCCACGTTGCCGCCGCCGATGACCACGGCGCGTTCGGGCACCTCGAAGGACTCGCCCCGGGTGATCATGCGCAGCAGGTCCACGGCGCGGCGCACCTGCGGATGGTCGCTGCCGGGGATACGCGTGGAGCGACCCAGTTGCAGACCGATGGCGATCAGCACGGCATCGTGATCGCGCCGCAGCTCGTCCATGGTGACGTCGCGGCCGACGCGGGTGTTGTACTGGATCTGTACCCCCAGGGAGGTGATGACGGCGACGTCGGCGTCGAGCCGGTCATAGGGCAGGCGGTATTCCGGGATGCCGTAGCGGGTCATGCCGCCCGGCTTGTCCAGTGCCTCGAACACCGTGACCTTGTGCCCCTTCCTGATCAGGTCGTAGGCGGCGGTGAGGCCGGCGGGACCGGCGCCGACGATGGCGATGCGGCGGCCGCTGATATAGTCGACCTTGCCTTCGGCGGCGATCTCGCGGATGCGCAGGTCCGGTACCGCGTCCATGGCGTAGCGCTTGAGCCAGCGGATGGCGACCGGTTCGCCGCGGCGGCCGATGGAGCAGGCGCTCTCGCAGCGGTGGGTGCACACCCGGCCGCAGACGTGCGAGAACGGGTTGGTGCGGTACATCTGGCGCACCGCCTCCTCGACGTCACCCTCCCAGATGGCGCGGATGTATTCCGGTGCGTGCATGTGGGTGGGGCAGGCATCGTGGCACATGCCGCACTGTACGCAGCGCGAAGCCTCGACGATGGCCTGCTGCTCGGTGTAGCCCTCGACGATCTCGTCGAAGGAATCGATGCGTTCCTCGCCGGGCAGCTCGCCCATGGGCTGGCGCTCCAGGTCCACCAGGTCGGCGTCGGCGGTCTTGTCCCAGCCCTTCGGGAAGTGCTCGCCGTGGATGCCGTTGGGATCCGGCAGGACGAAATAGCTGTCGAGTTCGTCCTCGCGGCAGGTGTGCACGTACTCGGTGGTCAGGGAGATGGAGCCGGTGGGACAGATGTCCACGCACAGGCCGCACCAGCAGCAGCGGCCGTAGTCGATGGCCGGGCGTTCGTTGCGGATGCCCTTGACCGGGTCCTCCGGCAGCCCCGGGACCCGCACCATGGTGATGGCGGCGTTGTCGCACACCTTCTGGCAGGTGCTGCAGCCGATACACTTCTTCCAGTCGTTGACGTGGAAGCCGCGGTAGTTGTCCGAGGCCGGACGCGGCTCCAGCGGCTGGGTGACCGCGGGACGGGCGAAGAACTGCAGCGACTTGAACGGTCGCAGGATGCTGCCCTTGTCCTTGTAGGGGATGTCCGACATCAGCGATCCACCTCCGGCGGGCAGGCATCGAGCGAGAACATGATCTGGGCGATGTCTTCCAGGCGGGCCCCGAGTGCGAGTTTTTCCAGCACCTGCACCGCGTGCATCGACGACGGTCCGCGCACGTGCACCCGGTAGGGCTTGTCGCCGCCGGTGGACACCACGTAATAGGCCAGTTCGCCCTTGGAGGACTCCACGCGGGTATAGGCCTCCCCGGCCGGCACGTTCCAGGCCAGCGGGTTGGGGATCGGGCAGCGGATCGGACCCTCGATGGAGGGCAGGCGCTCGATCACCTGGCGCAGGATGCGGATGCTCTGTTTGAGCTCGGCGCGTCGCACCAGGTTGCGCGCCAGGGCATCGCCGCCGCTCTCCGTCGGAATCTCGAAGTCCAGCTGGTCGTAGACCAGGTAGGGATCGTCGCGGCGCACGTCGAATTCCAGGCCGGTGGCGCGCAGGTTGGGACCGGTGACGCCCCACTTGAGCGCCTGTTCCTGGGTCATGGCACCGACGCCGCGGGCGCGCTTGACGAACACCTGGTTGGTGAAGAACAGGTTGTCGTAGTCGGGCAGGCGCGATTCCAGGTAGTCCAGCAGGCTGGACAGGCGATCGAGGAAACCCTCGGGCACGTCGCGGCGCACGCCGCCGGGAATGTTGTAGATGCTGTACACGCGTCCGCCGGTCAGTTCCTCGAAACGGTCGAGGATCAGGTCGCGGTCGGCCACGCCCCAGAACATGGTGGTGTACATGCCGGTGGTGGCGGCGTGGCCGCCGAAGGCGAACAGGTGCGCTGCCAGACGCGACATCTCCAGCTGCATGACGCGGATCCACTTGGCGCGTTCCGGCACTTCCAGGCCACCGATTTCCTCGATGGCCAGCGAGTAGCACACTTCCATGGGCACCGGGTCGGGTACGCAGATGCGCGGCACCAGGGCGATGTTCTGAATCCACAGGCGGCCTTCCATGAGCTTCTCGAAGCCGCGGTGCAGGTAGCCGGCGTCGGCGCGCGCCTCCAGCACCTGGTCGCCGTTGAGCTTGACGCGGAAGGCGTAGTTGCCCTCGATGCCCGGATGGTTGGGGCCGAAGTTGAGTTCGAACTCGTTGCTCGGCGGCTGGCTGCGCGCCTGGTAGTTCTCCGGTCTCACAGGCGGATGTCCTCCGGACGGGTGGTGACGCCGCCCCCTTCTTCCTCCAGGTCCTTGAGCCACTGCGGGTGGTACTGCTCCCACTCGAAGTGCTGGTTGACGAAGGCCTCGGAATCGAATTCCTTGCGCATCGGCGGCGGACCGTCCCACTCGGTCAGGATGAACTTCTCCATGTCCGGGCTGCCCTCGAAGAATACGCCGAACATTTCGTGGATGTCGCGCTCGAAGAAGGCGGCCGGCTGGTAGAGGTCGTAGATCGACAGGTAGACGCCCGGCTCGCGCGGGATGCGGGTGTGGGCCGATACCAGCGAGCGGGTCTCGTAGGACCACACGTGGTAGACCAGCTCGAATTCCTCGTCCT
This sequence comes from Gammaproteobacteria bacterium, assembly GCA_011321775.1. Taxonomy (GTDB): domain Bacteria; phylum Pseudomonadota; class Gammaproteobacteria; order DSM-19610; family DSM-19610; genus Thiogranum. The sequence goes on along the minus strand of DROT01000005.1, from coordinate 34,122 downwards.
CGATCCAGTCCACGCAGCTGATGGCCGACAGGTGCACATAACTGGCGCGCCCCTGCAGCAGTTCCAGCAGGGCCGGCAGCGCCTCGGAGCCCACGTCCACGCGCACGCGCCGCGAACTCTTGCGCTTGAACTGGATGTTCTCGATGTCGCCGAGCAGGTCGTCCAGCCAGATGTTCAGGTCTTTGCTCATAAGTGCTCGTCTATGTCTTCTGTTTCTCTCTGGCGCTCAGGCGCATTTCCAGCGCCTCCAGCGGCCGCTGGTGTTTCTCCAGCAGGGCGGTGTGTTCGCCCAGGGTGCGGTCGGTCATCAGCCCGTAGTGGCGCGCCTCGGCGATGATGTCGGTCGGCGTCTGCCAGTCCTCGCCGAACAGTTTCTGCTGGTTGCCGAGGTAGTGGTCGTAGTTCTCGTAGTAGCGTTTCCAGTTCTGCGCACGGCCGCTCTTGATGTCGCTCATGAGTTCGCGCATGCCGCTGATGACGGCTTCCGGGCGCGGCATGCAGCCGGCGATGTAGACATCCACGGGCAGGTAATCCTTGAGCACCTTGGCGGTGGCGTAACTCTGCCAGTACATGCCGCCGTTGACGGTGCAGGAACAGATGCCGATCACGTACTTGGGCGACTGCATCTGCTCGTAGGTGAGGATGATGCGTTTCAGGGTCTTGATGGAGACGTAGCCGGTGATCAGCAGGATGTCGGCCTGGCGCGGTGTCACCATGGGCTGGATGCCGAGGCGCTCCATGTCGAAGCGCGAGGTCATGGCCGGCGGCAGCTCGATGGCGCCGCAACCGGTGCAGTAATGCAGCATGAACATGGAGCGCGACTGGCAGAACTTCACCAGTTCGTCGAACACGTGCGCCAGCGGGTTGGTGCGCTTGCGGCCGGCGGCTTCGGTCGGCTGGTGGCGTACCGGGATATTGTCGAGCTTGCTCATTTCACGACCTCATTTCATGGCCACGGCGAGGCCCATCAGTCCCACCAGCACCGGCCACTTCCACATCAGGCGGATCACGTCCTCGGTGCGGTAGCGCGGAAACAGCATGGCGGCGGCCATGGGAATGGCGACCACGGCGTAGATCTTCGGCAGGAAGGTGATCCAGTACGCGCCGCCACCGAGGAACAGCGTGGTGTACAGCACCCCGGCGGTGTACAGCTGGAAGCACTGCATCACGAACAGGCCTCCCATGAACTTGCCACTCATCTCCACCATGGGACCGGTGGCGATCTCCGCGGGCGCAATGTAGATCTCGAAGGGCTGCTTGCCCATGACGGCCGGCAACGCCAGCATGCCCGCCAGCGCCAGCAGCGGCATCTGCATCAGGCCCCAGCCGGATACGCCCTGCTGTTGCTGGATGGCGATGATGTCGGCCAGGTTGGTGGTGCCGTAGACGTAGGCGGCACCGAAGATCACCAGGATGAAGGGGATGTCGTAGGCGAGCATGGCGGTCAGGGCGCGCGAGATGCCGATGGAGCCGTTGGGATTGGCGCACTGGCCGACGCCGAGCGCCATGCCCAGGGAGGGGATCATCATGACGTAGGCCAGGGTGATGACGCCGCCCTTGTCGGCCAGGCCGTTCATGCCCGGCACCGGCAGCAGGGTTTCGGCGGCGACATAGCCACCCACCGCCATGATGATGCCGATCTCGTGAATCAGGCCGTGAGAGATCTGCGTCCGTTTGCCGTACAGCTTGATGATGTCGTAGATCGGCTGCAGCAGCGGCGGTCCGATGCGGCGCCCGAGGCGGGCGGCGATCTTGCGCATCATCAGCACCATGCCGAGGCCGATGACGAAGGCGACCAGCGGCATCAGCAGCAGTTCGATCAACAATTCGCTCAGGTTCATCGCAGATTCCACCGGCTGTCAGTCTCCGCCCATCACCCAGGACAGCGCAAATACCACCACGGCCAGCAGATAGAAGGCCGGGTGGGTGTGTCGGTACAGACCCTGCATCAGCTGGGACACGGTATCCACCGTCGATACGAAACCACCCTCCAGCCAGCGGAAACTCTTGCGGTACCACGGGCCGATGAGGTGCATGAGGCCGGGGTAGAAGTTGTCGCTGTACTGGTAGCGGGTGTCGGCGGTCAGGAAGTGGCCGCCGGCATAGTTGTCCAGCTGGTGCACCCGCTTGCTGCGGTTGCCGCTCAGGAACACCAGGGCACCGACGCCGAAGCCGGCCAGCAGCACCGACACCACCCAGATCATGTCGAGGCCGCCCTTGTCGATGTGGACGCCGCCCAGATGATGCGCCAGCACCGGCAGGCCGACAGCGGCCTGGACGGAGGCAATCCAGTCCAGCACCAGTCCGGGGAAATAGCCGGTGACGAAGACGACGGTCGACAGGATCATCATCGGCCACAGCATGCTCGAGGGTGCTTCCTCGATGTCCACGTGTTCCAACCGCAACTGGCCGAGGAAGGTGTTGTGGATCAGCTTGTAGACGCTGAGGATGGTGCCCAGGGTGCCGATGACGGCGCCGAGGAACAGCAGCGGGCTGCCCTCCAGGATGAGCGCGCGGTAGACCAGCCACTTGGACACGAAGCCGTTCATGGGCGGCAGGCCGGCCAGGCCGATGATGCCGATCAGCATGGCGAGGAAGGACAGCGGCATGCGTGCCACCAGCCCGCCGAGCTTGTTGAGATCCGAGGTGCCGGTACGGTGGATGACGGCCGTGACCGACATGAACAGGACCGCCTGGTAGGTGGCGTGATTGAACACGTGCATCAGGCCGCCCGCCGAGCCCAGGTCGTCGGCGATGAGAATGCCCAGCAGCATGTAGCCCCCCTGGCCGATACCGTGCCAGGCCAGCAGGCGCCGCGCGTCGTGCTGCCGCAGCGCGGTGAAGGTCGGGAAGATGATGGTGAACACCGCCACCCAGGCCAGCAGGTCGCGGCCGCTCAGGAAGGTGAAGGGCACCGGCAGTTCCACCAGCCGGGCCACGCCGATGATCTGGACCAGCACGACGATCATGGCGAACAGGCCCATGCGCGAGGAGATGGCGCCGAGGAAGGCGGCGCCGGGTCCCGGTGTCTCGGCGTAGGCCTTGGCCTGCCAGAGGTGGAAGGGGAGCAGCGCCATCTTGACGCCGAAGCCGGCTGCGAACAGACCGAACAGCAGCCAGACGGTGTCCGCGTCCATCGACGGAACCGCGTCGCGGAAGGCCTGGAACTCGAAGCTGCCGGTGCGGGTGTAGACCAGCACCAGCCCCATCAGTACCGCCATGGCGCCGGCGAAGGCGTAGGTGACGTAGCGCATGGCATAGCGCAACGCCGTGTTGCTGCCCAGCGACATCATCAGGAAGCTGGCCCAGCTCACCAGCTCCCAGCCGATGAACAGGCTCAGCAGCTCACCGCTGGCCAGCAGCACCAGCATGGTGAACACGTTCAGCGCCAGGGCGGCGTGGAACAGTCGCAGGCTGCTGCCGCTGTCCCGGTAGCGTTGCGCCCACTCGCCGGAGGCGAACCAGCTGCTCAGCAGGCCCGCGCCGATGGTGATCAGGGCAAAGAACCAGGACAGGGCGTCGAAACGCCAGTGCAGCTCCAGCCCGAGGACCTGGAGGCTCACGGCGGAAGACACCGGCGTCTCGCTGCCGTAGCCGAGGCCGGCCATGCGCAGCAGCAGCAGGCCCTGGCCGGTGTACAGCAGGGTGGCCAGCGGGCCGGTGATCCGGCGGTTGCCGGTGAACAGGGGGACGACGACCGTCAGGGCCGAGAGCAGCAGCAGCTGGTCCAGCGGCGTCATGGCAGCGGCTCCGGGTTGACGGTCTGGATGTAGTGATCGCGGTCCGCCGCCTGGCCGGCCATGGCCTCGATACGGTCCGCCAGGGGCACGATGAGGAACACGGCCGCCGCCAGCGCGGCTCCCAGCAGGCTGGCGCCGGCGAGGTCGCCGGTGCGGTGTGCCGCCGGCGGCGTCGCGGCTGCTTCACGGCGGTAGAAACTGCTGGCGACGCGGAACAGGTAGTTGGCCTCCAGGGCGGCGCCGGCCATGATGATCCAGGCGCCGAGGGCATAGAGGCTGCTTTGCTGTTCCAGCAGGTGGATCATGACCAGCAGCTTGGCCCAGAAGCCGGGCAGCGGCGGTACGCCGATCAGCGACAGCGCCAGCAGGATGAACAGGGCGGCAGCCAGCGGTGAACCTTTTGCCACCCCGGCCAGATGCTCCAGCGAGCCGCCCCAGCGCTGTGCCAGCAGGAACAGCGCCGGCTTGACCACCAGGTGGTGCAGCGCCACGGCGAGACCGGCGAATACGCCCGCCTTGCCGGGTATGGAGAAGGCGATGAACATGATGCCCAGCTGGCCGATGGAGGAGAACGCCAGCATGCGGTTGAAGTCGCGTGCCCGCCAGGCCGCCAGTTCGCCGGTGAGGACGCCGAGGATACCCAGCACCAGCATCACCGTGAGCGCCTCGGGCTGGGGGAACAGCAGGATCAGCAGGCGCACGATGATCAGCAGCGCCAGCTTGGAGACCACGCCCGCCAGCAGGCCCGCGACCCGCGCCGGGGCGGTGGCATAGACTTCCGGAACCCAGGTGTTGACGGGGAACAGCTCCGCCTTGACGCCGAAGCCGACCAGCATCAGCACGAAGGCCGCCAGCCCCTGGCCGTTGTTCAGCTGCGTCGGCGCCAGCTGGGCCAGTTGCGCCAGGTTGAGGGTGCCGGTGGCCTGGTAGACCAGGGCGATACCCGCCAGTGCCAGGGCGGCGCCGAAGGCGCTGACGATCAGATAGCGCAGGGTGGCCGCCTGGCCGGCGGCCGTGCCCCGGCTGGCTGCCAGGCCGTAGGAGACCACCGCGATCAGTTCATAGAGGACATAGATGTTGAACAGGTCGCCGGACAGCGCCAGGCCGCTGCCGGAACCGGCCAGGAGCAGCGCCAGGGTGGACTGGCGCAGCCGCTGCTCACCCTCGGCGGGCCACAGCAGAAGGGTGCCGAGGGTGACGGCGAGCGCGAACAGCAGCGCCAGCTGGTCGACATAGAGGTCGATGCCGAGCGGCGGACGGAAGTTGCCCAGTTCGATGGTGATGGCGCCGCTTCCCGTCTGGCTCCAGGCCGACAGGCCGATGATGGCGGTCAGCAACAGCACCAGTGGCCCGATCCAGCGCGCGGCCAGGGACGACAGGCGGTCGATCACCGGCAGCAGGAAGGCGGTCAGCAGCGGCAGCGCGACCATCAGCACCAGTTCGTTCATGCGCCACCTTCCCGGGTTGCCGGTGCGGTCGGACGGGGTGCGGGCGCATCGGCACTGGTCGGCGGTTCGATCCCGGCCGCGTCGTCGATTTCCTCTTCCAGGCGCAGGCGGATGGCGCGCATGTCCAGCGTGCCCCAGGCGTGCTGTACCCGCAGCGCCAGGCTCAGCGCCAGCGCCAGGATGCCGACGCCGATGACGATGGCGGTGAGTACCAGGGCCTGGGGTACCGGGTCGGCCATGAGAGCGGGCACACGGCCGCCGACGATGATGGGCGCGGAGGCGCCGTCGCGCCAGGTGGCCAGCAGCAACAGCAGGTTGGCGCCGGCCTCCAGCAGTCCGATGGCGAAGATGATGCGCACCAGGTGGCGCGACAGCACGATGCCGGCGATGCCGATGAAGATCAGGCCGAAGGCGCCGGTGTAGAGGATGATAATGGTATCCATCGTCAGTCGCTCGCCTCCGTCGCCGCCAGCTGTGCCAGCAGGCCGGCGAGTTCCGATCCGACCTTGAGGCCGACCGCGATGTAGAGCAGAGGCAGCGACCCGGCCGACAGCAGGCTGCCGAGTTGCCCCTTGTCCAGCAGGGGGGTGAGGAAGGCCTGGCCTTCCGGCATGGCCAGCAGGCCGATGACGATGAAGCTGGCCCCCGCCAGCCCCTCGATGAGGCTGACGGCCCGGTGGCTCATGGGCGTGCCGGGACGTGCCAGCAGGGGCAGGAAGAAGGCCACCGCCAGGATCACGCCACCCTGGAAGCCGCCGCCGGGGGTGAGGTGGCCGTGGAGAATGATGTACAGCCCGACCACCAGCAGCAGCGGGAAGAACAGGTCGGCGCCGGCACGCAGGACGAGACCGGCTTCCGGGTCGGGGCGGGCGTCGCCGCGCGGCTTGCCGAGCACCAGCCCGCCGGCGGTGGCGGCGGTGAACAGGATGGTGAGTTCCATCAGGGTGTCGAAGCCGCGATAGCCGAGCACCACGGAAGTGACGAAATTGGCGGCGCCGACCTGTTGCGCGGCGGCGGCATTGATGGCATCGCCGACGATGGGGGTGCTGGCGGCGAGATCCATGTTGCGGAATATGGCCGCGATCAGCACCCCGAGGCCGAGCAGAAACAGTGCCGAAGTGAAACGTTGCATCCGGTCTACCCCCTGTCCCTGGCGCGCCACAGCCCGAGGCGGCGCAGCGCCAGGGCGAACAGCAGGCTGCCCAGGCCGGCGCCGATGGCGGCCTCGGTCATGGCCACGTCGGGTGCACGCACGATCACGAACAGGACCGAGAGTCCCAGCGAGACCACGGAGAAGGCCGCCAGCGCGGCCAGGAAATCCTTCAGCAACAGCACCGCCACGGCGCTGGCGAGCATGACGACGACGATGATGAGGGTCAGCCAGTCCATCTCAGCCGTCCGTCCCGATCTTTCTGGCCAGCACCCGTGGCTTGATGCCGGCCTTGCGTGCCGCGCGGGCAATGCTGGAGGAGCCGACCGGGTTGGTGAACAGCACGAAACCGGCGATGACCACCAGCTTGGCCCACCAGCCCGGGTGGTTGAAGCCGATGCCCAGCAGCACCGCCAGGGTGCCGAGGGTGGCCGCCTTGGTGCCTGCCTGCAGGCGATTGAAGACGTCCGGCATGCGCAGCAGTCCGAGGCTGCCGAGGGCGATGAAGGCGCAGCCGACCACCAGCAGGATGTCGCCGATCAGGCTCATTCGCGGTTTCCTTCCAGGGCGCGCGCGAAGGCGACGGTGCCGACGAAGGCCAGGGTGCCGTAGACCAGCGCCACGTCCAGGTAGACGGGGTTGTCGAACACGCTCGCCAGGCCGGCCAGTCCCGCGGTGGTGATGACCGCCAGGGTGTCGGCGGCGACCATGCGGTCGGCCGGTGTCGGGCCCAGCAACAGGCGCAGGGTGCTCAGGGCGATGCCGGTCACCAGCAAGGCCAGGGCGATCAGTTGCAGGGTGGTCAGGGTCATATCAGAAACCTGGACAGGTGGCGTTCGAAGGCCGCGGAGATGCGTTCCGTGGCCTGGTGCAGGTCGGTGCCGGGCGGACAGTAGACCCAGTGCACCAGCAGGCGGTCGTCGACCACGTCGACGGTGAGCGTGCCCGGGGTCAGGGTGATGCTGTTGGCCAGCAGCATGCGGCCCAGCGGCGACTTCAGGCCGGTGCGGATTTCCACCAGTGCCGGGTTGATCGGCAGCGAGGGCGCGAGTACGCGCGCGGCGAGATCGAGATTGGCACGGATCAGGGCGACGAAGAAATAGCCCAGATAACTCAAGATGTGGAACGGCGCCAGCCAGCTGAAGCGGAAGCCGGTGAAAATCTCGAAACGCCGCCCGAACAGCAGCGTGACCGCGGCCGAGACCAGCACGCCCGCGACCAGTTCCTGGCGGTCGAAGGTGCCGGTCAGCAACACCCACAGCAACAGCGAAACGAAGAATACCAGCAGATAGTGCGGCCAGGAGAGGGGAGGGATGTCTGCGGTGTGTTCCATGAGGCGTCAGCCAGAATCTCCCGCGGGTCCGGATCCGCGCAGTAACAGTCAAGTTTCTACCGCACCGGGACGGCGGCCCCGTCACCGGCGGACGGAGCGAATCGTGAACTCTACGATGCTGGTAGCAGCCGTCACTGGCTTCGGCGAACAGCATAGACGATCCCGACCGGCACTGTCTATGCGGGTGGCGAGTATAGTACAGCCCCCATCCTTTGCAACAGAGGGTTTGCACCGGGCATGAAAAAGGCGGCCTGGTGGCCGCCTCTTTCATGGTCTTGAACGGATAGCGGTGCCGATCAGCCGCCCATTACCGAGAAGCTGCGAATGAAGGGCCCGGCCATGCGCGGATCCTTGATCATCGCCGCATAGTCACCAACGTTGAACTTCAGTTTCCGGGAAGTGTAGGCCATGCCCAGCCCCATCATGCCCGGCGGTTTCTTCATCCACTTCTTCCAGTTGTCCTCGGTGGCGCGCAGGTCCCAGTTGAGTTCCTGTCCGTTGTAGGCGCCGGCTTCGACGACGTGACCGTTTTCCACCTTGAGGAAACCGCGCGGCTTGTCTTCACCGTCGATACCGTAACCGATGATGGAATTGAAGCCGATCTTTTCCAGGGCGCCGGCAAGTTCGGGATCGGCGTTCCAGCGATCCTTGAAGGCGTTCATGAATTCTTCGGAAAACATTTCAGACATGTTGTTTTCTCCTCTCTGTCTACCAGTTTTAATTGGATTTATTTGGTCTGGAGCGGCCTGAGGTCATCAGGCATGGCAGCCCCGCAAAGCGAACTTCTTGATCAAGCTACCCGAAAGAGGAAACTCAATCTGCAAACCCACTTGCGCCTAAAGATAGCACTTTTTCCCGCCTACTTACATAGACGGGCGACTACCGCCGCGTGCCGGATTGGCACAACTGTGCCCGGATCTTGCATACAGGAGGGCTGACGACAGAAAAAACCCCAAAATCAGGCACAGGGAGCAGTGAATATGAACAATCTTGCCACCAGATTGCTGGTTACCGAAGAGAATGATGACGAGATCCGCCAGGACAAGGTGGTACGCCTGGGATTTCACGTGACCGAGCGCGGCAGCGGGGAACTGTTGCAATACGGTGATGACCTGGTCTACCTGCACGGCGGCTACGGCGGTGCCTTCCCCAAGGTGGAGTTCGCCATGGAGGGGTGCCGCGTCGGCGACCGCGTCGAGGTATCACTGGCACCCGAAGACGGCTACGGGCAGCGCCGACCGGAACTGCTGCTGGAGGTGCCGGCCGCGGAATTCGGCGAAGAACTGCCGCCGGCCGGTACCGCGGTGGAAGGAGAACTCCCCGACGGACGCTCCATGACCTTCACCGTCGCCGGTTTCAGCAATGGTCATATCGCCCTCGATGGCAACCATCCTTTCGCGGGCAAGCACCTGGACTTCCGCTTCGAGGTTCTGGAAATCCGTGACTCCAGCGAGGCCGAACGGGCTGCGGGCTTCGCCTTCGACGACATGTTCCTCTGATTTCCCTGGCGGTTGACCGGGATCAATGAAGCCCCGGGTGCGTATACTCTAGCCTGATTTCAGGGTTCTCCCGGAGAAGGTCCGGTAGCGTGGTGCCATTCCGGCTTTCGCCGGGACGGCGGATGCTCCGGCCCTTCACCGGCCATGGCAAGGTGGAGTCCGCGATGTTCAGGCAATGGTTTCTATCCGTCATATTTTTGACGATTTTCTCCCTGCAAGCCGCCTACGCCGACGTGCTGGTGCTGGTGCACGGCTATGCTTCGGACGCGGCCACCTGGGAAGCGAGTGGCGTCAATTACGAACTGCAGGCGAATGGCTGGTCGCGTGCCGGTGTGCTGGTCCCCGGCCTGGCGGTACCTTCCCCGGTCGTTCAGGGTTCGCCCAACAAGAGTTTCGCGGTCGAGCTGCCGGCGGCGGCCCCGCTGCTGGTGCAGGCCGACGTTCTGCGGCACGCGCTGGACGTGGTACGCCAGCGCTACCCGGACGAGAGACTGGTGCTGGTGGGTCATTCGGCCGGTGGGGTGGTGGCGCGGCTGGTGCTGCTCGGCGGCAATCCCTACCGCGTGGACGAACTGATTACCATCGCCTCGCCGCACCTGGGTACGGTGCGGGCGGCGCAGGGACTGGACATCGTCGACTCCAAGCCGTTCTTCTGCCCGGGGCCGGGTATCGATTTTCTCAAGCACGTGGTCGGTGGCAGTGACTACGACTATCTGGAATATTCACGCGGCGTGCTGATCGACCTGCTGCCGGCGGAGTCGGGCAACATCCTGGCCTGGATGAACCAGCAGCCGCACCCGGATATCCGCTACGTCTCCATCGTCCGCGAGGCGCCGTTCGCGCTCGGGGACGATATCGTTCCCGCCTACAGCCAGGACATGAACAATGTGCCGGCCCTGCGCGGGCGTTCGCAGGTCCTGTACACGCCCGCCGGTCACAGCCTCAACCCGCAGGACGGGGCCCTGCTGGCAAGGATACTCAAGGGCGATTCGATCTAGGACGTTTTCAGTCGGTCTCCTCGCCGGCCTTCGGCGCGAAGGGCAGCACCGGTGCCCGGGCTTCGGCGCGGGCAATGCGCTGTTTCAGTTCCTGTAACGGAGCAATGAGGGGGAGGGGGCTCGCGCCTTTCTCCCGGCTGTGAATCGCATCCGTCGGTTGGTGGCTTCTGTCCTTCCTCTCCCTGGACCGCAGCAGTTGCAGGCCGATGAGCCTGAGTGCCTTGTCGCTTAGCTTCATGGAAACGAGGGTCTTCTGTTGTAGTTGTCAAGGCCGCCCGGCGCGGTGTCCGTAATGGACGGGCCGCTGCCGTGCATACGGTCCTGATAGCGGCGCCAAGGGGGCTGTGCTTGAGTCGCCGTTCCCGCTTCAGTGGGGCAGCTGCTCGCTCAGGAAGGGGCGTATCTGGCGCAGCATGGCGGGAAACAGCTTGGGCGTGGCGGCGACGATATTGCCGTTTTCCATGAATTCGTGACCGCCGGCGAGGTCGCCGACCAGACCCCCGGCTTCGCGTATCAGCAGGACCCCGGCGGCCATGTCCCAGGGTTTGAGGCCGAGTTCCCAGAAGCCGTCGAGACGGCCGGCGGCCACGTAGGCCAGGTCCAGGGCCGCCGATCCCGGACGGCGGATGCCGGCGGTATCCAGCAGCAGGGCACGGAACATCTGCAGGTAGGCGTCGAGGTGCTGCTGTTCCTTGAAGGGGAAACCGGTGCCCAGCAGGGCGCCGGCCAGCGCGTGTTGCTTGCTCACCCGGATGCGCCGGGAATCGAGAAAGGCGCCGGCCCCGCGGCTGGCGGTATAGAGTTCCTGACGCATGGGGTCGTAGACCACCGCCTGGTCCAGTCTTCCCTTGTGCTGCAGCGCGATGGAGACCGCGAACTGCGGGAAGCCGTGCAGGAAGTTGGTGGTGCCGTCCAGCGGGTCGATGATCCACAGGAACTCGTCCTGACCGTCGTGGCTGCCGCTCTCCTCGGCGAGGATCGCGTGGCCGGGATAGGCCTTGCGGATGACAGCGATGATCTCCTCCTCGGCACGGCGGTCGACCTCGGACACGAAATCGTTACGACTCTTGCTGGTGACGTTCAGCTGGTCGATCCGGTTCAGGTGGCGCACGATGATGTCGCCGGCGTTGCGTGCGGCGCGCACTGCGATGTTCAGCATGGGGTGCATGGAGGTTTCCGGACAGGGTGCCAAGAGGGCTGGCGATTGTACCCTGTCACGCCGGGCCTGGGAACCGCGGGAGGTTCAGGGATCCAGTATGGCGCCCTTGCGAAAACGGAAGGGTTGGTCCAGGGCGGCGATGACGGGGGCATCGCGGTCGTAGATGTCCTCCTTGAACACGACCTCGCCATCGTCGTCCACGTCCACCGTCCAGTAGAGCAACACCACGGTGACCGGCTTTGGCAGCGATACGCGCGTGGTCTTGTTGCTGTCGACGATCTCGAGGATGCGTTCGCGGGTCCATTGAGGTTCATTCATCAACAGCACCGCGAATTCCCAGGGTTTCTCGACACGAATGCAGCCGGAGCTGAAGGCCCGCTCGTTGCGGCCGAACAGCGAACGGTGAGGGGTGTCGTGGAGATACACGGCGTGCTTGTTGGGGAACATGAACTTGATGCGTCCGAGGGCATTCTTCGGGCCTGGATCCTGGCGGATCATGTAGGGGAAGCTCCTCGCCGTCACCCGGCTCCAGTCGATGCTGTCCGCGGCCACGGTATTGCCGTTGCGGTCGATGACCCGCATGTTCCTGTCGCGCAGGTAGTCCGGGTCGCGCCGGATCCTGGGCAGGATGTCCTCGCGCAGGATGGTGGGCGGCACCGTCCAGGTCGGGTTGATCTCCATGTAGGTGATGCGTGAGCGGAACACCGGCGTCCGGCGATACGGCTTGCCGACCTGCGCGCGACTTTGCCACACCGGTGCGCCGTTGCGGTAGTAGCGCACCTGGAAACCGGCGATGTCGACCAGCACGAATTCCCGCGGCAGCTTGTGCATCACCCAGCGCGCGCGTTCCAGGTTGGCGCGTATCTGGTCGATGCGGGCCTGAACCGGCACGTTCAGTGCCTGCAGTGTTCTCGCGCCTGCGATCCCGTCCGCTTCGAGGCCGTGGTTGCGCTGGAATTTCTCCACGGCCGCCTGCAGGCTGTCGTCGAACAGGGTGGATCCGGTCTCGTCCGCGGGCAGTTCGCCGGTGACCGCAAGCCGCCTGCGCAGGGCGGTCACGCGCGGATCGTTCATTCCCGCCTTGAGGGCCGGACCTGGCGGAACGGGCTGCCAGCCTCCGCGCGCGGCGATTGCGCGGTAACGCGCCAGCGCCTCCTTGAGACGCGCATACAGCGGCTGTTGCGGCCTCAGGGTATCGACCAGGCGCTCGACGGTGGCGTTGTCGATGGCGGAAGCCAGTTCCAGGGCGGTATCGAGGTTGCCGATGGTGTACTCCATGTTCCAGTTGCTGTCCAGCTGCTGCGGGTCCACCTTGCCCACCAGCAGGTGATAGCCCAGCCGCACCAGGCTGTCGCTGAGGAGAATGTCGTAGTCGGCCCTGCGCGTGGGGTCTTCGGCGCCCCTGCCGGAGGCGTTGCCCATGGCCCTCAGCGCTGCCAGGTGGTAGTCGGCCGGGTCCAGTCCGTCCTCGTCGATGTGTTCCAGCACCTTGAGCAGCTGCTGGATCGATTCAGGCCGGGTCCAGACGGGGGCGTAGCCTCTCTGTTCGTAGAGTGCCGGCACGACCTGGTGGGAGGCGATCGATTCACCGCCGATGACCAGTTCCCTGCCCGCGCGAATGACGTCGATCCGTTGCTGGATCTGTTCGCGCAGCCGTTCGTCGTCGGCGCCGGCCGGCAAGGGCAGCACCAGCAGGGCGGCAAACAGCAGCAACAGGCGCACCAGGGCGCCACCGGCGTACAGCCTCGGGAAATCGTTCAATGGTCTCACCTGTTGACGGGGTGCAGGCGGGCGCAGCGGCTCACCGGCAATAGTCGTTACTTGACGGAGTAGCCACGCCCCTCCAGGCAGGCGCCGTAGGCACGGTTGTAGCTCTGGCGGTTGTTCATGTACTGGCTGGTCTCGCGCTGTTCCCACTGCTGGCGGGCGTGTTCCTCCTGACGCTTCTGGTCGCTGCGGCGCACTCCTCCGACGACACCGCCACCGACGGCGCCGATCTTGGCGCCCTTCTTGGTATCGCCGGCCACGGCGCCGACCAGTGCGCCGCCGAGCGCGCCGCGGAGCGCGCCACGACCGACGCCCCCCTTCTTGGCCTCAGTCTGCGGTGGCGGGGTGCTGGTCGCCGGCATCTGCATGGGGTCGAAGCCGGTCTGTTGCTTCGCCCAGGAGTAACACTCGAACTTGTCCTTCTCCTGCTGTTCGGCGCTCTGGCCCTTGGCCGGGTAGATCATCAGGTCGGCCGCGGCGGCGCTCTGCAGGGTGGCCGCTGCAATCAGGGCGAGGGTGGCGGGCAGGTTCAGCGATGTCTTCATCGGGTTGGTAGCCTTTCGTTCATAGGATGACTGGGGAGCCGGCTGGTAGAGTACACCAAATCCGACGCTTTCGTGTAACAGCCGGCCATGGACAGGCATCGATGACGGCGCCACCGGGGCGGAATCCCGTCTCCACTCCCCACTCCGGCCGGATTCCGCTATACTCGTGAGTTTGATTGGCGCAAGAAAACCGGTTTTACCAACGAATGCCTCGCTGCTTGCGTGGTTTGAACAACAAGGCACACCCAGACAACAATCAAGGAGTCACTATGTCACAAATATTCAATAAATCCGCCATTGCCCTCGCGATGGCATTCGCTGCCAGCCTGCCCGCGTACGCCGTGGACAACCTGACGGTTGACGGTTATGCCAAGAGTTCCGACGGCGAGATCTGGATGTCGGGCTCCGGTGATTGTGTCCGCACGGTCTACCAGGACAGCAAGGAACTGCCCGAAGCATGCGGCTACAAGAAGGTCGAAAAGGAATCGGTCGAGGTGGCCAACCAGCCGACCGGCGCCGAGGTGTCGATCGTCAAGGATACCGAGGTTACCAAGGGCGGTGAGGTGCTGGCCGCCAAGTCCGAAGTCGTGACCGATACCTTCATCAAGAACCTGGAGTTCGGTTTCGACAGCGCCGAGCTGAGCGCTGCCGACAAGGCGCAGCTGGATGAAGTCATCGCCCAGCTGGAGCCGCATCGGTCCCTGCTGCGCCAGAACATCGAGCACGTCAACGTCATCGGTTACACCGATTCGACCGGTCCGGAAGCCTACAACCAGAAGCTCTCCGAGCGCCGTGCCCAGGCCGTGGCCGACTACCTGGTCAACGTCGGTGGTGTGCGCCGTGAGGTCCTGCGCGTCGAGGGCCGCGGTGAAGCCGATCCGATTGCCGACAACAGCACCGAGGAAGGTCGCAAGGCCAACCGCCGCGTGGTGATCGAGGTGGTCAAGGACTGAGGCTGAGTGCCAGGGCGGCCGGCTGTACCGGCCGCCCCGCACTGCGTATCATGGCCGGGACTGGTGCAGAACCAGTCCCGGTTTTTTTTGACCCGTCTACCGTGGTGCCGCGGCTGCCGAGATACCGTGACACCGGCAGGTACAGAACCCACCCGGAATGACCGTCCTCAAGCGAACAGCCCTCATTGCAGTCTCCTTCGTGCTGGCCCTGTCGCTGGTGCTCCTGGCGGCCGGGTGGTTGCTCGACGACAGCACCCTGGTCTCGCTGGTGGTGCAGCGTGTCGAGGCGGTTACCGACACCCGCATTCAATACGACGATGCCGCTCTCAGCCGCGGCTGGAACCCCGAGCTGCGTCTGGACAATCTGCGTATCGAGGACCGCGAAGGAGCTTACCAGGCGACCAGCCGTTCGCTGCGGGTGCAGCTCAGTCTGCCGCGGCTGTTGCTGGGTCAGCTGGATATTCCGCAACTGCTGGTCGGCGACACCCGCGTGGTGGTGGCGGGTGGCAAGGCGGATTCTGCGCCCGCCGGTGATGCCCGGGCGGTGGTACGCCGATATCTGTCCGTCCTGAGGCTGCGGCCGGTACTGCACAAGGTACAGATAGCCGCTCTGCGGGTGCAGTTGCAGGGCGAAAAACTGTCCCTGCCGGCGAGCCGCATCAGCGAACTCTCGCTGCACCTCGCCCCCGGTGGAGAGGTTCCGGAACTCTCCGCCCAGATACAGATCAGGGATGAAAAACTCCGTCTCGAGGCCACGTTGCCCGATGTGAAACAGGCGCTCGACCAGGTTCGCCTGCCGTTCTCGCTCGTGATCGACGGCGCCATCGCCAGGACCTCGGTGGAAGGCTATGTGGAACTGGACCCGCCGGCCAGCCGCGTTCACGCCGAGGTTCGTGCCCGGGTGGCGGATCTGGCGCGTTTGCGCCACTTCGGCGTGCCCGTGGACGTTCCCGGTGAACTGGGGCTGAGTGGTCTTCTGGAAGGCCCGGTCCGCGGGCCGGCGCTGGAGCAGCTGTCCGCCGAATGGGAGGGGCCGGGGGATTCCGGGGCGAAGCTGAAAGGCCGGATCGGCGAGTTGGCAGCGCTCTCGGGGCTGGACCTGCGGCTGACGGCGAAGGTCGAACGCGCGGACTGGCTCGGGCCGGTGCTGCCCGCATCCCTGGGAGGACTGGAGCACGCGCGGCTGGCGGCGCACCTCGGCGGCGGTGGCGGCCGGGTGGAGATCCGGGACGCCGAACTCGGTTTCGAGAGCACGGAGGGGCTGAAGCTGTCACTCGCCGGGCGGCTGGATCTCGCCAGCGCGGATGGCGCGTCGCAACCGGCCGATATCGATCTGGCGCTGCTGTTCAGCGCTCCGACGACGCGGGCGGCGCGCATGCTGCTGTTCGAGCAGGTGCCGGAATTCGGCGCCATCGAAGGGCGAGGCCATTTCCGTTCCCCCGGCCCGGTACCGGCGCTCGAGAACGTGGTAGTGAAGACCCGGGATCCGAACGGTATCCGGGTCGACCTCGAGGGGCGGATCGCACGCTTCCCGCTCGATCCCGAGCGGCCCAACGAGGGCTATGCGCTCGACGTCACCATGAAGTCGCGGGATACGGCGCTGATGGCCGCCCGGGCCGGCCTGGAGCTGCCGCTCGCGGGACCACTGGAACTCGCCTATCGCATCGAGGGTGACACCCGCGCGCTGCGCCTGAGCGGCATCCGCCTGTCTGCCGGGGAACGGGGGCAGACGCGGCTGCGGGCCGGGGGCAGTCTGCGCTTCGGTGACTGGGATGATCCGCGACCCTTGAAGGGAATCGATCTCGACGTCGATCTCGAGGCCCGCGACACGGCCTTCCTGAAGGCGTGGAGCGGCCAGGAACTGCCGGCACTGGCGTGGAACATGCACGCCCGCCTGCACACCGTGGACGGAATCCATCGCGTCGACGACTTCCGGCTCGCAACGGCGAAGGGACAGCCATTGGCGATCTCGGCAAAGGGGAGCGCCAGGGCGATCCGTTTCCTGCCCGCTTTTGCACTCGAGGGGATCGACCTGGACTTGCAGGCAAAAGCCGCAGACCTTGTGCGTCTCGGCCCCTTGCTCAAGCTGGGCTGGACACCGCCGGCGATCGGTGCCCTGCGCTGGCGATCGAAGGTCACCGGCAGTGACCGCGCGCTGCTCCTCGACGATACCTCCATCGAACTCGGACGCAAGGACCGCCTGCAGCTGCAGGCGAACGGCCGCCTGGGTCGGCTCGGCGCGGCACAGAACTGGCGGCTGACGGATACCAGTCTGGCGCTGACGGCGCGTGCGGACAGCAGCCGGGCGCTGGCCCGCCTGCTCGGTTATACGCTGCCGTCGCTGGGTCCGCTCTCGGCAAAGGCACGGGTGGTGGCCAAGGGGCCTACGCTGCGGCTCGAGTCGTTGAAGGCGACGGTGGGAGCGCACGGCAGCCCGGTGCTCGAAAGCGGCGGAACGGTGGGCGACCTGCTGGCGCTGCGCAAGGTTCACATCGAGACCAGGCTGAAACTCGATCGTGAAGAGGTCGCCAGGCTGATGGATCTCGAGGCGGGCGAAAGCCCCGGCGAGGTGAGTGGTTCCCTGCTGCTGGCGGATGCCGGCGGTCGTCTCGGTATCCAGTCCCTGCGTGTCCGCGGCGGGGGCAGTGCGCTGTTCGATATCGATATCGAGGGCCGCTATCCGGACTTCGACAAGCCGGAAACGGCGCGCCTGAAGGCGCGTCTGGACGCGAGGGACATGAAGCTGGTGGGTGCCCTCGTTGGCAGGGAGTGGCGCCCGGTCGGTCCGGTGCATCTGCGCACCGAGCTGAAGCAGTCGGGCAAGCGCACCCTGGTCAGCGGCGGCCTGCAGGTGGCCGGCGAACAGTTCGATCTGGCATTGCAGGCGGATCTGCACCGCAAGCCCGCCCATCTCAGCGGCACCATCACCGCCGATGAATTCTACCTCCCGGACCCTTTCGAGACCATGGCCGCGGAACGCAAGGCCAGAGAGAAAAACGGTGGAGCGAAGCGCGGTGGCGACGGCAAGGCCGGCACCAGGGGGCCGGTGTTCTCGCGCGAGGACCTGGATCTCGGCTGGATGAAAAAGCTGGACGCCGATCTGCTGTTCGATATTCGCTCCTTCGATCGCACGCGCTCGCGTGCCGTGTCCGGTCGCGTGGGGCTCAAGCTGAACGGCGGGCTGCTGGAATTCAGTCCGGCCACCATCGTCTATCCCAAGGGCAGACTCCGGGTGCACTTCCGTCTCGACGGACGCGGCGTGCCGGCATTCCGTCTCAGCGCCTCCGGTGATGCGCTCAATCCCTGGATGGGGCTGGGAATGGCCGGCAATAGCGACAAGGACTTCGACGTGCGCAATGCCCAGCTCGATATCGAAGCCGCGCTGCAGTCGCAGGGCAGCAGCCCCCACCAGCTGGCCGCCAATCTCGACGGCTCCTTCTACCTGCACAACGAGAGGGGCAAGATTTCGCGCGCACGTCTCGACCTGCTGTTCGTGAACCTGGTGGGCTGGTTGTACAAGGCGGGAAAGGAACGTTATTACCGCATCAACTGCGGCATCCTGGATCTCGACGTGCGCAAGGGCGTCATCGATACCAGGGCCTTCTTCCTCGACAGCCCGGCCATCACCATCGGCGGCGAAGGCACGGTCGACCTGGGCAAGGAGACCGTTGACTACGTCTTCGTTCCCAAGAAGAAGAGCCGCATCATCGCCAAGGCCGAGCCGGTAAAGATCACCGGCCCCCTGAACGATCCCCGGGTAAAGGCGATTCCCGTCAAGTCGGCGGCGCTTACCTTTGGTACGCTGATATTTGCACCCTACGTCTTTGCCGGTATGGTGGCGGCCGACTATGCGAGTTCCAGCGTCAACAAGTACCGCAGCGAGCACGGCGACGTCGATTCGGCCTGCCGGGCATACGAGGCGGAACACGAGAAAGCAACGGAAAAGAAGAGGGAGAAGCCGGGCGCCAGGGCTTCCGGCAGCGAGGGGCAGGTGGATGAATGAGGCCGGGTCCGATACTGGTCTGCGCGCAGTGGATGCTTCATGCACGCTGACATCGTAGCCATCGGCGTCGCCTACCTGTTCGGGGTGCTCGCCCGCATCATCGGGCTGCCGCCGCTGGTGGGCTATCTGGCCGCCGGGTTCACACTCCATGCCCTCGGTGGCCGGATCACTCCGGTCCTGCACGAGTTCTCGGAGATGGGCGTCACCCTGCTGCTGTTTTCCATCGGCCTGAAACTGCGGCTGCGCAGCCTGCTGATGCCGCAGATCTGGGGCGTGGCCTCGCTGCACATGGCGCTTGCCGTTGGCCTGGCGATGCTGCTGCTGTCGGTCGTGGGCAGTCTCGGCCTGCCGCTGTTCTCGGCACTCGATGGTCGCCAGATCGCGGTGCTCGCCTTCGCTCTGAGTTTCTCCAGTACCGTATTCGCCGTCAAGGTGCTGGAGGAGAAGGGCGAAATGAATGCACTCTATGGCCGCATCGCCATCGGTATCCTGATCGTCCAGGACATCGCCGCGGTCGTCTTTCTGGGTGCTTCGACCGGCAAGCTGCCCTCGATCTGGGCGCTGTCGCTGCTGTTGCTGCTTCCGGCGCGGCCGTTGTTGTATCGCCTGCTGGAACAGTCCGGTCGTGGCGAGTTGCAGATCCTGTTCGGCCTGATGCTGGCACTGGGCGGTGCCCAGTTGTTCGAGCTGGTGGGCGTGAAGGGCGACCTCGGCGCCCTGATCCTCGGCGTACTGCTGGCCGGCAATGCGCGCGCGCCGGAACTGTCGCACCAGCTTCTCGGCTTCAAGGACCTGTTCCTGGTCGGCTTCTTCCTCAGTATCGGCCTGTCCGGGCCGGTGAGTGCGGAGATCCTGGTCGTCGCCCTGTCGCTGTTGCTGCTGGTTCCGCTGAAGACCGTACTGTTCTTCGGGCTGCTGTCGGCCTTTCGCCTGCGCGCGCGCACGGCGCTGCTGGCGACCCTGAGTCTCGCGAACTACAGCGAGTTCGGCCTCATCGTGGCCGCGGTAGCCGCATCGGCGGGCTGGCTCGGCAGCGAGTGGCTCATCGCCGTGGCCGTGGCCGTGGCCCTCTCCTTCGTGCTTGCCGCGCCGCTGAACTCGATGTCGCACGGCCTCTACAGGCGTCACCGGTCGCTGTTCACGCGTTTCGAGTCGCCCCGGAGGATCGAGGAAGAGAGTCCCATCGAAGCGGGCGACGCCTCGGTGCTGATTTTCGGCATGGGCCGGGTTGGCAGCGGTGCCTATGACCGCATCCGCGAGCGCCTTGGCGAAACCGTTGCCGGTGTCGATCTGGACCAGGAGACGGTGGAGCGTCAGCTGGCAGCCGGCCGGCGCGTGATCCACGGCAGTGCCACCGACCCGGACTTCTGGAGTCGCTTCCGGCTGCAGCGCGGGCAGCTGAAGCTGGTGTTGCTGGCGCTGCCGCACTTTCGCGAGAACATCACTGCCGCCGCCCAGCTGAAGAGCCTCGGCTACGACGGCAGGATCGCGGCGGTGGCCAAGTATCCCGACGAGGTACCGGTCCTCGAGGATGCCGGTGTGGATGCGGCCTACAATCTCTACGCCGAGGCGGGCGCGGGTTTTGCCGAGCACGTCTACCGTGAACTGCTAGCCGGAATCGAGGCCTGAAGACCATGTCCGATCTCGTGGAACGAGCCAGGGAGTATGCCACCAGCGCACATCGTCGCATCGACCAGCGCCGCAAGTACAGCAACCAGCCCTATGACGTGCACCTGGACGCGGTGGCACGCCTGGTGGCTTCGGTCAGCGATGACGAAGAGATGATCGCCGCCGCCTGGCTGCACGACACCGTGGAGGATACGCCGGCCACCCTGGAGGATATCGAGGCGCAGTTCGGTGTGGCGGTGGCCGAACTGGTCGAGGAACTCACCGACGTCAGCAAGCCCAGCGACGGCAACCGTGCCGCCCGCAAGGCCATGGACCGGGAGCATACGGCACAGGCCTCGGCGCGCGCCAAGACGATCAAGCTCGCCGATCTCATCGACAACTGCAGGGACATCACCCACCACGACCCGCGTTTCGCCAGGGTATTCCTGGTGGAGATGGGCGCCCTGCTCGACGTGCTCGGCGAGGGCGACAGGAAGCTGTTCCAGGAGGCGGTGCGGGTCTATGCCGAGAGCATGGAGAAGCTGGGTTTTCCACGCGCCCAGCCGGCCGAACCGTTGTTGCCCGAGAACGAGGCGCTGGGCATCCATGGTGTCGACGAACGCCATTTCCGGCGCATGTTCATGGAGCTGTTCGCCGCCCGCGACATCGCCGAGGGGCTGCTGTCTTTCGATGCCCGCAGCGAATGTGCCGCGGTGAAGAAGGCCTTGCAGCGGGCGCACCGCGAGGTCGCCAGCGTTCGCGTCGGCGGCGAGGTGCAGGGCTATGTGCGCCTGTCCGATCTGGGTGCTGGCGACTGTACCGACTGCCTGCGTCATTTTACCGTGGACCAGGTGCTGCCGGGCAGTGCGCCCTTCGCCGACGTCATTCACGTGCTCACGCGCCACGACTACTGTTTCGTCACCGGCCTCGGCGAAGTCGCCGGCGTGATCCGGCGTGACGACATCAACAAGCCGATGGTGCGCATGTGGCTGTTCGGCATGGTCACCATCATCGAGATGGGGCTGGTCCAGCTGATCCGCGAACAGTTCCCCGACGGCGGTTGGCAGGAGTGCCTGTCCGAATCGCGGTTGGAGAAGGCCAGGCACATCCGCAGCGAACGTCAGCGGCGCAACCAGTACTGCGAACTGATCGACTGTCTGCAGCTGTCGGACAAGGGGCAGATCCTGATGTCCGACAGGGAATCGCTGGCGCGACTCGGTTTCGAGAGCCGTCGCGCGGCGCGCCGGGTGTTGCGGGAGCTGGAGTCGTTGCGCAACCACCTGGCACACGCCCAGGACATCGTCCTGCACGACTGGGCCCAGATCGCGCGTCTGAGCCGGCGCATGGAGGCTGCCACCCAGGCCTGAGGGCGTTTCAGGGTGCGGGGAGGACCTCGGCCAGGGCGTCACCCATCACCAGCGGCTGTTCCGCCTGCAGGTCCTGGTTCCAGTGCACCCGCCCGTGACCGAACAGCAGGATGACCGTTGAGCCCATGTTGAAGCGGCCCATTTCGGCGCCGCGTTCCAACTCGATGTCGGCGCTCCGGTAGTCCCGGACTTCGATGTTCGGGCGCGCCGGAGGTGTCACCAGTCCGGCCCACACCGTCTCGATGGCGGCCACGTTGATGGCACCGACCATCACCACCGCCATCGGGCCGGCCGCGGTCTCGAACAGGGAAACCAGCCGTTCGTTGCGAGCGAACAGGCGCGGGATGGTGCGTGTGGTGTGCGGGGCGACACTGAACAGGCGTCCCGGAATGTACACCGTCCCGGTCAGGCGCCCGCGCAACGGCATGTGCACGCGGTGGTAGTCGCGCGGCGACAGGTAGACGGTGATGAAACTGCCGTCGTGGAAGGCTGCGGCGCGGTCGCCGTCGCCACCCAGCAGTTCGCGCACGCTGAAGCGGTGGCCCTTGGCCTGAAGTACGCGCTCGCCGTCGATGGTCCCGATCTGGCTGATGTGTCCGTCGGCCGGGCTGATCACCGTCGCCTCGTTACCATCGAGGGGGCGTGCGCCGTCGCGCAGCGGGCGGGTGAAGAAGGCATTGAAGCTGGCGTAGTCCTCGGGGTGCTGATAGCGGGCCTCGCTCCAGTCGATGCGGTAGCGTTCGGCAAACCAGCGGATCAGCAGGTTCTTGAACCAGGGCGTCTCGATGCGGGTGAGCTTGTAGACCAGCCGGGAGATGGCATGGTGTGGCAGCAGGTAGAGGGGCCAGGATTTCAGGTAATCCAGCCAGCTCGCATCCGGCTGGCGTGCCGGGCCGTTCACGGTTTTTTTTTCACCTCGGCCTCTACCCGGAGCTGTTCGCCGTCCTCGAGTTCGAGGACGAAGCGCACCTGTTCACCCGCCACCAGGCGGCGTTGCGGTGCCGGCATCATCAGGTGCAGGCCGCCGGGTTCGAGGCGCACCGTGCCGTGAGCCGGTACCACCAGCCGCTCCACGTGCTGCATGCGGGCAATACCATCGACCACCTCGCTGCGGTGCAGCATGACGTGGTCGAAGCGGGGGCTGCTGACCCGGGTCACCACGCGATCGACCGGACCCGGGTTCAGCAGCGTCAGGTAGGCCGCCAGCATCTGCGCCGTGGGCGGTGCCTCGCGAACCCAGGCGTCCCGGGCCTGCAGGGGCTCGCCCGCGAACAGCGGCTGGCTGACGAGGCAGGACAGCAGCAGGAGCCACAGCCGCCTCACGGTCGTGCCCCGTAGTAGTCCTGCAGGGCGATAAAGTCGGCCTGGATCCTGCCGGGATCGTGAGGCGGCGTGAAGACCGCCACGTAACGGGCCGCCGGGTCGAACAGGGCAATGGCCGCGCTGTGGAACATCTGGTAATCCTGCGCCGGTGCGTTCTTCTCCTTCTCGTAGAAGATGCCGACGTCGCGGCTGAAATGGCGGATCTGTTCCGGTTCCCCGGTCAGGCCGATGAAGTCGGGATGGAAGTAGGGCACGAAACCGGCGAGCTGCTGCGGCGTGTCGCGTTCGGGATCGACGCTGACGAAGATGACCTGCGGCATTGCTTGCGCCGGCAGGCGCTTTTCCAGTCCCTTGCGCACCTGTGCCAGCATGGCCAGCGAGGTGGGGCAGATGTCGGGGCAGTGGGTATATCCGAAGAATACGAAGGACCAGTGCCCCTCGAGATTCCTGCGACCGAAGGGGGTGCCGTCCTGGCGTACCAGTGTGAAATCGGCGATGGGGCGTGCTTCCGGAAGCAGCGTGCCCTCGGACAATTGCGGTGGTGCCGTCCGGTCGCAGGCAGTCAGCAGCACGGTGGACAGCAATAGCAGTATAATCGCGCGCATGGAAGGCGGGTCTGGCTCGTTTCCGGATCGATGAATGAGAGCCATTATCCCATCCGCGGAGCGGCAGGGATAGTGGGATGGCCGACACGGTGAGGCGACGGCGGGCTGGATGATCGACAATCACTACGACAATCTGCAGAGTATTCGTGACCTGGTGCGCTGGGGCGCCAGCCGTTTCCGCCAGGCGGGGCTGGTTTTCGGCCACGGGACCGACAATCCCTTCGACGAGGCCCTGCAGCTGGTCAGTCACGCCCTGCACCTGCCGGTGCAGTTCCCGGAGCACTACCTGGCGGCACGGGTGACGCCGGACGAGCGCGAGGCCGTGCTGGCGCTGATCCAGCAGCGCATCGACAGCCGCAAGCCGGCGGCCTATCTCACGCACGAGGCCTGGTTCGCCGGCCTGCCGTTCTATGTCGACGAGCGCGTGCTGGTGCCGCGCTCGCCGCTGGCCGAATGGATCGAGCGCGGCTTCGAGCCCTGGTTGCAGCCGGATTCCATCGAGCGGGTGCTGGACCTGTGTACCGGCAGCGGCTGCATCGCCATCGCCTGTGCCGCCCATTTCGAGAATGCCGAGGTGGACGCCGTCGACATCTCGCCGGATGCGCTGGCGGTGGCGCAGCAGAACGTCGAACGTCATGGTCTGCAGGACTGGGTGCGGCTCATCCAGTCGGACCTGTTCAGCGGACTGGAGACGCAGCGTTACCAGCTCATCATCAGCAACCCGCCCTACGTGAGCGCCGCGGAACTGAGCCAGCTGCCGGAGGAATACCGTCACGAGCCGGAACTGGGCCTGGCGGCGGGGCGCGAGGGACTGGACGTGGTGCTGCGCATCCTGGCGCAGGCCGCGGACTACATGGAACCGGATGCCATTCTGGTGGTCGAGGTGGGTAACAGCCAGGAGACCCTCAGCGAATGTTTCCCGGAGGTGCCTTTTCTGTGGCTGGAATTCGAACGTGGCGGCCATGGCGTGTTCCTGCTCGACGCGCAGCAGGTGCAGGAGTATCAGGCGGATTTTCAACAGGCTTTGAGGAGGATGGCCCATGCTGGGTAGACCGAAGACAGCGGAGGAATATGTGGATCTGGTGGACCAGGCCTTGTTCGAAATCGAGGAACTGCGGCTGGCCGCGGAGTACGACATGGAGTCCATGGGGGCGGCGACGGAGTTTCTCTCGGATCTGCAGCGCGACGTGCAAAAGCTGCGCGATTCCATGGCCGACGGCAGCTACCGCTTCGGCAAGGAAGACCTTCCCTACGTCAAGGTGGTCGAGCACCAGGACGAGCGCATCCTGCCGTTCAAGCAGCTGTTGCTGAAGATCAACGAGACCCACATCGAAGGGCTGGACGTGGAGGGGGACGAGGACTGAAGCAGTATTTGTATTTTTTGGCTACATAAAAGATATAAAACAATCAATGTGTTAGAATACCATTATGATAAAATGGATTAGGTTTATTGATACAGGTCAACGCATCCGGAGCGTATCCGGCTACACTGCAGGTCTTGTGGTGTGGAGGTGTGAATGCTGAAAACGGTTGAATTCGACGCCGATCTCATCCGGCGTTATGCGGGAAGTGGACCGCGGTACACCTCCTATCCGACGGCGATGGAGTTTTCTCCCGCCGTCGGTGAGAAGGATTACATCGAATGGGTGCACCAGAGCAATCGCAGCCGCCGGCCGCTTTCGCTGTATGTGCACATCCCCTTCTGCGCGCACGTGTGCTACTACTGCGCCTGCAACAAGGTGGTCACCGCCGACCGCAGCCGCGCCCGGCCCTATCTGGACAATCTGTATCGCGAGATCCGCCTGCAGGCCTCGCTGGTCGATCCCGATCGCAAGGTGGAGCAGTTGCACTGGGGTGGCGGCACGCCGACCTTCCTCAGCGAGAAGCAGATGTGCGAGCTGATGCGGGTGCTGGGCGAGAATTTCTACCTGCACGAGGACGACGGCGGTGAGTATTCCATCGAGGTCGACCCGCGCGAGGTGCGCGAGCATACGCTGCCGATCCTGCGCGATATCGGCTTCAACCGCATCAGCCTGGGGGTGCAGGACTTCAATCCCGAGGTGCAGAAGGCGGTGCACCGCCTGCAGACCGACGAGCAGACCCTGGGCACGCTGCGACAGGCGCGCGAGCTGGGTTTCCGTTCCGTCAACATCGACCTGATGTACGGTCTGCCGCTGCAGACGGTCGACAGCTTCTCGCACACCCTGGATGCCGTCATCGAGGCGCGACCGGATCGCCTGTCGGTGTTCAACTATGCCCACCTGCCGGAACGCTTCAAGCCGCAGCGGCGTATCCGCGTGGAGGATCTGCCGGGCGCCGACGAGAAGCTCGCCATCCTGGCGCTCACCATCGAAAAACTCACCGCTGCCGGCTACCAGTACATCGGCATGGACCATTTTGCGCTGGAGGAGGACGAGCTGTCGCAGGCCCAGCGCAGCGGTACCCTGTATCGCAACTTCCAGGGCTATTCGACCCACGCCGACTCCGATCTCATCGGCATGGGCGTGAGCGCCATCAGCATCATGCCCGGTGGCTACAGCCAGAACCACGTCGGCCTCGAGGATTACTACCGCGAACTGGAGGTGCCGCGCCTGCCGGTGGCGCGCGGCGTTGCCCTCAGCGACGATGACCGCCTGCGCGGCGAGGTCATCCAGCAGCTGATCTGCAACAATACCCTCAACATGAAACGGATCGAGGCCGTCTTCGGAATCGACTTCCACGACTACTTCGCGCCCGAACTGGAACGCCTGCAGTCGATGGCGGACGACGACCTCATCGAAATCGGCGCCCAGCGTCTCGACGTGACGTCGCGCGGTCGCCTGCTGATCCGCAACATCTGCAAGGTCTTCGACCGCTACCGCGTGGAGGCCGAGGAAAAGTTCTCGCGGATGATCTAGGCGCGACGATGACCGGCAGCTTCCCGGGTCGTGTCGGCAACGAGGCCCGAAAGACAGGGCCACGGAAACACGCGGAAAAACACGGAACTATCGATTTGCCTTTTTCGTGTATTCCGTGGCTGATACCATCCCTGCCCGATCAGCCGCCGGACACAAAAAAAGGAGGCAGGTTTGCACCTGCCCCCTCTGTTCCCCCTTGCATCTGCCGCTCCCTGGCGGCCGGCTTCAGTCCTTGTGCCGGTAGATCAGTCCCGGTTCGACCAGTACCTCGTCCTCACTCAGACGGTCGAGCGGGAACTCGTCGTCCTCGTAGCGGGCGATGCGGTCGAATACATAGTCTTCTTCCCTGAGTTCGATGGATTCGAAAATCGGCTTGCCGAGGTAGTTGCCGATCGTGTGACCATGATCGCTCATCTGTCTTTCCCTTTGGCGGTTCGGTTGTTTCACAAGCTACAGTGGACATAACGGCGTCACTCCGCGAGCCTTTAACCAAGGCCTTTCCCGCCCGCAGGGGGGCGCGTTCTCATCGCGGGAAACTCCTGTACAATAGCCCGCCATGTCAGGAAACAGCATCGGCAAGCTCTTCACCGTCACCAGCTTCGGCGAAAGCCACGGCCCGGCCATCGGCTGTATCGTCGACGGCTGTCCGCCGGGCATGGAGCTGTCGGAAGCGGACCTGCAGGGCGACCTCGACCGTCGCAAGCCGGGCACCTCGCGGCACACCACCCAGCGTCGCGAGGCCGACCGGGTGCAGATCCTCTCCGGGGTGTTCGAGGGGCGTACCACCGGCACGCCGATCGGCCTGCTGATCCACAATACCGACCAGCGTTCCAGGGACTACACGACCATCCGGGACCGGTTCCGCCCGGGGCACGCGGACTATACCTACCAGCAGAAATACGGCTTCCGTGACTACCGCGGTGGCGGGCGTTCGTCGGCGCGCGAGACCGCCATGCGCGTGGCCGCCGGCGGCATCGCGCGCAAGTACCTGCGCGAGCGGCTCGGTACCAGCATCCGTGGCTACCTGGCGCAGCTCGGACCCATTGCCGTGGAGCTCAAGGACTGGGACGCGGTATCGCAGAATCCCTTTTTCTGCCCAGACCCGGAACGGGTGGGGGAACTGGAGGCCTACATGGATGCGCTGCGCAAGGAGGGCAACTCCGTCGGCGCGCGTATCAACGTGGTGGCCAGCGGCATTCCGCCGGGGCTGGGCGAGCCGGTATTCGACCGACTGGACGCCGATATCGCCCACGCCATGATGAGCATCAACGCCGTCAAGGGAGTGGAGATCGGCGCCGGTTTCGCCAGCGTCGCCCAGAAGGGCACGGAACACCGCGACGAGATCACGCCGCAGGGCTTTCTCGGCAATCACGCCGGCGGAGTGCTCGGTGGCATCTCCTCCGGGCAGGACATTCTGGTCAGTATCGCGCTCAAGCCGACCTCCAGCCTGCGTCTGCCGGGTCGCAGCGTCGACCTGCACGGCGAAGCGGTGGAGGTGGTCACCACCGGACGCCACGACCCCTGCGTCGGTATCCGCGCCACCCCCATCGCCGAGGCCATGCTGGCCATCGTGCTGATGGACCACTACCTGCGCCACCGTGCCCAGAATGCCGACGTGGAGTCGGGGACACCGGTCATTCCGCCCAGTGCCGACTGAGCGCGCGCGAGGGCCGTACGCGACAGGCGCTGGCTGCCGCTCCCTCGCCTGATCCGCATGTACTACTGGCGCCTGTCCGGTTTCTACTTCTTCTATTTCGCCGCCCTTGGCGCGTTGATCCCCTACTGGGGACTGTATCTCAGGTCGCTGGGATTCGGCGGCGTGGCGATCGGTGAGCTGGTGGCCATCATCATGGCCACCAAGATTGTCGCGCCCAACGTCTGGGGCTGGATCGCCGACCGCAGCGGCCGGCGCATGCGCCTCGTCCGTCTCGCCTGCCTGCTGGCCACCCTCAGCTTCGCCGGTGTGTTCCTCGGTCAGGGTTACTGGCTGCTGGCGCTGGTGACCGCGCTGTTCAGTTTCTTCTGGAATGCGGCGCTGCCGCAGTTCGAGGCCACCACCCTCAATCACCTGGGTAGCGAGGTGCAGCGTTACAGCAGCATCCGCCTGTGGGGTTCCATCGGCTTCATCGTCGCGGTGACGGGGCTGGGTGAGGTCTTCGACCGCCTGGGGACGGCCCTGTTACCACAGGTGCTGCTGTTGCTGTTTGCCGGTATCTGGTTCGCCAGCCTGGCGGTGCCGGAGAGCAGCGCTCCGCGGCGCGCCCACGACCACGAGCCCCTGCGCAGGGTGTTGCGCAGGCCGGCGGTGGTGTCGCTGCTGCTGGTGTGCTTTCTGATACAGGCCAGCCACGGACCCTACTACACCTTCTACAGCCTCTATCTCTCCGCCCACGACTACAGCGAGAGTGCCATCGGTCAGTTGTGGGCGCTGGGCGTGGTCGCGGAGATCGGTGTTTTTCTGAAGATGCATCGCTGGCTGCCGCGCCACGGTGCCCGGCGGCTGCTGCTGGTGGCCACGGGCCTGACGACAGTGCGCTGGGTGCTGATCGCCCTGTTCGTCGAGCAGCTCTGGATCCTGGTGCTGGCGCAGGCGCTGCACGCCGCCAGTTTCGGCGTCTACCATGCGGTCGCCATCCACCTGGTCCACCGCCTGTTCACCGGCCGCCACCAGGGACGCGGGCAGGCGTTGTACAGCAGTCTCAGCTTCGGCGCCGGCGGCGCCGTCGGCAGCCTCGGTGCCGGCTACCTGTGGGACGGGCCCGGCGCCAGTGTGATGTACCTGGTGGCTGCGGCCGTTGCCGCCGTTGCGGGCATCATCGCCTGGCTCGGAATCCGGGAGGAGGGTGGTTCGACTCCCGCCGGCGCGGCCCTGTAGATATTATTAACCCGACATCGTAGGTTGCCGGGTTAATAATATTTTCCAATGCCGTCAGCCGACGGCGCCCGGGTCTTTTCCCGGGAATCTCAGCACTGCAGCAGGCGGACGGCGTTGCGGGCGACCTGGCGCAGCGCCGTTTTCGAGAAACCGGCCTTGCCGAGGACCATCATCCCCGCCATGGTGTTGACGATCGACAGGGCCAGGGCGCGCGCGTCCTGGCCGGCGTCGATCTCGCCGGTCTGCTGCGCCTTTGCGATGCGTTGCTGCAACCCTTTCTGCATGGCGGCCATGGTCTGTTCCAGGGCGCGTGTGGAAGTGGCATCGTGTTGCTCGCGTTCCAGCACCGACAATACCACCAGGCAGCCGCCCGGGGTTTCTTCGCTGAAGTGCAGATCGATCATCCGGTTCAACATTCTTTCCACGCCGGTCTTCAGTCCGGCGCCGCTGTCCAGCTCCGCCAGCAGCGCGGCCATGACGGTCTGCTGGTAATGTTCCAGTACCCGGTTGAACAGTTCCCGCTTGTTGCCGAAGGCGTTGTAGATGCTGGTCCGCGTCAGCCCCATGGCCGTTTCCAGATCCTGCAGGGAGGTGCCTTCGTAGCCCCTGAGCCAGAACTCGTGCATGGCCGCGTCGAGGGCCTCGCGCTCGTCGAATGTCTTGTGTCGGGCCATGTGGGTGAGGGCTGGCTGTTGCGGAAAGCGGGGGATAGTGTACCACAGCCAGTCCCCGCCATTCGTGAAAATCCCTGTGCTTCAGAAGGTTGGCGGATGTCCTGGAGTATATGTAACGATCGGTATAAAAAATCCTTGACAGCATGGGCATATTCGAATACAACAATACTGTACCGAACGATACATATACTCAGGCCATAGAGGAGCAGCTGATATGAGCGAGATTGCGGCAACAGTGGATGCCAGCGGGTTGAACTGCCCGTTGCCGATCCTGCGTACGCGCAAGGCAATCAAGGACATGCAGGCCGGTGAGGTACTGGAAGTCGTGAGTACCGATCCCGGATCGGTGAAGGACATGGCGTCCTTCTGTGAGCAGACCGGGAACACGCTGCTGGCCAGCAACGAGAGCGGTGAGCGGTATGTCTTCCTGATTCGGAAGGCCTGATCCGAACGAGCAAGAGGAGGGATCGAT
Organism: Gammaproteobacteria bacterium; assembly: GCA_011321775.1. Classification (GTDB taxonomy): domain Bacteria; phylum Pseudomonadota; class Gammaproteobacteria; order DSM-19610; family DSM-19610; genus Thiogranum. The sequence continues at coordinate 3,706 of DROT01000005.1, read as the reverse complement.
ATGGGCAAGACAAACCTGGCCGAGCGCCAGCAAGCAATACCCGGGATAGCGTCGGAGTCCGACGCGGATGCCTGGTTCGAACGCAGGTTCAACGAATGTTTCGAGGCCCGCGAGGCGGCAAAGACACCATCGATGTCCATCGTGGTCACCAAGGGGACCCTGGACTGGGCCTATCCGCCTTTCATCCTGGCCTCCTCGGCCGCGGCGCTGGGCTGGGAGGTGTCCCTGTTCTTCACCTTCTATGGGCTGGGGCTGTTGAAGAAGGATGTCGACGATCTCGAGATCAGCCCCCTGGGCAACCCCGCCATGCCGATGAAGATGCCTTTCGGACCGGGATGGTTCCGAGCCATCGACTGGAAGATTCCCAATGCGGTCATGGGGAACGTGCCGGGTTTCGAGAAGCTCGCGACCAGCCTGATGAAGAAGACCATGCACGACAAGGGGGTGGCCAGTGTCGAGGAATTGCGTACCGCCTGCCTGGAGGCGGACGTGAAGATGATCGCCTGCCAGATGACGGTCGACCTGTTCGGCTGGTCGATGGACGACTTCATCCCCGAAGTGCGCGACTGGGTGGGGGCGGCCTCCTTCCTGCCCACGGCACAGCGTTCGGACGTGAGCCTGTTCATCTAGGAGCCTGTCCGAGTAATGGGGCCGTAGCGAGAGCGTGGCACAGCGAGGCGATTCTTGCGATCGTTTGAGGAGCATAGTGGGCACTATGCGACGAAAAGGATCGCAAAAAGGGGCCGCTGTGGTGCGCTCGCAGCAGGTCCATCATTACTCGGACAGGCTCCTGGCCCCTGTATTGCACGAAGGCGGCACGGTAATCTGGCCTTAGGCTGCAATTCAAGGTTCAAGTGGGATTTTTTGCGCGTATTGCCGGGTTACGGTTTGTACCTGTTCGGGCTCAGGCCCGATCGGGCGGCACAGCTTGCGCGATCGCCCTCATGCTGACGCCGGGCGGCATGAGGGTGTACCTCATTTTCCACTGGATAAAGCCCCGTGGATTTTGTACAAAGAACAGCCCCGACACACTGTCATTCCGTCCCGGTGCGCATGCGCGGCATACTCTGGCTTCTGGTTCTGCTTCCACTGCTCGCGCAGGCCTGGGACAAGCGTCTTTCGGGATTCGTGGCGCTGGAGACCCGCGCCTTCGTCGACGACGCCCAGTTCGAGGACCAGTTCGACGGCTTGCAGCCGTCGCTGATCCTGCAGCCGGAGTGGACGCTGGAATCGGCCGACCGCAACGACCAGCTCAGCCTGATTCCCTTCGCCCAGCTGGACAGCCGCGACAGCCGGCGCACGCATTTCGACCTGCGCGAGGCCTACTGGTCGCACGTCAGCGGTGACTGGGAAATCCTGGCCGGCGTCAACCGGGTGTTCTGGGGGGTGACCGAATCCCGTCACCTGGTCGACATCATCAACCAGACGGACTTCGTCCAGGACATCGACACCGAGGACAAGCTGGGCCAGCCGATGGTCAACCTGGTCACGCGCCGCGACTGGGGGGAAGTCAGCCTCTATCTCATGCCCTGGTTCCGCGAGCGTACCTTTCCGGGCAAGGACGGGCGTCTGCGCTTCCCCCTCGTGACCGACGGCGACGCGCGGTACCAGTCGGGCGACAAGCAGCACCGCGGCGATGTGGCGCTGCGCTACTCGCACTATCTCGGCGACTGGGATTTCGGTGTCTACTACTTCAACGGTACCGGCCGCGAGCCGCGCTTCGTTCCCAATGCCGGCGGTACGCGCCTGATCCCGTTCTACGACCTGATCAAGCAGGTGGGGACCGACATCCAGTACACCCGCGAGGGCTGGCTGTGGAAGTTCGAGGGTCTCTGGCGCGCCGAGCACGGCCAGCACTACTGGTCCGCGGTCGGCGGCTTCGAGTACACCCTCTACCAGATCGCCGCCTCGGAGGCCGACCTCGGCCTGCTGCTCGAGTATTCCTGGGACGGGCGTAGTGACGACGCCACCAGGCAACCGCCGATCTTTTTCGACGACGACCTGTTCACCGGTGCGCGGTTGACGCTCAACGACGTGCAGAGCAGCGAACTGCTGGCCGGTTTCGTGATCGATCGTCAGAGCCACGAGACCCAGCTGTCGCTGGAGGCGGAACGCCGCCTCGACAACCACTGGAAAGCGGAACTCGAGAGTCGCTGGTTCCTCAACTCCGGTAACCGGGTGGTGGTCAACGCCTTCAAGAAAGACAGTTACCTCACCTTCCGCATCTCTAGATATTTCTAGAATAGAGTTATTTTTAAACAATATGATATGTTATATTGTTAATGTAGAATATATGTAGTCGCAGCGCGGTTGCCGTGCTTCAACGGCGGCTTTGCCGGCTGTCGATACGCCCGCTACAACGGCCGTTTCGGGCACAGAGAGAAACGCTGTCACCGTTACCCGCCGCAAGCTAGAATTACCGCTTCGTGTCTGCTGATCTGTATCAAACACGGATTCCCCGCACGGGTACAGAATGCAGACCACACCCGGGCACAGAATGTCCAAGAACATCAGGAGGTCATCTCATGTCACGCATCTGGATTCTGGTCGCCGAAAGCAGCCGGGCCAAGCTCTACAAGGCCGATAACCGCAAGGCGCCGCTCACCGAGGTCGAGGCCCTGGTTCATCCTGCCGGACGTCTGCACGAAGGCGACCTGGTCAGCGATCGTCCCGGCAGCGACCCGGGCACACCGGGCGGGCAGGGGCAGGGCCGCCACGTGGTGGACAACAAGATCAGCGCGAAGCAGGCCGAGGACATCGATTTCGCGCGCTATCTCGCCCGTCACCTGGACCAGGGGCGCATCGACGGCGCCTACGACGAGCTGGTGCTGATTGCGCCACCCGCGTTCCTGGGGTTGTTGCGGAACAGCATCAACAAGGAAGTCATGGAGCGGGTGTCGGAGCAGATCGACAAGAATCTGGTGCAACAGTCACCGGAGGCATTGCGCGAACAGATATCGGTTCTGTTGTAGTGATCGCCGCGGCCAGGCGCGCGCAGCGGATGCCGATCGCGCAGCGGCGATCCCCTGCCGCGGGCACGCCGGCGGGTTTCCCCGGGACATCGGTCGTTGAAACGGCCCGAGTCCCCCGAGTATAGTCGGTGCTCGATTTGCGCAACGGCAGCAACCCGGGTAGCGGGAAAAGGGGAATTTGATGCAGCTGGGTAAGCTTTTTCGCCATGCAGCCATTGGGGCCGCCATCCTGTCGGTCACGGCCTGTACCACCCTGGGGCCGGATTTCGAGACGCCCGCGGCCGAAGTCGCCGACAGCTGGGTGGAACAGACGCCGGACCTCTCGGCACAGCAGTTGTCGGAAAACTGGTGGAAGGTGTTCGACGACCCGGTGCTCGACCGCCTGATCGATTCCGCCTATCACCAGAACCTGCCCTTGCAGGTCGCCGGCCTGCGTATCCTGCAGGCGCGGGCGCAACTGGGTATCGCCATCGGCCAGCAGTATCCCCAGCAACAGCAGGTCAACGGTTCCCTGACGCGCGTCGGTCTGAGCGAGAACGCGCCGAATTTCAACCAGGCCTTTACCGACGACACCTACACCCAGTCGGCCATCGGCCTGGATGCCGCCTGGGAACTGGACTTCTGGGGGCGTTTCCGTCGGGGCGTCGAATCCGCCAGCGCCAACCTGGGGGCTTCGGTCGCGGATTACGACAGTGCGCTGGTGTCGCTGACTTCCGAGGTGGCGCGTACCTATG
>DROT01000004.1 GCA_011321775.1 Gammaproteobacteria bacterium | reverse complement strand
GGGGGAATACAAAGATCTTTCCGTCACCGATCTTGCCGGTGTTGGCCGCGCCGGAAATGGCTTCGATCACCTGCTCGGTCAGCTCGGACTTGACCGCCACCTCGAGCTTCACCTTGGGCAGGAAATCCACCACGTACTCGGCACCACGATAGAGTTCCGTGTGCCCTTTCTGGCGACCGAATCCCTTGACTTCGGTGACCGTTACACCCTGTACGCCGATTTCCGACAGCGCCTCACGCACGTCGTCCAGCTTGAAGGGCTTGATGATTGCAGATACGAGCTTCATCAGAAGTTCTCTCCTGTCTGGGCCCGCCCCGTGCGGAGCGGGCCGTGTTGATACTGCGGATGAGGAATACGACTCAGAAGTCCTTGGTCCAGCCGATCCAGAACTTGGGGCTGTCGCTGCTGACGAGGTCGTTGGTGTCGTCGACCTGTTCGTAGTTGACGCTCAGGGAACCGAAGTCGCCGGCATCCTTGCTGACGCCGATACCCCAGTGGGTGTAGTTGAATTCGGTGTTGGGACCGTCACCGTCGTCGTTGAAGTCGTAGTAGCCGATGAAGGCCGTGGGCGAGAAGCCCTCGTAGGACCAGCCCGGATCGACGTCGAGGTGATAGTAGACGTCGCCGCTGTTGAACGTGCGCGGCTCGTTACTGCTGTCCACTTCACTCCAGTAGGTGTAGGAGACGCTGCCCGTCAGCCAGTTCCAGCCGAGACTGGCATTGACTTCGGCATAGTCGAGGTCGCCGCCCTGGGCCTCGCCACCGGCACCGGGATACCAGTAGTAGATGGTACCGACGTCGTAGCTGAAACCGCTGTCACCGATGTCGCCGCCATAGCCGGCATAGAGATCGACCTCGGCATTTTCCTTGCCGCCGAAATCGACGTTGGACAGCCAGGTACCGACATAGAGGCCGGACTCGTGGTTGTAGTCGATGCCGCCCTGGACCGCAGCCTTGTCGTCGGTCTGGCTGATGCCACGGAAGTAATAGTTGCTGACCACGCCGAGGTTGGCGCTCAGTTCGGCCTGGGCAGCACCGGCGGTGGCCAGCAGGGCGGAAGCCAGTAGGGTCTTTGCATGTTTCATGGTTGAGGACTCCTGTATCCTTTTCGGTTTGCTTGTCAGTCAAGAAAGTGTTGGCCCGGGAACATCGTTCACCTGCAGTCGGGACGTACGCAACGCTATAGCAGTTCTCGTGCCATCATTATTTTTCCATTTAATACATAGAGATAGGCGTCCGCAGCAGCACGGCAAGGACACATTGTGCACAACAATGGTGCAATTTGCGGGCTTGCACTCTTTTTGTGCGCAGTTGTAGTGCATGCGGTTCGGCAAGGCGCCTGGACTCCCGCGGCGCGCATCGTTTAAGGTAAGCGGATGCTGGATCCAAAAGTGCTCGACGAACTCACCCGGCGCATCAGCAAGGCCATGCCGGCGACGGCAAGGAACATTCAGGGTGACCTGGAGAAAAACCTGCGCACAACGATCCAGGCAGCGCTGGCCAGGCTCGATCTGGTCACGCGCGAGGAATTCGACGTTCAGGCAAAGGTGCTGATGCGCTCGCGCGCCAGGCTCGAGCAGCTGGAGAAGCAGGTGGCCGAACTGGAGGCGAAACTGCAGCCCGGGGATCGCGGCGGCACTCAATAGGCCGTCTGCCGGCGTTCTTCGCACGGCCACGGAAACACACGGAAGAACATCGAGGTAACGAAGGGAAACGACCATTCGGTTGCGCGCGTCCCGGTGACATCCCGGACCGGGCCGCCCGGGCACATCACAGTGATTCCAAGGATGGAAGAACATGTCACTCGCCGTCGTCTACAGTCGCGCCCAGGTGGGCGTGCAGGCCCCGCTCGTCAGCGTCGAAGCGCACCTCGCCAACGGCCTGCCGTCCCTGTCCATCGTCGGACTGCCGGAAACCGCCGTGCGCGAAAGCAAGGACCGGGTGCGCAGCGCCCTGCTGCACAGCGGTTTCGAGTTTCCGGCACGACGCATCACCATCAACCTGGCCCCGGCCGACCTCCCGAAGCAGGGTGGCCGCTACGATCTCGCCATCGCCCTCGGCATACTCGCCGCCTCCGCCCAGCTGCCGCCGGAGTCGCTGCAGGCGCATGAGTTCGTCGCCGAGCTGGCCCTCGGTGGCCAGCTGCGCCCGGTTCGCAGCATCCTGCCGAGCGCGCTCGCGACTGCGGGTCAGGGGCGCCGGCTGGTGTGTGCGCCCGACAATGCCACGGAAGCGGCACTGGCCGATCCCGCGGCCGTGCTGCCGGCAGGCCATCTCCTCGAGATCTGTGAGCACCTGCGCGGACTGAAGGAACTCGAGAGCGCGGCACCACCGCCGCCCTGTCAACAGCAACCGCTGCCGGACCTGCGCGACGTGCGCGGCCAGCACCGGGCCCGGCGGGCGCTGGAAATCGCCGCCGCCGGCGAGCACAGCCTGCTGTTCGTGGGCCCACCGGGCACCGGCAAGACCCTGCTGGCCCGCCGCCTGCCCG
>DROT01000003.1 GCA_011321775.1 Gammaproteobacteria bacterium | reverse complement strand
GGACTGTGTCTGTCTGTGCGTGGTCGACCCGGGAGTCGGTACCGAGCGCCTGCCGGTGGCGGTGCTCGCCGACGGGCGCTGGTACGTGGGCCCCGACAACGGACTGTTTGCGCTGGTCGTACGGCGTGCCGCCGAGGTGGAGACCTTCGCCATCAGCTGGCGGCCGTCGCGGCTGTCCGACAGCTTCCATGGTCGCGACCTGTTTGCGCCGGTGGCGGCCATGCTGGCATGCGGCCGGCGGCCACAGATGCGTGAAATCGAGCCCTCGAGCCTGGAACGGGCATCCTGGCCGGACGATCTGCCGCGCATCGTCTATATCGACGGCTACGGCAATGCGGTGACCGGGCTGCGCGCCCGCACGGTAGACCGGCAACGGATCTTCACCATCGGTGGTCACCGTTGTCGTTTTCACCGCACCTTCGGCGAGGCCGCGGCCGGCGAGGTCTTCTGGTACCGGAATTCGAACGACCTGGTGGAGATCGCCCAGTCCGGGGGCAGTGCCGCCCGGGCGCTGGGGCTGGAGCTCGGAACCCCGCTGGAGGGGCAATGAACGGTGTTCCCCCGGTTGCCATTCACCGCCCCCGCCCGCGTGGGCCGAAGTTTCAGGGGCCGCCTTCCAGGACGCTGAACAGTTGCACGGCGACGAACAGGCCGGTGGCCAGGGCGCCGAGGAGCGGAACCCAGCGATACACCGAGAAGCCTTCGTAGTCTCCGACCGGCCTGTGCTTGAGACGCCACAGTGACAGATTGACCAGGGTGAATATCACCAGGACAAAGAAGCTGGTACTGCGGGCAAGGGTCTCGATGGGGAGCCACAGGGCCATCAGCAGGACCAGCAGGGTGACGAGAACGGTAGCCGCCAGCGGGGTGTGCGTCACGCGGTTGACGCGGGCCAGCCAGCCCGGTAGCCAGCCCCGGCGCCCCATGCCGTAGCAGACCCTCGCGGCCATGATGATCTGGATGAGGGCGCCATTGACGACGGCGATCAGGCTGATGGCGGCGATGAAGTGCGGGTCGCTGCCGCGCGCCTGCCGGTAGATCAGCGCCAGCGGCGCGTCCGAGTCGGCCAGTCGCGCGGGATCGACGGCGCTGACGGCGACCACCGCGATGGCGAAATAGAGCAGCGTCGCCAGTCCGAGTGCCAGCAGGATGGCCAGCGGCAGGTTGCGTCGCGGATTGCGTACCTCCTCGGCGACGTTGACCATATCCTCGAAACCGATGAAGGCATAGAAGGCCAGAAAGGCGCCGAGAAAGATGCCCTTCAAGGCACTGCCGTCCGGCAAGGTGATCAGTGACTCGAGCGCGGACCCCAGGCGTTCGGGGGACGGTCGCGCGCTCCAGAGGATCAACAGCAAACCGCCGATCTCGATCAGGGTCATCGCTGCCGCCACCCACACCGACTGGCTGATCCCCCAGGCCGCCAGTGCGCCCAGGCACAGCACCAGCAGCGTTATGGCCAGATTCTCCGGCAGGCTCACGAAGACCTCCAGGTAGCCGGCAAAGCCGCGGGCGATGGTGGCCGCCGAGACGATACCGGTCAGGATGATCAGCACGCCGACCAGCAGGGAGAGCGCGCGGATACCCAGGCCCCGCTGGAGGTATACGACTTCGCCGGCACTGAAGGGGTAACGCGCCGAGAGTTCGGCATAGCTGAAGGCCGTGAATCCGGCCAGCAGCGAAGCTAGCAGGAAGGACCAGGGCGTCAGGGCGCCGGCGTAGCCGGCCACCTTGCCGATGAGTACGTAGATGCCTGCGCCGAGTATGTTGCCCAGCCCATAGTAGACGATCAGCGGCAGTGACAGTGAACGTCGCAGGCCGCCCTGCGATGTTCCGTCCTCGTTGCGTTGCGGCTGCATCCGGTGCACTCCCCTGGCTGGCCCGGCTGCGCCGGTTCCGGCATCAGTTCTTGCCGCGCAGCAGCGCCTCCGGGTGGCGCTCGAGATAGTCAGCCAGCAGATGCAGCGAGCGGGCGGCTGCCGACAGTTCCCGCACCAGACCCTCGATGCTCTGGCGGTCCACGCCGGAGGCGATGCCGCCCACGCGCGTCAGCAGTTTCCGCGCCTCCGCGGCGGCGCCGTCCAGGCTCTCGGCCAGGCGGACGACTTCGCCGCTGTCGCGGTCGCGGAGCATGAGCTGCACGTCGGCCAGGGTGGCGCCGGCCTGGTCGGAGGTGTTCTTCAGGCTGTCCGTAAGCGGCGCGATGCGCTCGTTGAGCTGCGCCGTCAGCTGCAGCAGCTTGTGCAGGCTCTGGTTGAGCAGCGCCGGCGTTTCCTCCAGCGCCGGCGAGCTGGCCAGGCGGTTGACGGATTCGGCGGCCGCCGTCAGCTGGTCCAGGAGCCGGCGCAACGGCAGGGTTTCCAGTGCCTTGAGCAGCCGCTGGAGCGCGGTCTGCATTTCCTCCAGGGTGGACGGCAGGGTGGGCAGTTCGGGGTAGGGGAAGTGGAAGCCATAGAGCTTCGCCGGTGTTCCGGGATAGAAGTCGAAGTCCACGTACAGCTGGCCGGTCACCAGGCTCAGCGGCGACAGCTTGGCGCGCAGCCCGAGTTCCTCGATGAGGTGCCTGAGCGCATTCCTGTTGGAGGGCGGGGGCGGGCCGGGCTTGCTGCGGATCTCGTAAAAGGAATCGGGATAGACTTCCATGATGACGCCCACATACACGGTCTCGGTGGAGAGGTCGTTGACCAGCTGGACCTTCCTTACCGTACCGATCTTGACACCACGAAAGGCGACGGGAGCGCCGACGTTCAGGCCCTTGGCACTGCCCTCGAAAAAGAGCACATAGGTGTCGGGTTGCCGGAACAGGCGGCCGGAACCGAAAGTCAGCACCCCGGCGACAATCAGGAATACCGCGCCGAGCACGAAGGCGCCGATGACGGTCGGGCTGGCCTTCTGGCTCATTTTTCACCCCGTGTGAGGAAGCGCCGGATCTTGGGATCCGGGCTGTGGTCCCGGAGTTCCCGGGGGGCGCCGCTCGCGGTCATGGTCTTCTTCTCGGCATCGAGGAATACCGAATTGTTGCCGATCGTGAAGATGCTTGCCAGTTCGTGGGTGACCACCACCACGGTGGCGCCCAGGCTGTCCCGCAGTTCCAGGATGAGGTCGTCCAGCAGCCGCGAACTGATGGGATCGAGGCCGGCGGAGGGTTCGTCGAAATAGACGATGTCGGGGTCCAGGGCGATGGCGCGTGCCAGTGCGGCGCGCTTCATCATGCCGCCGCTGATCTCGGAAGGGTAGTAGTCCTCGAAGCCGGCCAGGCCGACCAGCGCCAGTTTCAGGCGCGCCAGTTCGCGGATGTCGGTGGCGTCCAGGTCGGTGTATTCCGCCAGTGGTACGGCGATATTCTCCGCCAGCGTCATCGAACTCCACAGCGCCCCCCGCTGGTAGGACATGCCGAAGTTGCGTATCAGCTGCTTGCGCTGCGATTCGTCGACCGCCCAGAAATCGCATTCCCCGTACAGCACCCGCCCGGCGGCGGGCCGCATGAGGCCGACCATGTGGCGCAGCAGGGTGCTCTTGCCGCAGCCGCTGTCGCCCATGATGATGAAGATGTCACCGCGGCGGATGGAGAAATCGAGATGCTGTTGTACCACGAAGCTGCCGTAGGCCATGGTCAGATCCTGCACCCGGACGACGACCTCGCCGTCCGTGGCGCGGGACGCGGCGCCGGTCTCAGCGGAGGCGACCGCGGGGGCACTCCCGTTGCTATATGCCGAGGACATTGAAGATCACCGTGAGAATGGCGGTCGCGATCACGATCAGAAGAATGCTGCTGACTACCGCCGAGGTCGCTGCCGCCCCGACCGCCGAGGAACTGCGGCCGCAGCGCATGCCCTGGTAGCAGCCGGCGATGGCTACCAGCACGCCATAGACGGTGGCATTGACGATGCCGACGCCGAAGTGGCGCAGGTGGACCGCCTCCCGGGTGCGGTGGAGATATTCCATGACGCTGATGTCGAAGGTGCTCACCGATACGAACATTCCACCGAGGATGCCGAACAGGTCGGCGTAGATGCACAGCAACGGCATCATCAGGATCAGCGCCAGCATGCGCGGCAGCACCAGGAAGTCCATGGGCGAGATACCCAGGGTGCGCAGGGCGTCGATTTCCTCGTTGACCTGCATGGTGCCGATCTGGGCAGCGAAGGCGGCCCCGGTGCGACCGGCCATGATGATGCCGGTCATCATGGCGCCCATCGCGCGTGCCATGCCGATGCCGACCAGGTCGGCCGTATACACCAGCGCGCCGAACTGCTGCAGCTGGGCGGCGCCGATGTAGGCGAGGATCAGTCCCACCAGGAAACTGATCAGCGCCACGATGCCGAGCGCCTGGGCACCGGTCTGTTGCAGCGTCAGCAGCAGGTCGGAAAAGCGGAACTGGGAACGACCGCGCAGCAGGCGGCCGAGACTGAGGGCCACCTCGCCGATGAAAGCCAGCACCTCGGTAGCGGCGTCGACGACCGCGAGGGTGCGCTTGCCGATGCGCGCCAGCCATGGCGTTCGTGGCTGTTCGCGGCGCGCGCCGCGGCGTTCGGGAACGGCGGTGGCCAGCGCCAGCAGGCGTTTCACGCCGGCCGGCAGACCGTCGCTCTCGACCTCGATCTGGCTGTTTCCGGCAAGGACCTGTACCCGCAGCAGGAAGGTCAGCAGGGCGCTGTCCCAGTGCCGCAGCCCGTCGCTGACGAAGCGCAGGCGGCGGATGCGCGGGTGCCCGGCCAGCGCCGTTTCCAGCGCCGTGGTCCCGGGCAGTCGGGCGCGGGTCGTCCACTCACCGCGGATTCGCAGTTGCAGGATGTCCGGGGCGACCACGGAGATGTCCAGCGGATAGTCGCGCTCGTCGGCCTGGTCGCTCACGTCGAATCCCTTTCCTCCGCGGTCGTGCTATGGTGTGTGTCCGCCCCATTCTGTCACATATGCGGGGAGCCGGCACAGACCGTGCCCGTGCCGGAAACCCCCTTGAGTCACTTCCGGGAGGGTTGAACATGAGTCGCAAGCGGGTGCTGGCAGCCATCCAGTTGCGCGTCGAGCGGGATCCGGCGGTTCAGTTGCACAGGCTGGAAGAGCGCATTCGCGAGGCGGCCGCGCAGGGGGCGCAGGTGATCCTGCTGCCGGAACTGCCGACCACGCCCTACTTCTGCAAGACGCAGGATCCACGCTACTTCGAACTGGCCGCACCGCTGCGGGATCACCCCTTCGTCGGGCGCATGGCGGCGCTGGCACGCGAACTCGAGGTGGTGCTGCCGGTCAGCTATTTCGAGCGCGCGGTCAACGTGTTCTTCAATTCGCTGGCCTGGCTCGATGCCGACGGCACCCTGCTGGGAAACTATCGCAAGACACACATACCCGACGGGCCCGGCTACCAGGAAAAGTTCTATTTCAGTCCGGGCGATACCGGCTTCCGGGTGTTCGAGACGCGCTACGGCCGTTTTGGCGCTGGCATCTGCTGGGACCAGTGGTTTCCGGAGACCACGCGCGCGCTGGCGCTGGCCGGCGCGGAAGTGGTGTTCTTTCCCAGCGCCATCGGTTCCGAACCGGAACAGCCGGAGCTGGACTCCCGCGATCACTGGCAGCGCGTCATGCAGGGGCAGGCGGCGGCCAACCTGGTTCCGCTGGTGGCGGCCAACCGCACGGGCGTGGAGTGCGACGACGGCGTCGAGATCGACTTCTACGGTTCGTCCTTCATCACCGACTGGCAGGGCGCGAAGATCGCTGCCGCCGATCGTGCCGGAGAGGCGGTGTTGCTGGCGGAGATCGACCTCGACCGGGCCGCGGTGGCGCGCCGCGACTGGGGCCTGTTCCGCGACCGCCGGCCGGAGATGTATGCCCCGCTGATGCACAAGGCCTGCGATCCGGAGTGAGGCCGCCGGACGCGGACTTCAGGCCAGCAGCGCCACGCTTTTTACCTGGATGTAGAGCGCCTTGCCCGGCTCGAGACCGAGGAGGGCGGCGGACCGCCGGGTGATGCGTGACAACACCGGCACGCCGCCCGCCGACAGGCGCACGGTCACCTGCGCCGGACCGGTGGTGGCCAGCTCCTCGACGGTGGCCGGGAAGATGTTGAGGATGCTGGTACCGCTCTGGCGTTCCAGCGTGAGGCTGACGTCGCGTGCCAGGATTCGCAGGCGCACCGGCGCGCCTGCGGGAAGGTCCCTGCCGCTGACGATGAAGCGGCCACCGGGAAAATCGACATGGGTGAGTCCGAACTCGCGGTCGTGCCCGGCCACGCGCGCTTCGATCAGCGTCTCGGCATCCTGGCGGCGGGCGAGCGGCAGGTCGACCCGGGTGAGCAGGTCGGCGACGGCCCCTGCGGCCACGATGCGGCCCCTGTCCATGAGCAGCAGATGATCGGCGAGCCGCGCGACCTCGTCGGCGGCATGACTGACATAGAGCAGCGGTATCTTCAGTTCGCCGTGCAGCCGTTCCAGGAAGGGCAGGATCTCCGCCTTGCTGGCGGCGTCGAGTGCCGCCAGCGGTTCGTCCATGAGCAGCAGGCGTGGGCTGCTCAGCAGTGCCCGGGCGATCGCGACCCGCTGGCGTTCACCCCCCGAGAGGCCGTCGGGAAAGCGGTTCAGGATCGAGGCGAGGCCCATCAGCGCCACCACCTGGTCGAAATCGACGCGGCGCCGGGAGCGCTCTACCCGACGCCAGCCGTATTCCAGGTTGCCGCGCACCGAAAGGTGGGGAAAGAGGTCGGCTTCCTGGAACACGTAACCGATGGCGCGCCGGTGGGGAGGCAGGGACAGGCGCTCGTCCTGCCAGCGCTCGCCGGCGATCGCCAGGTAGCCGCCGGGGCAGGCTTCGAGGCCGGCGAAGGCACGCAGCAGTGTGGTCTTGCCACAGCCGGAAGGACCGAACAGCGCGGTGACCCCTTCCGCCGGCATGCTGAAGGTGGCCTCCAGCCGGAATTCGCCACGGTCGAGGGCGAGGCGCGCCTCGATATTCACCTGCGTATCGCCCCGCGGCGGCGGTTGAGGCCGTATACCACCAGCAGCATGAGAAAGGAGGACAGCAGCAATGCTGCGGCCAGTCGGTGGGCGTGGCCGTATTCCAGTGCCTCGACGTGGTCGTAGATGGCGATGGAGAGCACCCGGGTACGGCCGGGGATATTGCCGCCGATCATCAGCACCACCCCGAACTCCCCTACGGTATGGGCAAAGCCGAGCACGGTGGCGGTGAGGAATCCCGGGCGCGCCATGGGCAGCGCCACGCTGAAAAAGCGGTCCATTGGCGAGGCGCGCAGGGTGGCGGCGACTTCCAGCGGGCGGCGGCCGATGGCGGTGAAGGCGGCCTGCAGCGGTTGTACCACGAAAGGCAGGGAATAGAGCGTCGAGCCCACCACCAGGCCGGCGAAGGTAAAGGCCAGCGGCTGGCCACCGAAGGACTGCAGCAGGCGCCCGACAGGACCCTGCGGACCCAGCACCACGAGCAGGTAGAACCCCAGTACCGTCGGTGGCAGTACCAGCGGCAGGGCCACCAGGGACTCCAGCACCGGTTTCAGGCGGCTGCGGCTGTGGGCCAGCCACCAGGCCAGCGGGGTGCCGAACAGCAGTAGCAGGACGGTGGTCAGGCTGGCCAGCTTCAGGGTGACCCACAACGCCGAAAGATCGGTTGCGCTCAGTCCCTCAGGGGAGGCCATAGCCCTGTTCCGCGATCAGGCGGCGTGCCTCCTCGCCGCGGGTGAAGGCCAGGAAGTCGCGGGTCGCCGGGGAATCCGTCAGCTGCACCGCCTGTTGCCGGATGGGCGCGTACAGTGAGGACGGCGGTCGCCAGCGCGATCCGCCTGCCCGGGAGCGCACCAGCTGGGCTGCTGCCACCAGACCGAGTTCCGCATGGCCACCGTGCACGAACTGGAACGCCTGTCCGATGTTTTCGCCGCGTATCAGTCGGGGTGCCAGTTTGTCCCACAGTCCGAGCTGTTCCAGCAGCTGGCGCGCCGCCCTGCCATAGGGGGCCAGCCGCGGGTTGGCGATCGCCAGATGATGAAAGTTCCCTCGTTGCAGAACGGCACCGGCGGCATCGACCAGCCCCTCGCGCGGACTCCAGAGCACGAGGCGGCCGAGGGCGTAGGTGAAGCGGCTGCCGGCTCGGGCCAGCCGCTGCGCTTCGAGTCGCTGTGGCCGTTCGCTGTCGGCGGCGAAAAAGGCGTCGACGGGGGCGCCGTTGACGATCTGTGCATAGAGCTTGCCGGTGGAACCGGTCACCAGCGTCACCTCGTCTCCGTGGTGCGCATGGAAGCGTGCGGCGATGTCATGCAGGGTGGGGGCGAAGTTGGAGGCGACCGCGATGCGGATGCCGGCGGCCGCCGCGAGGCCGGACGGCAGGATGGCGACAGCTGCCAGCGCCAGCATCAGCGGTGCGACCTTCATCAGCGGGTGGTGGTATCCGCCTTTTCGGCGAGCAATGCACGGATGATCTCGCGGACTTCCGGATGGTCGAAATCACGGCCGCCCACGGCGCGGTAGACGATGCGGCCCCGGCGATCGATCAGTACCGTGGTGGGCAGTCCCTTGACGCCGAACAGCGGCGCGACCTTGCTGTCGGTGTCGAACAGGATGGGAAAGCTGGGGTCGACCGGCAACTGGCCCATGAAGGCGAAGACGTGATCCTCGCTTTCCCATTCGTTGACGGCGAGCACCACGAAGTCCTGTCCCTTGAAGCTCTGGTACACCGCTTCCATCGAAGGCATTTCGCGGCGGCAGGGCGGACACCAGGTGGCCCAGAAATTGAGCATCACCACCTTGCCGCGGTAGTCGGAGAGGGCGTGTTCCTCACCGTCCATGTCCTTGAGACGGAAATCGGGGGCCGCTGTCGGTGTCGCCAGGCGGGTCAGGCCGTGGCTCAGCTCCGGCTGTGGAAACTGGGCCGATGACAGTCCCGGCGCCAGCAGGGCGGCCAGGATGAGCACGCCGGCACGGCGCCAGTCAGTCCTGTTGCGGTGCCTGTGCCGGCGCACAGCGCATGTCCTCGATAATGGCGTGGTGCGTCTCACCGTCGAGCCTCCAGGAGAATTCGAGATTGAAGCGACTGGCGGGCGCGAGTGCAATGGTCGTGAACCCCTGGCTCCAGTCGCCCGGTTCGAAGGTCTGCGCGTCGGGCAGGATCGACCAGCGGAAGCTGACCCCCTGATCCTGCCACTCCTGCAGCCATTCGCTCTTGGTCTTGACCGGGTGGCGCCTGCCGTCGGGGGTGACGTAGCGCCAGTCGGCCACCCGGTAGGTCAGGCGCCTGTCCGATTCGTTCTTGATGATGGTGCCGAACACGCAGTAGCCGGCCATGGTTTCCACGAGTTCGGGCGGCAGCCCGCGTGCGCCGTAGACGGCACGTACGTAGTCCGGCAGCAGCTGGATGAAGCGCAGGCTGAAGCCGGGTTCGCGGAACTGCCAGCTCAGCTGGCCGCTTTCCGGGTTGCGCTGTCGTTCGACGTCGGCTTCGGCGCGGGGCTGTGCCAGCACGATGGCGCCCAGAAGGGCACAGCAGAGGCGGACTGTCGGCTTTTCGCTGAGCATGCCTGATTTAACGCCAGCCGCGCCCCGCTGTCCAGCCCTGCCCGCTGCCGTCAGGCGGCGTCGGTGTCGGAATTTCCGCGTTCGCGTTCCAGCACCGGTTTGAGGAAGTGGCCGGTGTAGGAGCCGGCTGTGGCCGCCACCTGTTCCGGTGTGCCACGGGCAATGATCTCGCCGCCGCCGTTGCCCCCTTCGGGCCCCAGGTCGATGACCCAGTCGGCGGTCTTGATGACATCCAGGTTGTGCTCGATGATGACCACGGTGTTGCCGTGGTCGCGCAGCCGGTGCAGCACCCGCAGCAGTTGCTCGATGTCGTAGAAGTGCAGGCCGGTGGTGGGCTCGTCGAGGATGTACAGCGTCTTTCCGGTGTCGCGCTTGGACAGCTCGCGCGACAGCTTGACGCGCTGCGCCTCGCCGCCCGACAGGGTGGTCGCGTTCTGGCCCAGGCGGATGTAGGACAGGCCGACATCGAGCAGCGTCTGCAGCTTGCGCGCGATCACCGGCACGGCGCTGAAGAAGCCGGCGGCCTCTTCCACCGTCATCTCCAGCACCTCGTGGATGTTCTTTCCCTTGTAGCGGATATCCAGGGTCTCGCGGTTGTAACGTTTGCCCTTGCACACGTCGCAGGGTACGTAGACGTCCGGCAGGAAGTGCATCTCCACCTTGAGCACCCCGTCGCCCTGGCAGGCCTCGCAGCGGCCGCCCTTGACGTTGAAGCTGAAGCGACCGGGCTTGTAGCCGCGCGAGCGGGCTTCCTGGGTGCCGGCGAACAGCTCGCGGATGGGGGTGAACAGTCCGGTGTAGGTGGCCGGGTTGGAGCGCGGTGTGCGGCCGATGGGGCTCTGGTCGATGTCCACCACCTTGTCGAACTGGTCCAGTCCCTCGATGCCGTCATAGGGGGCCGGGTCGGTGGCGGCGCCATTGAGCTCGGCGGCGGCGATGCGGTACAGGGTGTCGTTGATGAGGGTGGACTTGCCGGATCCGGAGACACCGGTGATGCAGCTCAGCAGGCCCACCGGGATGTCCAGGTCGACCGACTTGAGGTTGTTGCCACGGGCGCCGCGGATGATCAACTGGCGTTGCCGGTCGTTGGGCGTGCGTCGCGCCGGTGCGGGGATGCGGCGCGCGCCGCTGAGGTACTGGCCGGTGAGGGAGGCCGGGTCGGCGATGATGTCCGCCGGTGTGCCCTGGGATACCACCCGGCCGCCGTGGGTGCCGGCACCCGGCCCCATGTCGACCACGTGGTCGGCGGAGCGGATGGCGTCCTCGTCGTGTTCCACCACGATCACGGTGTTGCCGAGATCGCGCAGGTAGGTCAGCGTGTTCAGCAGCCGCTGGTTGTCGCGCTGGTGCAGGCCGATGGACGGTTCGTCGAGTATGTACATCACGCCGACCAGACCGGCACCGATCTGGCTGGCCAGGCGGATGCGCTGGGCTTCACCACCGGACAGGGTGTCGGCGCTGCGTTCCAGTGACAGGTAGTTGAGGCCCACGTTGACCAGGAAGTCCAGGCGTTCGCGAATCTCCTTGACGATCTTCTCGGCGATGGCGCCGCGGGCGCCGGAAAGCTGCAGGCCGGCGAAGAAGCTGCTGGCCTCGCCCACGGGCAGGGCGGTGATCTGCGGCAGGGTGCGGTCCTCGATGAACACGTGGCGGGCCGAGCGGTTCAGGCGGGTACCGTGGCACTCCGGACACGGGTGGGTGCTGAGGTAGCGTGCCAGTTCGTCGCGCACCACGCTGGACTCGGTTTCGCGGTAGCGGCGTTCCATGTTGCGCAGGATGCCCTCGAAGGTATGCCGTTTCACCTTGAGGCCGCTGCGCTCGTTGAGGTAGCGGAACTCGATGACTTCCTGGCCGCTGCCGTACAGGATCACCTTCCGTATGTGTTCCGGCAGTTGCTCGAAGGGCGTCTCGATATCGAAGCCGTAGTGGTCCGCCAGCGAGCTGATGAGCTGGAAATAGTAGGCATTGCGCCGGTCCCAGCCGCGCACCGCGCCGCCGGCCAGGCTCAGGTGGGGGTGGGCCACCACCCGCCTGGGGTCGAAGGACTGCTTCACGCCGAGGCCGTCGCAGGCGGGGCAGGCGCCGACCGGGTTGTTGAAGGAGAACAGCCGCGGCTCCAGCTCGGTCAGCGAATAGCCGCATTTGGGGCAGGCGAACTTGGCGGAGAAGGTGAGCTCCGTGTCGCCGTCCATGTCCACCACCCGCGCCAGGCCGTCGGCCAGCCGCAGCGCGGTCTCGAAGGATTCCGCCAGGCGCAGTTTCAGATCCTCGCGGACCCTGAAACGGTCCACCACCACCTCGATGCTGTGCTTGCGACGCAGGTCCAGGGTCGGCACCTGGTCCAGTTCCATCACCTCGCCGTCGACGCGGGCACGCACGAAACCGTGGGCACGCAGCTCCTCGAGGATGCCGAGGTGCTCGCCCTTGCGCGCCTGCACCACCGGTGCCAGCAGCATCCAGCGCGAGCCCTGCGGCTGTTCCAGCACCTGGTCGACCATCTGGCTGATGGTCTGGGCCTCCAGGGTGATGCCGTGTTCCGGGCAGCGCGGTGTGCCCACGCGTGCGAACAGCAGGCGCAGGTAGTCATAGATCTCGGTGATGGTGCCGACCGTGGAGCGCGGGTTGTGCGAGGTGGATTTCTGTTCGATGGAAATCGCCGGCGACAGTCCTTCGATGTGATCGATGTCCGGTTTTTCCATCATCGAAAGGAACTGGCGCGCATAGGCCGACAGGGACTCCACGTAGCGGCGCTGGCCCTCGGCGTAGATGGTGTCGAAGGCCAGCGAGGACTTGCCGGAACCCGACAGGCCGGTGATGACGATGAGCCGGTCCCGCGGCAGTTCGAGGTCGATGTCTTGCAGGTTGTGGGTGCGGGCCCCGCGCAGGCGTATGGCGTCCATCTTGATTCCGGCGTTTTGGCGAACCTGTTACTATACTGCGTTTTCCGAAACCAGGCCAAACAGGAGTCACAGCTGTGAACAAGGAGGCGAATGCCACCATTGCCATGACCGCCGGCGAGGCGCGCTCGGCCGCAGCCATGGCGGGTATCTATGCCCTGCGGATGCTGGGGCTTTTCATGATCCTGCCGGTTTTTGCCCTCTACGCGGATCGGCTGGAAGGGACCACGCCGGCGCTGGTGGGGCTCGCCATCGGCATCTACGGCATGACCCAGGCATTCCTGCAGATTCCCTATGGCTTGATTTCCGATCGCATCGGTCGCAAGCCGGTGATCGTCTTTGGCCTGCTGGTGTTCGCTGCCGGCAGTGTGGTGGCGGCCATGGGCGATACCATCTACATGGTCATCGCCGGGCGCGCGCTGCAGGGTGCCGGTGCCATCGCCGCCGCCGTCATGGCGCTGACGGCGGACCTGATCCGCGAGGAACACCGCGTGAAGGCCATGGCCATCATCGGCATGAGCATCGGTGCCTCCTTTTCCGTCGCCATGGTACTGGGCCCGCTGCTCAACAGCTGGATCGGGGTGCCCGGCATTTTCTGGCTGACGGCGTTGCTGTCGCTCGGCGGTATCGCGGTGGTGCTGTTTCTGGTGCCGACTCCGGTGGTCAGCCGGGTACACCGTGATGCCGAGGCGGTGCCGTCGCAGTTCCTCTCGGTGTTGCGTGATCCCCAGCTGCTGCGCCTGGATCTGGGGATCTTCTCCCTGCACATGATCCTGACCGCCAGTTTCGTGGTACTGCCGCTGGCGCTGCGCGACGTGGCCGGACTGCCTTCGGCGAAGCACTGGGAGGTCTACCTGCCGGTGATGCTGCTGTCATTGCCCATGGCCATCCCGTTCATCATCCAGGCGGAGAAGTACCGGCGCATGAAACAGGTATTCGTCGGCGCAGTCGTGGTCATCGCCCTGGCCGAGCTGGGGCTGTACGAGTTCCATTCCGGGGTGCTTGGTATCGCCTTCCTGCTGTTCGTCTTCTACGCGGCCTTCAACCTGCTGGAGGCGATCCTGCCCTCGCTGATCGCCAAGATGGCGCCGCCCGACCGCAAGGGCACCGCCATGGGGTTCTATTCCAGTTCGCAGTTTTTCGGGGCCTTCGTAGGTGGATCCGTGGGCGGCTGGTTGCACGGCCGTTTCGATCTCGGCGCCGTCTTCCTGTTCTGCGCGCTCATGGCGCTGGTGTGGCTGGTATTCGCCGTCGGCATGAAGAGCCCCCGCTACCTGAGCACGCGGGTGCTGCGGGTGGGTCGGCTCGATGCGGAGGCTGCCAGTCGCCTGGCGAGCCAGATCACGGCGGTGCGCGGCGTGGCCGAAGTGGTCGTCATCGGCGAGGATGGTGTCGCCTACCTCAAGTACGACCAGCAAAGGCTCGACGAGGATGCGCTCAGGGCCTTCACGGCGTAGAGGCCGGCGGCCGGCAGGAGGTGGCGTATGCCGGAGGGGCCGGAGATACGGCGGGCCGCCGACAGGCTGGCCGCGGCGCTGGCCGGTCAGACAGCCGAGCGCCTGTTCTTTGCCTTCGATCGTCTGAAAGCCTTCGAGCGGCTTCTGTCGGGGCGCGAGATCCTGTCGGTGAGCGCGCGCGGCAAGGCGATGCTGACCCGTTTCGCCGGCGATTACACCCTCTACAGTCACAACCAGCTCTATGGTCGCTGGACGGTCTGTGAGGAGGGGCCCTATCCCGAGAGTTCGCGCCAGCTGCGTGCCGCCATCCATGCCGGCGGCCGCATGGCCCTGCTGTACAGCGCCTCCGCGATCGAGGTGCTGAGCGCGGCGGAGCTGGCGCGTCACCCCTATGTCTCCACCCTTGGTCCGGAACTGCTGGATCCGGAGGTGACGCTGGCGCAGGTGATTTCCGTCCTCGAACAGCCGGAGGTCCGCCGGCGCTGCCTCATGGGCTTGCTGCAGGACCAGCGCCGGCTGGCGGGTATGGGAAACTACCTGTGCTGTGAAGCCCTGTTCGATGCCGGCATCCATCCCTGCACACGGCCGGCCGATCTGGACAGGGCGGCCCTGCGACGGCTGGCGCAGAGCTGCCTGCGACTGACGCGGCAATCCTATCAAAGCGGCGGAATCACTAACGAAACCGGACGCGCGGAGATGCTGCGCCAGCAGGGCGTTTCCTTCGAGGGACGCCGCTTCCTGGTCTACCGGCGCGGCGGGGAATCCTGTTACCGCTGTGGTGGCGCCATCGTCAAGGGGCGCTTCTGCGGTCGCATGGGCTACCTTTGCCCGCACTGCCAGCCGCGCTGAAGGCAGGATGGCAAGCGGTCCCGCCAGCCGTTATGATGGCATACTCTAGACCTGTATCAACGGAACCACAGGGAACGCGGTTTCGAACCGGAGGAGCGAACTATGGCACGAGGCGTCAACAAGGTGATTCTGATCGGCAATCTGGGGGCCGATCCCGAGGTGAAATACATGCCCAACGGCAATGCGGTGGCCAATGTCACCATCGCCACCAGCGAATCATGGAAGGACAAGCAGACCGGTGAACAGAAAGAGAAAACCGAATGGCACCGGGTGGTCTTTTTCCGGCGCCTGGCCGAGATCGCCGGTGAGTACCTGAAAAAGGGTTCGCAGGTCTATATCGAGGGCAAGCTGCAGACCCGCAAGTGGCAGGACAAGAACGGCAACGACCGTTATACCACGGAGATCATCGCCAACGAGATGCAGATGCTGGGCGGTCGCGGTGGTGGCGGGAGCGCCGATTTCGGCGGTGCCACGGCGTCCCCGGCGGCTGCGCCGGCCTCGACCGCCCCGGCGGGCGACGATTTCGATGACGATATTCCGTTCTGACACTGTTGCTGCCCCGCTCGAGACGCCCGCGTTCAGCGGGCGTTTTGTTTTGTGGGGAATTTCTGCTCGCCAATGGTTCGAAGCGGTGCAGTCGTGGGTTTTTGTTCATAAATACAATTACGCCGTTATAAGAAAATTCGATAAAATGGCGTGATTGCGCCCTTCAAACCTAAACTTTTTTTTAGCAAGTCATACCAACTTACTGATTTACTTTTTCAAAGCAAAATCCAAAGCTCATCCGGACGGCGTCCGGCTGGCTCGGAAACGCGCTAAGTGACTGTCCCAAAAGAAGGAATTCTAGCTACCTCGCCTTGACAAGCCCGTTATTCCGTACCTATAGTGTCGAAAAGTGGGATGAAGTGGAAAGAAGTGGTAAATACGGGAGGGCGAGGGGAGTCTGGTGTTCCGCGGTGGGAGTTCGGTCAAGCTGGATGCGAAAGGGCGGTTGGCCTTGCCGACGCGTTACCGTGGGCTCATCACCGAGCGCTACGACGGGCGTCTGGTGCTGACCGTGCACGATGACGGCTGTCTGCTGCTCTATCCCCAGCCGGAGTGGGAAGACATCGAGCGCCAGCTGATTCGCACCCCCAACCAGGATCGGCGCACCCGCGACATGCAACGCATGCTCGTCGGCTATGCCACCGAGGTCGAGATGGACGGCAACGGCCGTATTCTGATCGCTCCGCGGCTGCGCGATTTTGCCGGCCTGGACAAGAGTGTGTCGCTGGTAGGCGTAGGCAAGAAATTCGAGATCTGGAACGAGGACAGCTGGGCCCAGATCAGCACCAGCTGGATGGGAGGTCGTGCGGAAGAGGGGGATGCTTCCCACCCGCTGGCGTCACTCACGCTATAGCCTTTCAGCCTTGAACAATGAATTACACCATCCGGTACTGCTCGATCGGGTACTGGAAGCATTGCAGATAAAGCATGACGGTTTGTATGTGGACGGGACCTTCGGGCGTGGCGGTCATGCGGCGGCGATACTCGAGAGGCTGGGAGCCCAGGGGCAGCTGCTGGCTTTCGACAAGGATCCGGATGCACTGGCGTTTGCAGCAGACCGTTTCCGCAACGAGCCGCGGCTGATCATGCATCAGGGGAGTTTTGGCAATCTTGGATCCGCACTGTCCGAACTGGGCTGGCAGGGGAAGGTCAACGGCATTCTGCTCGATCTCGGTGTCTCCTCGCCGCAGCTGGACGATGCCGGCCGCGGCTTCAGCTTTCTCCGCGATGGCCCTCTGGACATGCGCATGAATCCGCAGGCGGGTCCGAGTGCCGCAGACTGGCTTGCAAGCGCGTCGGCCGGGGAGATCGCCGACGTGCTGTGGACCTATGGCGAGGAGCGCCATTCGCGGCGCATCGCGCGCGCCATCGTCGAGCAGCGCACCCGCGCGCCGATTGCCACCACCGCGCAGCTGGCCCGACTGGTGGCGTCCGTGCTTCCCGGTCGCGAGGCGGGCAAACATCCGGCAACGCGGAGTTTTCAGGCAATCCGCATCTTTATCAACCGTGAACTCGAAGAGCTGGAGGCCGTGCTGCCGCAAGCGGTCGAAGCGCTGGCGCCGGGTGGGCGGCTGGCGGTGATCAGTTTTCATTCGCTGGAGGATCGCATTGTCAAACGCTTCATCCGTGACCAGCAGCGCGGGCCGCAGCTGCCGCCGGACCTCCCGGTCATGGCGCCGGGCTGGGAGCCGCGCCTGAAAGCGGTCGGCAAGGCCCAGCGGGCGGATCGGGACGAGGTGCGCGCCAACCCGCGCGCGCGCAGCGCGGTGCTGCGGGTAGCGGAGCGTCCGCAGTGAGGGCGGCGCTGCTCCCGGTGCTGTTGCTGGCAGTGATCGCCTCGGCCATGGCGGTGGCCTACGCCAAGCACCAGAGCCGCCGCCTGTTCATCGAGCTCCAGGCCTTGCAGGCCGAGCGTGATGCGATGAATGTCGAGTGGGGACAACTGCAGCTGGAGCAGAGCACCTACACCACCCACGGCAAGGTGGAAGACGCGGCGCGCAAGCGCCTGGGGATGAAGATTCCGGAAACACCGCAACTGATGATTCAGCAACCATGAAACCGCACCGGACCGTCAGTCGCTTGCGACACCGTTTTCTCGCCGGCCTCATGCTGGCGGGCTTCGTGCTGCTGGCCGGGCGCAGTGCCCAGCTGCAGTTGCTGGATCGTGATTTCCTCCAGGGACAGGCCGATGCCCGTCACCTGCGCGTGGTGCCGGTGCCGGCACACCGCGGCATGATCGTCGATCGCAACGACGAGCCGCTGGCGATCAGTACGCCGGTCCAGTCCGTGTGGGTCAACCCCGGTGAACTGGTGGCTTCGCGCAACGAACTGGCGCGCCTCTCCGAGTTGCTCGGGCTGGAGCCGGATCATGTGCGCCGCCTGTTGGGCCAGTACCGGGGGCGCGAGTTCCTGTACCTGCGCCGCCATATTTCGCCGGACCGCGCGCGCCGGGTCGCGGCGCTGGATCTTCCGGGGGTGTACCTGCAGCGCGAGTACCAGCGCTACTACCCGGCGGGCGAAGTGGCGGGTCACCTGATCGGCTTCACCAATATCGACGATCGTGGCCAGGAGGGGCTGGAGCTGGCGTATGACGACTGGTTGCGCGGGGAGCCGGGCGCCAAGCGCGTGGTCAAGGACGGTCGGCGTCACATCGTCGAGAATGTCGAGAACATCCGCAGCGCGCGCCCCGGCAAGATCCTGAAACTGAGTATAGACCGGCGCATCCAGTACCTGGCCTATCGCGAACTCAAGGCGGCCGTGCGCCAGCACCATGCCCGCTCCGGTTCGGTCGTGGTGCTGGACAATCGCAGCGGGGAGGTGCTGGCGCTGGTCAACCAGCCGTCGTTCAATCCCAACAATCGCAAGGGGCTCAAGGCCAGCCACCTGCGCAACCGCGCGGTCACTGACGTCTTCGAACCGGGTTCCACCATGAAGCCCTTCGTGATCGCGGCGGCGCTGGAGAGCGGGCGCTACCGGGTCAATACGCGCATCGAGACTTCGCCGGGCCTGTTCCGCGTGGGTTCCCACACCATCCACGACATGCACGACTATGGCACCCTGGATCTGACCGGCGTGATCCGCAAGTCGAGCAATGTCGCCGCCAGCAAGATCGCCCTGTCGCTGACAGCGGAGGATCTGTGGCGCGGCTTCTCCGGTGCCGGCTTCGGCCTGGCTACCGCGAGCGGCTTCCCGGGCGAGGCAAACGGCTACCTCGCGGACTTCCACCGCTGGCGCGATATCGAACGGGCCACACTGTCCTATGGCTATGGCCTGTCGGTGACGGCGCTGCAGCTGGCGCAGGCCTATGCGGTATTCGCCAACGACGGCTACCGCCTGCCGGTCAGCCTGTTGCGGCGCGAGCAGCCGGGTGAGGCGCAGCGGGTGTATTCGCCTGCGGTCGCACGCTCGGTGCGCAAGATGATGGAGGCGGTGGTGAAGGAGGGCGGTACCGCGCCGCTGGCGGCGGTGAAAGGGTATCGCGTCGCCGGCAAGACCGGCACCGTGCACAAGTCCGTCGATGGCGGCTACGCCCGTCACCGCTACGTGGCCGTTTTTGCCGGCATGGCGCCGGCCAGTGCGCCGCGCCTGGTGACGGTGGTGGTGATCGACGAGCCGAGCAACGGCAAGCACTTCGGTGGCCAGGTCGCCGGGCCGGTGTTTTCCCGCATCATGGCGGGCGCGCTGCGCCTGCTCAACGTGACGCCGGACGATCTGCCGCTGTTGCAGACGCGACGGTCGCAGCAGGAGGGGCACGCATGATGGCGGCGCCACGGCAGGGATCGGGCATCCCGCTGACGGACCTGCTGGACGGTCTGGGGGCTTGCGGAGAGGTGCCACGGATCGAGGTGACCGGCCTGTCGGCCGCCAGCGGATCAGTCCAGCCCGGCGATCTGTTTCTCGCCTGCAGGGGCATTCATTCCCATGGCCTGGAGCACGTCGCCGAAGCGCTGCAGCGCGGCGCAGGCGCGGTGGTGTGGGAACGGGACGGCGCCGAGAGCGCGATCGTGGCTTCGCTCCCCGTGCCCTCGGTAGCCTTGCCGGGGCTGGGTCACAAGCTGGGAATCATCGCCGCCCGCTTCTACGGCCATCCCTCCCGTGAGCTGCACGTCATCGGCGTCACGGGAACGGATGGCAAGACCTCCGTCAGTCATTTCATCGCCCAGGCGCTGTCGCAACCGCAGCGTCCCTGTGGTGTGCTCGGTACCCTGGGTTATGGCGTGTGGGGTGAACTGCATCCGCCGACGCACACCACACCGGATGCCCTGCGGCTGCAGGCCGAAATGGCGGCCTTGCGTGACCGCGGCGTGGAGCAAATGGTGATGGAGGTGTCGTCGCACGCACTGCACCAGCACCGCACCGACGGGGTGGTCTTCGATACCGCCGTGCTGACCCATCTCAGCCGCGACCACCTCGACTACCACGGCAGCGTCGAGGCCTATGCCGAGGCCAAGCGGCGCCTGTTCGCCAGCCCCTCGCTGGCCGCTGCAGTGGTGAACGTGGGCGACGCCTTCGGTCGTGAGCTGGCGGCCTCGCTGAAAGGGCGCCTGCGCGTCATCGCCTGGCAGGGAAACGACGATGGTGAAGCGCGCCGCTACCCTGAATGGCTGGTTCTGCGGAGGGTGCGGGCGCTGCCGGAGGGACTCGAACTCGACCTGCTGTCCAGCCAGGGCGAGGCATCGCTCAGGACCGCCGTACTGGGGGATTTCAATGCCGGCAATCTGCTGGCGGCTGTTGGCGCCCTGCTGGCGGCCGGTGTGTCGATGGAAGACGCGCTGCGACGCCTGTCCGGCATCGCGACCGTCGCCGGGCGCATGGAACTGGTGAGTCTGCCGGGTGCGCCGCGGGTAGTGATCGACTATGCCCATACGCCGCACGCGCTGGAATCGGTGCTGCGTGCCTTGCGCCCCCACTGCCGCGGCGAGCTGGTGTGCGTGTTCGGTGCCGGTGGTGACCGCGACCGCGGCAAGCGTCCGCTGATGGGGGCAGTGGCCGAGCGTCTCGCCGAGCGCGTGATCCTCACCAGCGACAATCCGCGCAGCGAGGATCCCGGCGAGATTCTGCGCCAGATCGCCGCTGGCTTCGAACAGCCCGCGCGTGCGTTGATCATAGAGGACCGGGCCAGGGCCATCGACAGCGCGCTCGCCGGGGCAGCGCCCGATGACCTGGTGCTCATCGCCGGCAAGGGAGACGAGGCCTGGCAGGAAGTGGCGGGCCGCAAGCTGCCCTTCAGTGATCGCGAGCAGGCGCGCCGGGTGTTGCGGAGGCTGGTCGCATGATTGCCATGTCCCTGTCACGAGCCGCGGAGATCCTGGAGGCGGAACGCAGCGGTGCCGACGTGGAGTTCCGCGGCGTCAGCACCGATACCCGTACCCTCGAACCCGGCAACCTGTTCGTTGCCCTGCAGGGGCCCAACTTCGATGGCCATGACTACCTGCAACAGGCGTTCGCGGGAGGTGCGGTGGCCGCGCTTCTCGGTCGTGGCGATGCCGGCGGGCTGCCGCAGTTGCTGGTCGGCGATACCCGCCTGGCGCTGGGCCGCCTGGCCGCCGCCTGGCGCAGTACACTGGGGCTGCCGCTGATCGGGGTGACCGGCAGCAACGGCAAGACCACGGTCAAGGAAATGCTGGCCGCGATCCTGCGACAGCGGGGTGAGGTACTGGTCACCCGCGGCAACCTGAACAACGACATCGGTGTTCCCCTCACCCTGTTCGACCTGTCTCCCGCCCACGACTACGCGGTGGTGGAAATGGGTGCCAATCACCCGCGAGAGATCGCCTACCTGGCGGCCGTCGCCCGGCCGACGGTCGGGTTGGTCACCAATGCTGCCGCGGCGCATCTGGAGGGGTTCGGCAGCGTGGAAGGGGTGGCCCGTTCCAAGGGTGAACTGTTCGAATCCCTGCCGCCGGAGGGCGTGGCCGTCATCAACGCCGACGATGACTATGCCGGGCTGTGGCGTACGCTGGCCGCCCCGCGCCGGCTTGTCGACTTTGGTCTGGATCGGTCGGCCCAGGTAACGGCGGACTGGCGCGGCGACCTCGAGGGCAGCGAACTCGACCTGCATACCCCCGCGGGCTCGGTACGGCTGCGCCTGCCGCTGCCCGGACGTCACAATGTGATGAATGCGCTGGCGGCGACGGCGGCTGCAGTGGCCCTGGAGGTACCGCTGGATGCCGTCGCCGCCGGCCTGGGTGCTGTACAGACCGTCAGCGGCCGCTGGCAGCGCCAGGCTGGTGCCAACGGCGCGCTGCTGGTCGACGACAGCTACAACGCCAATCCGGCGTCCCTGCGCGCGGCGCTGCAGTTGCTGGCGCAGACGAAGGCGGAATCCTGGCTGGTGCTGGGTGACATGGGGGAACTGGGCGAGGCCGGCGAACAGTTGCATCGGCGCATGGGCGAGGAGGCGCGTGAGGCCGGCATCCGGCGCCTGTTTGCGTTCGGCCCCCTGGCGCGTCAGGCGGCCGAGTCCTTCGGTCCGGGCGGCGAAAGCTTCAGTGAGCTGGAAGCGCTCAACGCCACCCTGCGCGAGGCGGCACACGAAGGTGTGATCATCCTGGTCAAGGGTTCACGCGCCATGCGCATGGAACGGGTGGTAGAGGCCCTGGGGATCAGCGCTGCTGACGGACACAGGGGGGTGGCGCGCTCATGCTGATCTACCTCGCCGACTATCTGAGCCAGTATTACAGCGGCTTCAACGTATTCCACTACATCACCCTGCGCACCATCCTGGGAGCGTTGACGGCGCTGATGATTTCCTTCCTGGTGGGGCCGCTGATGATCCGGCGTCTGAGCTCGCGCCAGATCGGACAGCAGGTGCGTGACGACGGTCCCCGGTCCCACCTCGCCAAGGCCGGCACCCCCACCATGGGCGGAGCGCTGATCCTGGTGGCGATCGCGGTATCGACGCTGCTGTGGGCCGATCTCGGCAACCGCTATGTGTGGGTCGTCCTGCTGGTGACCCTGGCCTTCGGCACCATCGGCTGGATCGACGACTATCGCAAGATCTTCTACGGCAACAGCAAAGGGCTGTCGGCGCGCAGCAAGTATTTCTGGCAGTCGGTGGCGGCGCTGGCAACCGGCCTCTATCTCTACAGCGGCGCCCAGTCGGCCGCGGAAACCCAGCTCATCGTGCCGTTCTTCAAGGATGTCGCCATTCCGCTCGGAAGCTGGTACGTCGTGGTGGTGTATTTCGTGGTGGTGGGGTCCAGCAACGCGGTCAATCTCACCGACGGTCTCGACGGCCTGGCGATCCTGCCCACCGTGCTGATCGCCGGGGCGCTCGCCATCTTCGCCTATGCCACCGGGCACGCCTACATCGCCCGTTATCTCGGCATCCCTTTCATCAGCGAGGTGGGCGAGGTGGCCGTGTTCTGCGGCGCCATCGTCGGTGCCGGACTCGGCTTCCTGTGGTTCAACGCGTACCCGGCGCAGGTGTTCATGGGCGACGTCGGGGCGCTGGCGCTGGGTGCAGCGCTGGGTATCGTCGCGGTGCTGGTGCGCCAGGAACTGGTGTTTTTCCTGATGTCCGGGGTGTTCGTCATGGAGACGGTCTCGGTCATCTTGCAGGTGGCGTCCTACAAGCTGACCGGGCGGCGCATCTTCCGCATGGCGCCCCTGCACCATCATTTCGAACTCAAGGGCTGGCCGGAGCCGCGCGTCATCGTGCGTTTCTGGATCATCACCGTCATTCTGGTGCTGTTCGGGCTGGCCACGCTGAAGCTGAGGTAAGGGGGCGGCATGGACGAGAATAGTCAGATGGCGCTGGTCGGGGTCACCTTTGCCGTTATCGCCCTGCTGCTGGTGGTGTTGTGAGACCGTTGCGGAACAGAGGACGCAGATGCTGGCCATGATCGATACCCCGGATAGCACGCCGCGGCCGGCCGGCCGGACGCTGATCGTCGGACTGGGAACGACGGGCCTTTCGTGCGCGCGTTTCCTGTCCCGGCAGGGCATCGAGGTGGCCGTCACCGACAGTCGCGAACGGCCGCCAGCCCTGGAGGCGATTCGTGCCGAATTGCCCGACGTGGCACTGTTCCTGGGCGGATTCGACCGCAGCGCCTTTTCCCGGGCCACCCGTATCGTCGTCAGTCCGGGGGTGTCGCTGCGCGACCCCCTGTTGCTGGAGGCCCGCCGCCGTGGCGTGGAAATCATCGGCGACATCGAGCTGTTCGCGCGCCACGCCCGTGCGCCGGTGGTGGCTATTACCGGATCCAACGGCAAGAGTACGGTTACCACCCTGGTGGGCGCCATGGCGCGGCGTGCGGGCCGCGAAGTGCGCGTCGGCGGCAACCTCGGCACGCCGGCGCTGGAGCTGATCCAGGAACGGGAACCGGATCTCTACGTGCTCGAGCTTTCCAGTTTTCAGCTGGAAACGGTGAGCAGCCTGCGCCCGCGCGTTGCCACGGTCCTGAACCTGAGCCCGGATCACCTCGACCGCCATGCCTCGATGGACGACTACGCCGGTGCCAAGCGCCGTGTCTACGCGGATGCGGAGGTGCAGGTGGTCAATCGCGACGATGCCGACGCGGCTGCGCTGGCCGAGGCTGGTGGCAGTTGCATCGGCTTTGGACTGGGGCCGGCGCGGGCCGGGGATTTCGGAATCGCCGAGCACGAGGGCGAGCGCTGGATCATGTACGGGGAAGAGCCATGGATGGCGGCAGCGGCCTTGCGCATGGCGGGCACCCACAACCTCGCCAATGCGCTGGCGGCACTGGCGCTGGGAATGGCCGCCGGCCTGCCTCGTGACGCCATGCTGCTGGCGCTGCGCGAATTTCGTGGTCTGCCGCACCGCAGCCAGTGGGTCGCGGAACGCGGAGGTGTCGACTGGTACAACGACTCCAAGGCCACCAATATCGGCGCCACCCTGGCCGCGGTTCGCGGCTTCGACGTCCCGCTGGTGCTGATCGCCGGGGGGCAGGGCAAGGGCGCCGATTTCCGTCCGCTGGTCGAGGGACTGCGGGGCCGCGTGCGGGCGGTGATATTGATCGGTGAGGCCGCCGGCCAGATCGAGTCGCTGTTGCAGGGTGTGGTCCCCTGTCAGCGCGCCACCGGCATGGAGGATGCCGTGCGCAAGGCGGCGGCGCTCGCCGTTCCCGGTGACGCGGTATTGCTGTCGCCGGCGTGTGCCAGTTTCGACCAGTTCGATGGCTACGAGCAGCGCGGTGAAGCCTTCGTGCGCGCCGTCGGGGAGCTGGAGTCATGAGTCTGGAGCTGCTTCTGCCCGAGCTGCCGAAGCGTCGCGGTTGCAGTTATCCGCGGCTCGACTACGCCCTGCTGGGCGCCGTGGCTGCCCTGTTTTCGATCGGCCTGGTGATGGTGGCTTCGGCTTCCATGCCGGTCGCCGAGCGCCTGGGGCTGGGGACCTTCCATTTCGCCCTGCGCCAGAGCTTCTACCTGGCGGCCGGACTCGGGCTGGGACTGCTGGTGCTGCGCATCCGCCTGGCGTGGTGGGAACAGTGCAGCCGCGCCTGCATCCTGTTCGCCATCCTGCTGCTGCTGGCGGTGTTGTTGCCCGGGCTTGGCAGTGAGGTGAACGG
>DROT01000002.1 GCA_011321775.1 Gammaproteobacteria bacterium | reverse complement strand
GGCAGTCGATGGTGTGGACCGGTCTGCTGTGGCTGATTTCGCTGCTCGTGCTTCTGATTGCGGTGTATGCGCGTCATTGAGGCAGGTGGTTCCGTTTTCGAACACGCGTCGAAAATCTTTACGATTTTTGAGGGCGGCCAGTCGATGGGGCCGCTCCTGTAATCCATTGTATTTCCATGTTTATTAGCAAGATCTGATACGTTTGCGGCGTCGATAAATCTTACAGACAATATTTCCGCCAAATTGGCAGACTTATATCCGATTGATTTATAACGACAAAAAAAGTAGGCACGCTTGTTGCTCTATGCTCGGGTACAGTAAAACAACAACAAAGCAGACCGTACATGCAGCGAGGATGGAGTGGCCGAAAACGGAGTTGGAGGAGTTGAACAAAAAGTGCTGGCGCCGGGGGAGGCACAGGCACGGATAAGCAGATAACAACAAGGCTCGAAAGACGAACAGGCAATAACGAAAAAAGAGCCCGGAACTTGACCCGCCAACTGGCGGGTTTTTATTTTGTGCGGCGTTTCATTCCTCGCTGAGGGCATAGACGAAGAAAAACACGCCCAGTCCACCGAGAATCCAGCTCAGCAGCGGTGCGCCGCCGGCCATGGCGGGCGTGTAGCCGTCCAGTCCATAGATGACCGAGGCGCTGACCACCAGGCTGCTGCCGAGGATGGCTGCCAGGGTGCGCTGGCTGGAACGGCGCAGCTGCCGGCGCAGCCGTTCCAGTTCGCGCGACTGCCACTGGACGCGCAGCTTGCCCTCGCTGGCCTGTTGCAGGGTGCGGTGCAGCAGCTCCGGCAGTTCCGGCAGCCGTTCGCTCCAGGCCGGCAGACTGCGGCGCAGACGCCCGACGAAAGCCCGTGGTCCGACCTGTTCGCTCATCCAGCGTTCCAGGAAGGGCTTGGCGGTCTGCCACAGGTCGAGATCGGGGTACAGCTGGCGTCCGAGGCCCTCGATGTTCAGCAGGGTCTTCTGCAACAGCACCAGCTGTGGCTGGATCTCCATGTTGAAACGGCGCGCGGTCTGGAACAGTCGCAGCAGCAGGTTGCCGAAGGAAATCTCCTTGAGGGGGCGCTCGAAGATGGGCTCGCACACCGAGCGGATGGCGGCCTCGAACTCGTCGATGCGGGTGCCCGGAGGGACCCATTCCGATTCCACGTGCAGTTCCGCCACGCGGTGGTAGTCGCGGCGGAAGAAGGCCAGGAAGTTCTCCGCCAGGTAGCGCTGGTCGTCCGGGCTGAGGGTGCCCATGATGCCGAAATCGACCGCCATGTAGCGCCCCTCGGGGGTCACGAATATGTTGCCCGGGTGCATGTCGGCGTGAAAGAAGTTGTGGCGGAACACCTGGGTGAAGAAGATCTCCACGCCGCGTTCCGACAACAGCTTGAGGTCGACGCCGGCGCGGCGCAGGGCGTCGATGTCGCTCACCGGGATGCCGTAGATGCGCTCCATCACCATGACGTTGCGCTTGCAGTAGGGCCAGTAGACCTCGGGCACGTACAGCAGGTCGGTGTCGCTGAAGTTGCGTCGCAGCTGGGAGGCGTTGGCGGCCTCGCGCAGCAGGTCCAGTTCCTCGTACAGCGTCTTCTCGAACTCGTCCACCACCTCGCAGGGGCGCAGCCGCCGGCCCTCGCGCCAGTAGCGTTCCGCCAGGCCGGCGATGTAGCGCAGCAGGCGGACGTCGCGCTGGATGACCGGTTCGATGCCGGGGCGCAGCACCTTGACCACCACGTCCTCGCCGCTCTTCAGGCGCGCCGCGTGGACCTGCGCCACCGAGGCCGAGGCCAGCGGCTGTTCGTCGAAACTGGCGAAGATGTCGCCGATGGGCTGCTGGAAGGCCTTTTCCACCAGTTGCCGCGCCTGTTCGCCGGCGAAGGGCGCGACGCGGTCCTGCAGCCGCGCCAGTTCGACGGCGATGTCGTCCGGCAGCAGGTCCTGGCGGGTGGACAGGATCTGGCCGAACTTGACGAAGATCGGCCCCAGTTCCTCCAGCGTCTTGCGGATGCGCACCGCGCGCGGCACCTTGCGGTTGACCCATTGCCAGGGGGCGAAGAATCGCAGGAAGCGTACCGGACGGAACAGGTGGGTCGCGAGGACGACCTCGTCCAGGCCGTTGCGTACCAGCACCCAGTTGATGTGCAGCAGCCGCAGCAGCTGGCCGGGCCGGATCACGTCCCCGCCTCCGTACGCGCCAGCAAGCGCCGGACGCGCGCCTCGAGACGCTCCACGTCGGCCTTGAATTCGTCGACCTCGTCGAGAAAATAGTCGATCTCGACCCGCGTCGGCAGCAGCCGCGCCTCCTCCTGCAGGTACTCCGACAGATCCTGCGCCAGGGTGTCGCGCACTTCACCCAGATACCGTGTCGCCGCACGCAGGGCCTCGCCCGCCTGGTGAGCGATCACGTCACCGGTGAAGCGTGACAGCAGTTCCTCCCACTCCAGTTCGCTGGCGGCGAGGAGCTGCTGGAACTGCTCGCCGGTGGCGGTGTCGCCGTGGATCTCCACCGCCCCCTGGAACAGGGCATCTTCACGCGAGCCCAGCATCAGGCGGGCGAAGCCCGCCGGAGTCCCGGTCAGCCGGGTATCCACCTCGCCCTCGTAGTGAGCGAACACCTGTATCCCCCGTTCATCCGGGAGAAAATAGAGCGTCAGGCCGGTACCGGCGAGTTCCAGGGCGATGACGCGGCCCGCGAGCGCGGCGCATTTCTGCCGGGCCGAGGGGTTCTGTCGCAGGTAGAGATCGAGCGCGCTCTCCAGCGCCGCGGCCAGTGTGGTGGATGCCGTCACTTCCTGTCACCGGGTGTTCGCATGGCCGGGCCCTGCGGTCAGTAGCGGAAACCGCGATGCAGGGCGACGATGCCGCCGCTGAGATTGAAGTATTCGCAGTCCTCGAAGCCCGCCTGTTCCATCATGGCCTTGAGCTCGTCCTGGCCGGGGTGCATGCGGATCGACTCGGCCAGGTAGCGGTAGCTGTCCTCGTCGCGTGCGATCAGGCGGCCCATGAGTGGCAGCAGCTTGAAGGAATAGAGGTCGTAGACCGGCTTCAGGCCCGGCAGCACGGGGCGCGAGAACTCCAGGATCACCACGCGCCCCCCCGGTTTCAGCACCCGGTACATGGACTCCAGCGCCTTCTGCTTGTCGGTGACGTTGCGCAGCCCGAAGGCCATGGTGATGCAGTCGAAACTGGCGTCGGGGAACGGCAGTTCCTCGGCGTTGGCCTGCACGAAGCGCAGATTGCCGCTCAGCCCCTGGTCGAGCAGCCGCTCGCGCCCGACTTCGAGCATGGACGCATTGATGTCGGCGATCACCACCTGTCCGTCGCGCCCCACCAGTCGCGCCAGGCGCGCCGCCAGATCACCGGTGCCACCGGCCAGATCCAGCACCACCTGTCCCGGGCGCGCGCCGCACAGCTCGATGGCGAACCTCTTCCACAGGCGGTGGATGCCGAAGGACATGACGTCGTTCATGAGGTCGTAGTTGCCGGCGACCGAGTCGAACACGCCGGCGACGCGCCGCTGCTTTTCCTGCCAGTCGACCTGTTCGAATCCGAAATGGGTGGTCTTGTCGCTCATTTCAGCAGAAATCCGGTGGTTTTCGGTCCAGGGAGGCGCAAGAATAGCATCTTCCGTGGATGTTCAGGGGTTGTCGCCGGATTCCTGGGTCGTGGATGCCTTGTCGAGCTGCGAATGCGGCGCCCCCGCTTCCCGCAGGCGCTCGAGATAGGCCTGCCAGTTCTGCTCCTGGTTGGCGCCCAGTTTGTAGAGGGTGTCCCAGGAGTAGATGCCGGTGTTGTGTTCGTCGTCGAACCAGATCTGGATGGCGTAGTTGCCGACCGGCTCGATGCGTTCGATATTGACGTCTTCCTTGTCGACCTGCAGCACGCCCTCCCCCGGCCCGTGACCCTGGACCTCGGCCGACGGCGAGTGCACCCGCAGGTATTCGCAGCTCATCTGGAAACGGGCGCCGTCGTCAAAGGCGATCTCCAGCATGCGGGATTTCTGGTGCAGCTTGATTTCTGTCGGATGGGGGTGTTGCTCGGCCATGTTCAACCTCGATAGCTCGTTCAGAGTATGTAGCGGCTCAGGTCCTCGTCCTGGGCCAGATCGGCGAGTTGCGCCTCCACGTAGGCGGCATCCACGCTCACGCGGCTGCCGCCGCGGTCGGCGGCCTCGAAGGAGATTTTCTCCAGCAGCCGTTCCATGACCGTATGCAGCCGGCGGGCACCGATGTTCTCGGTACGCTCGTTGATCTCCCAGGCGACGCTGGCGATGCGTTCGATGCCGTCGGCGGTGAAATCCAGCTCCACGCCTTCGGTGCGCATCAGCGCACTGTACTGTTCGGTGAGCGAGGCGTCGGGTTCGGTGAGAATACGCACGAATTCCTGGACCCCCAGCGCCTGCAGTTCCACCCGGATGGGCATGCGCCCCTGCAGCTCCGGGATCAGGTCCGAAGGCTTGGACATGTGGAAGGCGCCGGAGGCGATGAACAGGATGTGGTCGGTACGCACCATGCCGTGCTTGGTGGTGACCGTGCTGCCTTCCACCAGCGGCAGCAGGTCGCGCTGCACGCCCTCGCGGGAGACGCCCGGGCTGCCGCCCTGTTCGCTGCGCTGGGTGACCTTGTCGATCTCGTCGATGAACACGATGCCGTTCTGCTCCGCGTTGCCGAGCGCCCGCAGCTTGAGGTCCTCCTCGTTGATCATCTTGCCGGCTTCCTCGTCGGTGAGCACCTTGAAGGCGTCGGCGATGCGCAGCTTGCGGGTCTTGGTGCGTCCGGCGCCGAAGTTCTGGAACAGCCCCTGCAGCTGGCTGGTCATCTCTTCCATGCCCGGCGGCGCCATGATCTCCACGCCCATGGGCGTGGCCGAGACCTCGACCTCGATCTCGCGGTCGTCGAGGCGTCCCTCGCGCAGCATCTTGCGGAATTTCTGACGCGTCTCGCTGTGATCGGCGGCCTCCGGTTCGGCGTTGAAACCGACGCTGCGCGCCGCCGGCAGCAGCGCGTCGAGGATGCGTTCCTCGGCGGCGTCCTCGGCGCGGTGACGCACCTTGGCCATCTCCTCCTCGCGCGTCATCTTGATGGCCACGTCGACCAGGTCACGGATGATGGATTCCACGTCGCGGCCGACGTAGCCGACCTCGGTGAACTTGGTGGCCTCGACCTTGATGAAAGGCGCCTTCGCCAGGCGCGCCAGCCGGCGCGCGATCTCGGTCTTGCCGACGCC
Source organism: Gammaproteobacteria bacterium (assembly GCA_011321775.1). GTDB lineage: Bacteria > Pseudomonadota > Gammaproteobacteria > DSM-19610 > DSM-19610 > Thiogranum. Next base: position 825 of record DROT01000002.1, on the reverse strand, counting down.
GGTGGGGCCGATCATAAGGATGTTCTTGGGCGTGATCTCGGAGCGCAGCGGTTCGTCCACCTGCTGTCGCCGCCAGCGGTTGCGCAGGGCGATGGCGACCGCGCGCTTGGCCTCGTCCTGGCCGACGATGTGCTTGTCCAGTTCCTGGACGATTTCGCGGGGGGTCATTTCGGACATGGCTGGATCTCGAGTTCCTCGAGGGTGAGATTGTGGTTGGTGTAGACGCAGATGCCGGCCGCGATCTCGAGCCCCTTCTGGACGATGCTGCGCGCGTCCAGCTCGGTGGTATCCAGCATGGCGCGCGCCGCCGCCTGGGCGTAGGGGCCGCCCGAGCCGATGGCCATGAGGCTGTCCTCCGGCTCGATGACGTCGCCGTTGCCGGTGATGATCAGCGAACTCTCGCGGTCGGCGACCACCAGCAGGGCCTCCAGCCGCCGCAGCATGCGGTCGGTACGCCAGTCCTTGGCGAGTTCCACCGCCGAACGCACCAGGTGACCCTGGTGCTTCTCGAGCTTGGCCTCGAAGCGCTCGAACAGGGTGAAGGCATCGGCGGTGCCGCCCGCGAAGCCGGCCAGCACCTTGCCGTGATAGAGGGTGCGAACCTTGCGCGCATTGCCCTTCATGACGGTATTGCCCATCGAGACCTGGCCGTCGCCGCCGACCACGACGCGGCCATTGCGGCGTACCGACAGTATGGTGGTACCACGAAACTGTTCCACTCTGTGTACCCAGAATCCGGTTGCGGGGGCGGCAGATTGTACACCAAAGAGCCCCCGGCCGGTTCGGGCATTCCCGCTGGATGAGGCCGGTTAGTCCCTGTATTGC
>DROT01000001.1 GCA_011321775.1 Gammaproteobacteria bacterium | reverse complement strand
GACAAGGCAAGGCGTGACAGGCAGGAAGCCTGGCTGGATGCACTCAATGAAAGCAGGATTCAACCCTCGGGTCTCTCCGAGGGTTTTTTTTGCACAGGGATGTGCTTATGCTGCGAAGCCATGGACCGAAAACCGCTCCTGCGTTTTCGGCATACTCGCCATCCATGGCTGTCACGGAACCGCTCCCCGGCTCGGGCCTCCGGCCTTGCTCTACCTTCTCCATCTCTGGCAATAACCAATAGCTTCTGCTCATTCCGAGTGCCATGGACCGCGCCAGCGACCCGCCGATCATCAGATTTCCACCCCGAACCACAGCTTCATCAGTTGGCCGAACAGGTAGGCCAGGCCGGCGGCGCTGAAGCCGGAGAACAGCATTTCCCGGATCTTGCCGCCCAGAGGAATGCCGGAAACGATGGCGACCAGGCCGCCGACGCTGGCCAGGGCCAGTCCGGCGAAGAAGAAGGAACCGAGCAGGGCATGGGAAGCCTGGTCGGCAAGGAAGTAGGGCAGCACCGGGAACAGTACGCCGAGCAGGTAGGCGGCTCCGGTGAACAGGGCCGAACGCCACTCGTTTTCGTCACTGGGCTGTGCCAGCAGTTGTGCCAGGGCGTCGCCTTCTTCCGCGAGCTTCTCGGTCACCTCGCGACGGACGGATTCGGGAATCCCGGATTCCTGCAGCTTGCGTTCGAATTCCGTTGCGGCCCGTTCCGGCGACACGCTGAACAGAATCTCGTTTCGCTTGTGCCGGGCCTCGTTGATCTGCCGCTGGGAGCGTACCGAGACGAAAGCGCCGATACCCATCGACAGCGCGCCGGCCACGCCGACCACCATGCCGCTGACGGCAACCACCAGCGGGTTGCCCGAATAGGCGGCGGAAAGACCGGTGACGGCGCCGAGGATTTCCACCAGACCGTCGTTCATGCCGAGAATGAAGTCCCGGATATTGTCAAAACCGCTGCGCGTTCGCGCCTCGTGGAAGGCGGATTCATGCTCCAGCTCGTCGATGATGATGTCCCGCAGCCGTTCGCGGGTTGTTTCATCCAGCGCCCCTTCCCGGTAGAGCAGAAAGTATTGCTCGTAGGCCGAGCTTTCGCCCAGTTCCAGCGAGGAAATCACCAGCATCGGGTTGACCAGTCGCATCAGCAGGCCGAGTAGCCACAGTCGGAGTCCTCCGCTGGGCGGTTTCGGCAGCTCGAGCTGCTGCTGTTGCAGGATCTCGCCCCAGAAGCCGGCGTGTCCGTGTTCGATATCGGCGATGCGCTCGAGCAACTGCTTCAACTGCGGGTCTCGGCTGTGACGAGCCAGGTAGCGATAGGTCAGCTCGTCCTTCAACTCGTTGTGGTAGAAATGGCGGGCGAGTTGTTCCAGCGGCAGTTTCCGGGTGGATGGTGTGTGCTTCATCAGTGGTTCCGGGTTGGCCAGGCAGGTTTGCAAGGTGGTGATCCGGGGCAATTTATCAAGCCGACCGGGCAGGAACGGGATCGCTTTGTGGTAGCATTGGCGGTCGTTTCCACCGGCCGTGAATCCATGCTGCCCCAAAGCCTCGGTACCCAGCCCCGCCCGATCTATCTCGTCGCCAGCGACGAGCCGCTGTTGCTGCGCGACTGGCTGGATGCTGCGCGAAACCTGCTGCGCGAGCAGGGTTATGAGGAGATCCTGCAGCAGGTGGTGGAGAATGTACAACAATTCGACTGGAACGGCCTGCTCGAGGATGGCCAGAACCTGTCCCTGTTCGCCAGCCGCAAGGCGCAGATCCTGCGCCTGCCGGGCTGCCGCCCGGGCACGACGGGCGCCAGGGTGCTCACCGAGCTGTGCCGACAGCCGCCCGAGGATACGCTGTATATCGTTACTACGG